>JAGPVU010000135.1 GCA_018066825.1 Cycloclasticus sp.
CAAAAAAACTGACCCTTTAATGTTTGAGGACGTTGTTTGGGGGGGGGCTTCTGTGTTGGATAGCACACTGGTTTCGTTACAACGCTGCGGCTTAACGCACCACCTATTACCAACGTTATGGGATGTCGATGTCTTGATTGATTATAGGCGCTGGCAAAGTGGCCTAATCTAGGTTACCCGTCTTATATTACATATCGCTTAAGGTATCGTATAAGTTTGGGTCTTCTGCCTGAGGTGACGAACTAACTCAACAAAAGCTCAGATAAAACAAGTTTTTAATAAGCTGTTCGTTTTAGGCGGTTATACTATTACCAAAATGATAAAAGCTTTTAGTACCCGTAATGACAGTAGTTAATTCAGAAGAATGCATCGTTCAAACCAAACAGTTATACAAGGCGTATAACGGCCTTCCTGTTGTAAACAAACTAAACCTTAATATTGAAACGGGTTGTTTTTTCGGCATCCTTGGCCCCAACGGAGCCGGCAAAACCACCACTTTACGAATGCTTATTGGCCATTGTCCTATTGATGCTGGTGAGTTGACTGTTTTGGGTTTATCGATGCCTGAAAATGCTTCATTAATACGCGAAAATATTGGCGTTGTGCCACAAATGGATAATTTAGACCCTGATTTCACGGTGCAGGAAAACTTATACGTCTACGGTCGTTTCTTCGGGCTTTCAAAAACGGTATTAAAGCAGCGCATTGTTGAGCTGCTTGAGTTTGCTTCATTACAGGATAAGGCGGATTGTAAAATAGCCGAGTTATCCGGGGGTATGCGGCGGCGATTAACCCTAGCCAGAGCCCTGATAAACAAACCAAAACTATTGATTTTGGATGAACCGACAACAGGTCTAGACCCACAAGCCCGACAAGCCATTTGGCAAAAACTGCGTGAATTAAAAAAACAAGGGTTAACGTTAATTTTGACCACCCATTATATGGAAGAGGCTGAAAGATTGTGTGATCGAGTGATGGTGATGGATCACGGGTTGATTATGGCCGACGCGCCACCAAAGCAATTAATTCGCGATGAAATTGAAACCCACGTTCTGGAAGTACATGCCGCGGATGACGTATTGATAGGACAGTTAAATAAAGACGGCTCTATTAAACGCTTTGAAAAATCGGGGGATATTAGTTTTTTTTACGGCGATAAATTAAAACATGCGTTGGACATCCTTGAGCAAGGCACACACGATGACTATTTATATAGACCGGCCAATTTAGAGGATGTATTTATTAAACTGACAGGGCGAGATCTACGTGAATAATACCTTTTCTATCACCCTTTTTTTACAACGCAGCGCCGCCATATGGACCCGCAATATGCGTGTGTGGGGTAAGTTAGCAGGCCCTTCCTTAATAGGTAATTTTGGTGAACCTTTCCTCTATTTACTCGTATTGGGTTATGGCTTAGGGCAGTTCGTTGGTGAGGTGCAGGGCATGAGTTATATGGCTTTTCTCGCATCAGGTGTTATCTGTACCAGTGCTGTTAACTCAGCAAGTTTTGAAGGCATGTATTCAGCCTATACGCGAATGGACGTGCAACAAACCTGGCTGGGTATGTTGTCAACGCCTGTGAGCGTTTCAGAAGTGGTCTTTGGCGAAGTGTTATGGGCGGCGACAAAAAGCTTAATCAGTGTGAGTGCGATACTTGTTGTCGCGACAGCCTTAGGTTTGATTGCTGATGCTTGGGCTTTGTTTATCTTACCAATCGCTTTTATAACCGGCCTATGTTTTGCCTCATTAGCGCTATTAGTAACCTCACGTGCGAAGAGTTATGATTTTTTTCTGTACTACACAACCCTGGTCATTACTCCGATGGTATTGCTGAGCGGTGTGTTCTTTCCAATAGACAGTTTGCCGAGTATGGTACAGGTGTTGGCTAAGTCATTACCCTTGTATCACGCGATATCGTTGGTGCGCCCCCTAATGACGGGCGGCGAAGTAACGCATATCATGTTACATCTAAGTGTGCTTGTAGTCTTTGGCTTAATCGCTGGACTGTTGGCTTCTCAGCGGATACAAAAAAGGCTCATTAAATGAGCCTTTTTGCTACGTTTTTTCGTTAAATGCGTTTTCGCATTAAATGCTGATGACTTTGTTTCGCCCAGTTTCTTTGGCTTCGTAAAGCGCTCTGTCGGCACGTTCAATAAAGGCTTCGATGTCATCATCAGATTTCAAAGAAGTCAGTCCTACAGATAATGTAACTTGTCCAATGGTTTCTCCACTGCCTTTGCGTTGCAACTTACTATTGGCCATTGAGCCTCTGATCTTTTCGGCTAATGGTAAAATCTCTTTAACGGATTTGTTTTTTATGATCACTGCAAATTCTTCGCCGCCGTAGCGTGCAACAAGGTGCTCTTTACCAATAACCTGTTTTAATAGGGCAGACACATAACGGATGACGCGATCGCCGACTAAGTGGCCAAAATTATCATTGATCCGTTTAAAGTGATCAATATCCAACATGATTAATGTTGCATTGCTGGAGGCGTCGTCATTAAGGAGTTGTTCGATTGCTTTATCAAACGTTCCTCGGTTTTTTAACCCCGTCAATGAATCTTTTTCAGCGATGGCCTTTACCGCTTCAAGTTCTAGCTTCATTTTAGCAATTTCTTCATTGGTTTCTTGCATACGAGCTTGCACTTGTGCATTATTTTTGATCATTGCTCGTGTGTCTTGCATAAGTTGTTGCATAACCAATGCAGCAGCTTGGGGGTCGTTAATGCTAGACAATGCTGTTGAATGTTTATTGAGAGTAGTATCAAATTCGTTTGCACCCTGATTGACCTGACCAATTTCATCAGACGCTTCGCTCATCACTTTTTCAAGTAAACGCTGGATGTTGTCTTGTTGTTCTGTCGTTGAAAAACCATTGATGTACTTGTTATATAGTTCGGTCATCATTGGCTCATCAAAGCTTTTTTTCTCGCTGAGCGTGTTTTCAACAACCTCATTCAGCGCCTTTGAGCTGCCCGATATATAACTGTAAAAAACAGCATAGTTTATCGGTGTAGGCGCTAGGTTTTGCTGAGACAGCATAGGGATAACCTGTCTCAGGTATTCGGAAGCTTGTTTTGGTTGATCTGTGTGTAGCATGTCAAATCCTTGATTAAAATTTATTGTATTTCTTATTCTTCAGGCCATGCATAAATGGCTTAATTTGAGGACAATAATAGTACAGGATTTGTTTTTTTATGGTTTATTTGCAATTTAACCGGCCTTACATGAATTAATTTCATAATTTGTGACCGTGTTCACAGTTTGTTAAACCACGATTGTTTTTTTCTGATTTAATACATTTATTAATATTCGCGGCTTATCATGTCAGTGTATCCGTTATTCAAAAAAAGCGAGCTTAAATGCCATTATTAAGTAATTTATCATTAATCTTAAGCTTGTTATTCATGACGGTGGGGAGTGCTCAGGCTGACCTATATAAAAGAGTAGACGATCGAGGCCACGTTTTTTTTACCGATAACCCTGAAGGACCTGGGTATAAACTAATTAAGCGAACGCCCAAAAAAGGCACCGTGGCCTATAAAAATTTCCAACAAAATCGGCGTACGTTAACGCCATTAATTCAACGACAAGCGCGAGAGTCAAAAGTTGACCCTGCTTTAGTTATGGCCGTGATTCATGCTGAGTCGGCTTACGACCAATACGCAAGATCTCACGCAGGTGCCGTCGGTTTAATGCAGCTTATGCCGGCAACAGCCGAACGATTTGGTGTTTCAAATAGAACCAATGTCGCCGAAAATATACGCGGAGGCACTCAATACTTACGTTATTTACTCGAGCTATTTGAGTTTAATATTAAACTCACATTGGCAGCGTACAATGCTGGAGAGTCAGCCGTCAGTAAATACGGTAATACCATACCTCCCTACCCAGAAACACAGCTGTACGTTAAAAAGGTGATTGAGTATTACCGTGATTACCTGGGGCAACAAAAGTCCTCATAACTTATTAATCATTACTTAAAGGAAAGGCATGCGTTTACTTCACACAATGTTACGGGTTGTCGATATGGATCGCTCTATTGCTTTTTATACTAAGGTATTAGGGATGTCGTTATTACGCCAACAGGATTTCCCTGAAGGCCGTTTTACACTAGCATTTGTCGGTTTTAACAGTGAAAAAGACGGTGCAGTTATCGAGCTGACGCATAATTGGGATGTCTCGGCTTATGAGCTAGGCACAGGTTTTGGCCATCTTGCTATCGGCGTTGATGACGTATACGAAGCCTGTGAAAAAATTCGCATCAAAGGCGGCGAAGTGGTACGCGAAGCAGGACCAATGAAGGGCGGCACAAGCGTTATTGCGTTTGTTAAAGATCCTGATGGTTATATGATTGAGCTATTAGATGGACGTTAAAGAACAGAAAAGCCCATCTGGTTAAGCAGTTTAATCAGCTTAATCAAAGGCAGACCAACCAAGGCATTCGGGTCATCACCCTCTATTTTTTCGAATAAAGCGATACCTAAGCCCTCAGATTTAAATGCAGCTGCGCATCCATAGGGCTTGTCTTTTTCCACATAGCGCTCAATTTGCTCGTTTGTTAGATGTTTCATTTGCACCTTGCAACTATCCACATCAACCTTGTAATCACCTGTCATACTGTTGAATACACAAACAGCTGTATAAAACGCAAGCGTTTTTCCTGACGATAACTGTAGTTGCTTGACGCAGTTATCGTGTGACCCCGGTTTAGTTAATTGAGTTTCGCCCAACATGGCAACTTGGTCTGAGCCGATGATAAGGTGGTTAGGGTACTGAACCTTTAAAGCTTTAGCTTTTTCTACCGCTAAACGAAGTGCTAAATCAACTGGGGTTTCGTTGTCGCGAC
>JAGPVU010000139.1 GCA_018066825.1 Cycloclasticus sp.
TAAGCAACTGGTGGATGAAGGCTATCGTTACGTTTTAACCGATCTTCGTGCAGAAACGTTATTATCTATTGCACAACTGGCTATTGAGCACAAGGTGCTCTTGTTTAACGTCTCTGCGCCTGATGATGCGTTACGCTTTGCGAGTTGTAACGAGAGTGTTTTCCATACCATTCCCAGTTACGCTATGCGGGCCGACGCATTGGCCCAATTTATGCTCAAAAAACGTTGGACGAAATGGTTTTTGATCAGTGGGAGTGATCGTGATGATCTCGCGTTTAGCAACGCGCTAAAACGGTCTGCAAAACGCTTTGGCATGAGCCTAGTGGCTGAAAAAACCTGGGCCTTTCAGCACGATGCGCGCCGAACGGCACAAGCCGAAATCCCTGTGTTTACTCAAGGTCCAGAGTACGATGTGGTGGTTGTGGCGGATATCAAAGGGTTGTTTGGTGAATATGTATCGATGAACACCTGGTTGCCTCGGCCGATTGTAGGCAGTCAAGGGGCGGTCCCTAGGGCGTGGCATAGAACACACGAACGTTGGGGGGCCGTGCAAATTCAAAATCGCTTTTATAAGCAGGCAGGTCGTTGGATGACGGATGTAGATTACGCGGCTTGGTTGGCGGTGCGTAGCCTAGGCGAAGCGGTGACCCGTGGTCAAACAATAAAAGCAGGTGAAATTCGAGCATTCATGCGCAGCGATCAGTTCAGTTTAGCTGGGTTTAAAGGCACTAAATTATCATTTAGACCGTGGAATCAACAATTAAGGCAACCCATTTTACTCGCCACCGATCGCTCTATTGTGTCGGTTTTACCGCATAAAGAATTCCTCCACCCGCATACATACCTAGATACGCTAGGGTATGATAGGCCTGAGAGCCAATGTCAAAACAAGCCAACTGTTAAAGATTTTTAATTATATGAATAAATACCTGTTAATTGCACTTATTGTTTTATCGGCAAGCAGTTTTGCCGATACCTTGTTCATTACTCTAGAAAAAGACAACGCACTGGCGGTTGTTAATGGTGAAACTGGCACATTATTAAAAACCGTAACGATTGGCCAGCGGCCCAGGGGCATCGCGTTAAATAAACAACAAACCTTATTGTACGTTGCCGCCAGTGATGACGATACGATCCAAATAATTGACGTGACCACGCTTAAGGTCGTCGGTGAGCTACCCTCGGGAGAAGACCCCGAAACCTTCGCCATTCATCCTAACGACCAATGGCTTTACGTGTCGAATGAAGACGATAACTTGGTCACCGTTATCGACCTAAATAAAAAAAGCGTCATTCAGCAAATTCCGGTGGGTGTGGAGCCAGAAGGCATCGCGGTCAGCGCTGATGGGCAATGGGTGGTTAATACCTCCGAAACGACTAATATGGTGCACTGGATTGCCCCCTCAGATCAAACCATTAAAGCCAATACCTTGGTCGATCCCAGGCCTAGGGCAGCGGCGTTTTCAAACGATAGCCAGCGCTTGTTCGTGAGCTCTGAAATTGGCGGCTCCTTATCGCGCATTAATGTCAGCAGTAAACAAGTCGAAGCGAAGCTGCATTTCAGCATACCGGGGGTAGATAAATCATTGGTTCAACCCGTCGGGGTACTGGTGCACCCTAATGATAAAGTGTTGTTTGTCGCCCTAGGGCCCGCGAATAGAGTGGCGGTGGTGGATATGCAAACCATGACGGTAAAGAAATATTTATTGGTTGGACAGCGGGTTTGGAATTTGGCCTTTTCGCCGGATTTGAAACGCCTGTATACGACTAATGGTGTTAGTAATGATATTTCGATCATCAACGTAGAAGACCTTAAAGTGACAAAGTCGCTACGGGTGGGCCGTTATCCATGGGGTATCGCAGTTAAACAATGATGGGTGCTACTGAGGCTTCGTTGAGGGTAAACGCATTAAGTTATGCCTATGGCAATAAGCCGGCTTTAAGCGATATCAATTTTTCTGTTAACGCGGGTGAGTGTGCGATTTTATTGGGGCCCAATGGCGCTGGTAAAAGCACCTTATTCTCACTGATTACGCATTTATTTGACAGTCGCGATGGAGGTATTTTTATCAACGGGTTTGATAGTAAACGTCAATCATGTCAAGCGCTGTCTCAATTAGGTGTGGTGTTTCAACAAAGCACACTGGATATGGATTTAAGTGTGCTACAAAACCTTCATTATCACGCTTCATTACACGGTATGAGTCGTCGACAAGCGTGCTTGCGTATTCAAGAAGAGTTAGAGCGGCAAGATATGTATGCTCGCAAAGATGAAAAGGTGAGCAGCTTAAACGGCGGCCACCGTCGCCGTGTAGAGATTGCACGTGCCTTGTTACACAAGCCGTCACTGTTATTGCTAGACGAACCAACAGTGGGGCTAGATGTAGCAAGCCGGCAGGGCATCGTTCAGCATGTTCACGACTTATGCAGTAACGATCAACTATCGGTGTTGTGGGCGACCCATTTAATCGACGAAGTCTACCCATCTGATCAAGTGATTGTGCTGCACCAAGGGGAAATCCAAGCGCAAGGCTCCGTCGAAAGCGTTTGTCAGGCGAAAGGGGTTGAGTCTATTTCGCAGGCGT
>JAGPVU010000142.1 GCA_018066825.1 Cycloclasticus sp.
GCCATCGCATTACCATCACCAGTACAGGTATGGGCGGAGGTACAAGAGAAAAATGAGCGCCCGTAACCACCTGTGGCCATAACTGCCATATGCGAACGGAATAAATGCAGTGTGCCGTCATCCATTTTGAGCGCTAACACACCACGACAAACACCGTCGTCATCCATAATTAAGTCTAACGCAAAGTATTCGATAAAAAACTCTGCGTCGTGCTTTAACGATTGCTGGTACAAGGTATGAAGGATCGCGTGACCCGTTCTATCTGCCGCCGCACAGGTACGTTGCGCGGTGCCTTCGCCGTAATTGGTGGTCATGCCGCCAAAGGGTCGTTGATAAATTTTACCGTCTTCGGTACGTGAGAACGGCACGCCGTAATGCTCTAACTCCACAATCGCTGGTATCGCTTCGCGGCACATGTATTCAATAGCGTCTTGATCACCTAACCAATCTGAGCCTTTAACTGTGTCGTACATATGCCAACGCCAATCATCTTCACCCATATTACCGAGTGCCGCACTAATGCCACCTTGAGCAGCCACGGTATGACTGCGGGTTGGGAATACTTTGGTAATACACGCCGTCTTAAGACCTTTTTGCGCCATACCAAACGTTGCGCGCAAACCAGCACCACCAGCACCGACAACGACCACGTCGTATTTATGTTCGGTTATTTTATAATCTTTAATACTCATAAAACTCTAGCCTCCAAGGGCGATACGAAGCACAGCAATAATCGCAGCCGTGCCTAATAAAAACAACATGAGGTTGGTCGTCATAATGGCGCCAATACGAATCGCCTTATTGCTGATGTAATCCTCATAAATAACTTGCATGCCGAGTGCCGCATGGTAAAAAGCAGCAACTATCAGCGAAACAATTAAAGCAGATGACCACGGCGACCCGATGCAATCGATAACCGTTTTATAATCTGACATGCTTAACAGCGCTACTTGAAAAGCAAATAGAACCGTTAAGGGAATAAGGGCTATCGCAGTAACGCGTTGCGCCCACCAATGATGCAAACCATCTTTAGCGGAGCCTAAGCCTTTAGCAGTACCTAATGGTGATCTTAAGCTCATCTTATGCTCCCGCCGCGAATAAAAAGGCAGCTGCCCAAACGGCCAGCGTTAAAATAACAGCTGCCGCTATCACGACTAAAGAGGATTTCTCGACGGCTTCTTTTTCAAAGCCATAGCCTGCGTCCCACACCAAATGTCTAATGCCATTTGCCAAATGAAAGAACAAAGCAAACGACCAGCCTAATAAAATCAATCGCCCAAAAAAACTGCCTAGGAAAGACTGTGCCGAGGCAAACGATGCTTCGCCCCCAGCCAATGCCATCAGCCACCACACGAGTACTACGGAGCCAATTGAGAGAAAAGCGCCCGTACCACGGTGCACAATGGACAGCAATGCTGATAAAGGCAACCTATAAACATCTAAATGCGGGGACAATGGTCGGTTATTGCTACTCATAAAATAAACCTCGTGATGGTATAAAAATAATGTAAGTGACGGGTGTTAAAAATCGATGCATCTGCCATTTTTTTCCCAATCCCCGTAACGAGTGGGCTCAGGACCTGAACGACCGCTGACTTCTTTAGTTGTCTCGGGCGTTATTTGACGGTTTGTTTTTAGCGGATCCTTCTCTAAGACTTTTGCCTCTGGCGGGGATTTCTTCTTCATTGCTGTTAACCCTGTAGTGAAGCAGACAAGGTTAAAACATCGGCCTTTTATATTCAAGGCTATCCTGCATTTTTTTGTACCGCAACAAAACAGTTTTTAACGATATAATGCATTCTTTTATTTTTTAAGTAGGCACCTATGAATTCTCCTGTATTTTACCCACTCACGAACTCCATGCGTGTGATTTGTTTTAGCGGAGGAGATGCAGGGTCTTTTTTACAGGGCCAAATAACCTGTGATGCACTCGCCCTTAATTCCGGCGACAGCGCTTTTGGCGCTCTATGTAATCCGAAAGGACGTGCTATTAGCCTGTTTTATTTACTTAAAGTTGAACAAGTTTTTTACATGTTAGTTAATAAGGAAATGGCTGCGATAATCATTAAACGATTACGTATGTTTGTCTTTCGGTCGGACGTTAAAATAAACGACGTTTCAGATCAGCACCTAGTTATTGGCGCATCGGCCCCTATGAAAGCGCTTCAATCTCAAGCGGACACACCTCTTGCCATCATCCCCGTCTCAGAGAGCCATGATTTAAGTTTGTTGCTCTACACATCGGAAAGCCCTTCTTTTATTAACGACATGGAAGCCCCGCTAGAATCAGTAAGTTATACATGGCAAAGGCTACTGGTTAATGCGGGGATACCCGAGATAGGCCTTAATACGAGCGAGTTATTCGTTCCACAAATGCTTAACTTAGATTTGCTCAACGGCATTAGCTTTAAGAAAGGTTGTTATACGGGGCAAGAAATAGTCGCTCGATTACATTATAAGGGTACTGTTAAAAGGCGCCTGGTGATCTTTAATAGCACCACGGAATTTAACCCCGGTGACGAACTATTTAGCGAAAACGACACCAACAGTATTGGCTATATCGTCAATTGTATAAGCAGTGACCAAGCCCACACGGGTTTGGCGGTACTAAAAACAAGCGCCATCCAACTGACAGCACTAACGGTTAGAAATACCGAACAGTTTGAAGTTAAACGCCCCCAGTACTTATTGGCTTTAGACTAAGTACAAGCTTTTGTGTTACCGACTTGATGCGAGCAAATTTTTCAGGTCATGCAAAAGGTCGTCAGGCGCGGATGACTGCGTAGCCAGTAGGCGCGCCTTACCGTATTGATCAAAAACAAAAACGGCGCTGCTATGAGACACCTCGTAATCACCCTGCGTGTCTTTATCACCATAGCCAAAAGTCACCCGATAACGCTTCGTCATATCCTTAATAACAGCATCTTCGCCGCGTAAACCAATAAAAGCCGGTCCAAACAGCTCAGTGTATTGTTTTAGCTTATCGGTACTATCACGCTCTGGGTCGACAGAGACAAATAGCACTTTGACCGAAGTGGCAGAATCGCCCAGTTTCTTTAGGGTTGCAGCCCATTGGTGCATCGTTGTTGGACACACTTCAGGGCAAGAGGTAAAACCGAAAAAAACCGCTGTGGTATAGCCTAAATAGTTTTTCTCGGTGACTGTAGCGTTATTTTCATCGGTTAATTCAAAAGCTAAATCTGGAATTAAACCCTTAATATTGGTCAGCCTTGTTGGCTCATCGTTGCTACAAGCGCTAAGCGCAAACAGAAATATGGTGGAAAATATAATCTTAGGATAGCTCATTCTCTTTTCTCTTTAAATAATTTAGTCGGCGCCGGAGCACCAGCACCAAACCCAATACACTCATCATACTCGCAGGGATCCAAGTAATAACACCCCCATAAATTTGATCGGATAATGGGCTAATCGGCCAAGCACGGCCACACACATCGTAGACATCGTATAACACGTTGCGGCTTAAGGTTAAATAAGCGCCCAATAATTGCTGCGGCACCACCACCACGACCATCATTAATAATCGCGTTTTAAAACCTTTTTGTTCACCTTGCCATTCGGGACCAAGTACCAGCCACCAAAACAAGAAACCGTCAATCAACATTGACCAGTTCATAATCCAGTACAACTTTTTGCTCAGCATGGCCGCGAAATGGATTTCTGGTATCAACCATAAATAAATCAAACCGACAAACACCACAGGCGCGACAACTGGGTGCTGAATGAATCGGTAACACAGCTCACACGGCACTCGAATGAAAGCAGGCACCTTACTCCAGCTGGAAAACCACGATGGTGCACCTTGTTGCACCCATTGAACCCCGCCTAACACTAGCAATAACGGCCCCAGATGGTGTAGAACGAGGTGCTGAAAACGATGCACCCAAAACATATATTGTGAGAGATAGTCCACATAGGTATGCGACACAATATAAATAGCTACGAGGCCGAGATAAAAGCTAAGTACTTGCCAATAAAATTTCGCGGTTCTTTCTTTATTGGTCTTTAAAAAGATGGCACGCGTATATAAGCCGCCGGTGATTAACACCGACAACAACAACGCGGGAGAAAACTCCCAAGGTAGTAAATACGTTAAGGCAGACACCGAATACTAAAGCACACTTAAGAAAAAACTTATTATAACAAAGCCTTCACTTAAATTACGAAAGCTTAGTGGTACGTCAATCTGATATGCCAGTGCCGTCGCTTTGAAATAATTATCTGATTTAGATCATAAACACACAACAAATTAATTTAAAAAATAACCTATAACCATCAATCATGCTTATATTATTGTTATCCATCATTAATGTATAAGGACGTCTTCTCATGATACTCAGCCATCTTAAAGGATTACTTTCAAGCCCATCATCCGAATGGCAAAAAATTCGTGACGAACAATGCAGTGTTGCCGATTGCTATATACAACATGTCCTTATCTTAGCGGCCATTCCTGCTATTTCCGCCTTTATTGGTGCCACCGTTGTTGGTTGGGAGATCGCTGAAAGAAGCTTTAGATTCACCTATCAAAGCAGCATTCCCTTAGCCATTGGTTTGTACTTAGCCTCGCTATGCGCAATTGCCATTTTAGGTAAAGCCATTTACTGGATGGCTGACACCTATGGCACCAGCAAAAAACTGTCTACCTGTATCTCGTTGGCCACTGCCATAACCACACCAGTATTTCTGTCTGGTGCTTTTGCAATCATCCCAGTGCCTTGGCTTATTTTTATTACCGGCCTATGCGGCCTCAGCTACAGTGTTTACTTGCTGTATACAGGGATTCCCATTGTTATGGAAATTAACCAAGAAAAAGGCTTTTTATTCGCCAGCGCGATTCTTACCATCGCCTTAGTGACGGTGGTTGGCATACTGGCCGCCACGGTTATTCTATGGAGCTTAGGCCTAGCACCCGTACACGCTTAAGCGTTGTTTAGCTATGCTCTGAGCGCATATGTGGAAACAAGATAACATCGCGTATAGTCGATGAATTTGTTAGAAACATAACCAAGCGATCGATACCAATACCCTCGCCTGCGGTCGGCGGAAGGCCGATTTCAAGTGCGCGAATGTAATCCCCGTCGTAATGCATGGCTTCTTCATCACCCGCCTCTTTACCTTCCACTTGCTCTCTAAAACGTTCCGCTTGATCTTCAGAATCATTAAGTTCAGAAAAACCATTCGCCACTTCACGACCACCGACAAAAAACTCAAAGCGGTCGGTCACGAAGGGGTTGTCATCGTTGCGTCGCGCTAAGGGCGACACTTCAGTCGGGTACTCAGTAATAAACGTAGGCTGGTGCAACTTTTCTTCTACTGTTTTTTCAAAAATTTCAATTTGAATTTTGCCCAAACCATAGCTGTCTTCAACGGGTATTTTCAAACGCTGGCAAAGGGTTTTTGCCGCGTCACGTGTTGCCAAGTCATCGGTGCTTATATCACTGTTATAGTGCAATATTGACTCAATGACTGTCATGCGCCTAAACGGATCACCCAAATCGTAGTCCTCACCTTGGTAATGTACCGTAGTGCTTTCCAGTACATGCATCGCCAGACGGCGCAGCATATCCTCGGTTAAGTCCATCAAATCCTTATAATCGGCGTAAGCCTGATAAAACTCGAGCATGGTGAACTCTGGGTTATGCCGAGTTGATAAGCCTTCATTTCTAAAACTGCGGTTAATTTCAAAGACCCGCTCAAAACCACCGACAACTAGGCGCTTTAAATATAACTCTGGGGCAATACGTAAAAACAATTCCATATCCAAGGCATTGTGATGAGTGGCAAACGGTTTTGCAGCAGCACCACCCGGTATCACATGCATCATCGGCGTTTCCACTTCCATAAAATCACTGTTGACTAGGTAGTCTCGGATGAAGTTGATCACTTTGCTCCGCGTTTTAAAAATATTACGCGATTCCTCGTTCATGATTAAATCGACATACCGTTGACGGTAACGTTGTTCTTGGTCGGTTAAACCATGAAACTTTTCCGGTAAAGGCTGCAATGATTTTGTTAACAGACGAATCATACTGACTCGAATAGATAGCTCGTTTGTTTTGGTTTTAAATAACACCCCTTCTACCGCAATAATATCGCCAATATCCCAGCCTTTAAACGTCTGATAGTGTCCTTCTGGCAAGGTATCGCGTTGAACAAACAATTGCGCCCGCCCTGTCATGTCTTGTACATGAGCAAAACTTGCTTTACCCATCACGCGTTTGCCCATCAAACGGCCTGCAATTTTGACCGACACGGCTTTATCATCCAGCGTTTCCTTGTCGAATTGGTCATACTCATCATGCAGAACTTGTGCGTAATGATCACGCCTAAAGTCATTAGGGTAAGCATTCCCTTGTTGTTTGATTTCTGCTAATTTCTCACGACGAACGGCAATTAATTTATTTTCGTCTTGCATGGGTTGATTGTTTTTTTGTTCGCTCATCTTTTAAATTCCGCTTTTTAAACTGGCTTCTATAAATTGGTCTAGCGCTCCATCGAGCACCGCTTGTGTATTGCCGGTTTCTACCCCGGTACGTAAATCCTTAATCCGTGACTGATCCAGTACATAAGAACGAATTTGGCTGCCCCAGCCGATATCCGATTTACTCTCTTCTTGTGTTTGTTGGTCTGCCATTTTCTTTTGCATCTCAAGTTCGTACAACTTAGCTTTCAGTTGCTTCATCGCTGTGGCTTTATTTTTATGCTGCGAACGGTCATTTTGACACTGTACAACCGTATTGGTCGGTTCATGCGTAATACGCACCGCTGATTCGGTTTTGTTCACGTGTTGACCGCCGGCACCACTCGCTCTATAAACATCAATGCGTAAATCCGCTGGGTTAATGTCAATCTCAATATCATCGTCTACTTCAGGCGACACAAAGACCGCTGCAAACGAGGTGTGGCGACGATTGCCCGAATCAAACGGCGATTTACGCACCAACCGGTGCACGCCAATTTCTGTTCTTAACCAGCCAAAAACATAATCACCTTGGATTGATATGGTAGCACTCTTGATGCCTGCCACATCGCCTGAGGACACTTCAATTAACTCCGTTTTAAAGTCATGCTGTTCAGCCCAACGCAAGTACATCCGCAAAATCATTTCAGCCCAATCTTGCGCTTCAGTTCCACCCGAACCGGCTTGAATATCTAAAAACGCGCTATTGGCATCCATATCACCCGAGAACATGCGGCGAAACTCTAGACCAGACACCTGTTTTTCAAAACGCGCTAAATCCTCTTCAATGCTAGCCACGGTATCATCGTCGTCATCTTCGACGGCCATTTCCAGCAAGTCTTGTGCGTCTGCTAAGCCGCTTGTAAGTCCATTAACGGTGTTAACAACTTGCTCTAACTGACCTCGCTCTTTACCTAAGGCTTGCGCTCGCGCTGGCTCATCCCAAACCGCCGAATCTTCTAATTCTCTTAAAACTTCTGTTAAGCGTTCGTGCTTCGTGTCAAAGTCAAAGATACCCCCTAAGCGATACGGTTCGCTCGTGCAGATCCGCTATTTTATTAGTTATTGGGTTTAGCTCACGCATAGGGTTACATCAAAATTCGTTAATTTTATTATGTTGATTTTATTATTCAGTAGTAACCGGTTCTTCAACACCTTTTAATAGCGCGTCCAGAGTGTGCCAAGGTAGAGTCGCGCATTTTACCCGCGCTGGGTATTCGCACACACCGGCTAATACCGCTAATTTACCCAAATCATCCATGTCTACCTGTTCACCCGTTGCCATTTTATGAAACAAGGCGAAAAGCTGCTGGGCTTCCTGTTCACTTTGGCCCTTTATAATATCTGTCATCAAGGACGCTGATGCGGTTGATATAGCACAGCCTTGGCCTTGAAAACTGGCATCAACAATTTTGCCATCATCCAGTTTAATAAATAAGGTTAATCGATCACCACACAGTGGATTAAAGCCATCAATTTGACGGTCAGCATCCTCCATTTTTCGGAAGTTTCTCGGGTTCCGGTTATGATCAAAAATCACTTCTTGATACAAGTCTCTTAAATCATCAAGCATTAGCCAAACATCTCAATTAGGTTTTCAATTCCCGCCATTAGCACGTCTACTTCTTGGTGCGTATTGTACATCGCAAACGAGGCTCTTGCGGTAGCCGGCACAGCAAAAAAATCCATCACCGGCATCGCACAATGATGGCCTGCTCGTACAGCAATACCCTGGTGATCCATCATCGTGCCGATATCATGCGGGTGTATACCGTCCAGGACAAACGACAAAATCGCGCCCTTTTGTTTAGCGGTACCAATAATCCTTAACTTATCAATTCGTTTAGCCTGCTCTGTCGCGTACGCCAGCAAACTATCCTCATGCGCTGCAATGGCATCTAAGCCAATGCTGTTAACATAATCCAACGCAGCCCCAAGTCCGATGGTGCCGGCAATGTTCGGTGTACCAGCTTCGAATTTATACGGTACTTTGCTATACACCGTTTTATCAAACGTAACGACACTGATCATATCGCCACCGCCTTGGTAGGGTGCCATTTTTTCAAGCAACTCTAGTTTGCCGTACAAAGCACCAATGCCAGTCGGTGCGTATAACTTATGCCCCGAAAATACGTAGAAATCACAGCCCAACGCTTGCACGTCAACAGCTATATGAGGAATCGCTTGTGCACCATCTATCAATACCGGAATATCGTGTTGATGCAATAAATCAATCAATTGTTTAATTGGATTAATAGTGCCTAAAGCATTCGACATATGAGAAATCGCAGCAAACTTAGTCTTTTTGCTGATCAATGCTTCAAATTGATCGAGTATCAACTCGCCTTGGTCGTTAATCGGTGCAACCTTTAAAATGGCGCCGGTTTTTTCGCACAACATCTGCCAAGGAACGATATTGGAATGATGCTCCATCGCAGTAATCAGCACCTCGTCATTCGCTTTTAGCGTTTGTGCATAAGCGTTGGCTATTAAATTAATCGCTTCCGTGGCACCCCGTGTAAAAACAATTTCTTTTTCTGATGCCGCGTTTAAAAAACATTGAACTTTTTTACGCGAATTTTCATATGACAAGGTAGCGCGTTCACTTAAGGTGTGCACACCACGGTGAATATTCGCGTTATCATTTTGGTAATAATGCACCAAACTATCGATCACTGCCTTGGGTTTTTGACTGGTCGCCGCGTTATCTAAATACACCAAGGGTTTACCATGCACCTGTTGGTGCAACACCGGAAAGTCTTGACGAATGCTGTCTACATCATAGGGACGTATGTTTTCTACGGCCTTATTCATAACCACTCTTTTTTCATACCGGCTTGTGGGAAGCGTTTCAACAACTCATCCAACACTTTAAATCGCAAAGGTTTAAAGCTGATGCGTTCAACCATTTCATTAGCAAAAGCAAAAGTTAGCATGTTCTCAGCCATCTGTTCATCTGCACCGCGAGAACGTAAATAGAAAATCGCCGTGTCGTCGAGCTGCCCAACCGTCACACCATGAGCACACTTAACGTCGTCGGCGTAAATTTCTAATTGCGGCTTAGTGTCGATCTCGGCACGTTCTGATAACAATAAATTACGGTTATTCATTGTTGCATCGGTCTTTTGCGCGTCTTCTGCAACCACAATACGGCCTTGAAAAACCCCACGCGCCTTGTCATCCATCACCCCTTTATAAAATTCATTACTCACTGCGTGCGGCTGGTTATGGTGAACGCGTGTATGGTTATCCATATGTTGATGGTCACAACCGATGTACAAACCATCCAACGTACAATCAGAGGCTTCTGATAAATTTGCGTGAATCTCGGCACGAGAGAGTACCGCACCAAAGGTGTAATTGTTTTGTTGGAAAATCGCGTTATTTTCTAAACGCGTATAGACGCCGCCAATATGATACGCCTTTAACGATTCGGCCTGTAAACGGCTATGTGTCAGGTTTGCATTAGGTTCGACGACCACTTCTGTTACCACGTTAGTGAGATAACAACTGTCAGCAACGCCGGTGTAGGTTTCAAATACCGTGGCTTTAGATGACGCCATGGCATAGATCAAATTACGGCAGTTCGACAATTTTAACGCACCGTCTTGCGATGAAATAAAGGCCAATTGAATGGGCTTATCTACCACCGTGTTTTCTGAAATACAAACTAACGCACCGTCACTGAATAAAGCCGTATTAAAATTTATAAACCCTTGTGCATGTTCTTCGATCACTGAATCAAGCAGCGATTTAAATAAGTCTTGCTGCTCCTTACTACCAGTGAAAACCTCACTTAATGGCAGTACCGTCACAGCGTCAGCCAAACCGGCTAAGGAAGAATGCTTGGGCTGATAATAACCATCAACAAAAACCAGATGGTAGCAACCCTCAAGCAAGGCCTCGTCCAATAAAGCTTGATCAACCTCTGCGGTTTTTTCAGACAAACTAAATTGGCTTTTCTCGATCGCTGAAATATTGGTATAACGCCACTCTTCATCTCGCGGTGAAGGAAAACCGGCCACGTTAAACTCGGCCGCAGCGCGTTCGCGCAAACTTGTTAGCCAGTCGGCCTCAGCTTCTATTTTAGACGTAGTTGCCGTTGCTAATAAGCCGGCGTAATGTGTATTGGGTAAATGCGTTACTGACATCGTATTAACTCGCTTTTTTATCTTCAAGCCAACTGTAACCTTGATCCTCAAGTTCTAATGCTAGTTCAGCACCACCAGATTTTACAATTTTGCCGTTCGCCAGCACGTGCACAAAATCCGGTTTTATGTAGTCAAGTAGACGTTGGTAATGGGTAACTAGAACAAACGCACGCGCTGGATCACGTAAACGATTAATGCCGTCAGAGACGATTTTCAATGCATCAATATCCAAACCTGAGTCTGTTTCATCCAACACACACAAGGTGGGTTCTAGTACTGACATCTGTAAAATCTCGTTACGTTTTTTTTCACCGCCCGAGAAACCTTCATTGACTGCACGGTATAAGAATTTCTCATCCATATCCAAGTCTTTCATTTTACCTTTAACCGAGGCGATGAAATCCATCGCGTCTAACTCAGGCTCACCCTTGTGTTTGCGAATACCGTTAAGCGCAGCCTTTAGCATATAGATATTACTCACTCCAGGCACTTCGACTGGGTATTGAAAAGCCAGGAACACCCCTGCCCAAGCACGTTCTTCAACACTCATCTCTAGTAAGTCTTTTCCGTGAAACGAAATACTGCCCTGGGTTATCTCATACCCTTCGCGTCCCGCTAAGATATATGACAAGGTACTTTTACCCGAGCCGTTAGGGCCCATAATCGCGTGCACTTCACCGGCGTTAATTTCCAGGTTAATGCCTTTTAATATATCTTTACCTTCAACTCGTACGTGCAAATTTTCAATCTTTAGCATGCTGCTATTCCTTATTACTTTAAATTTTAATTAGGTGTAAACGTTACTCTTGCAATCGCTAACCGACACTGCCTTCCAAACTGATGCCCAGCAAGGCTTGCGCTTCAACCGCAAACTCCATCGGTAACTCTTTAAACACTTCTTTACAGAAACCGTTAACGATCATCGACACGGCATCTTCTGCGGAAATACCGCGCTGCATACAGTAAAACAACTGGTCTTCACTGATCTTAGACGTCGATGCCTCATGTTCAATGGTCGCGCTGGGTTGCTTGGTTTCGATGTACGGAAAAGTATGCGCACCACATTGATCACCCATCAACAAAGAGTCACATTGGGTAAAGTTACGGGCGTTTTCAGCTTTTCGACCAATTTTAACCAATCCACGGTAGGTGTTTTGCCCGTGCCCCGCTGAAATACCTTTGGAAATAATCGTGCTACTGGTGTTTTTACCCAGGTGAATCATTTTTGTACCGGTATCGGCTTGCTGATAATTGTTGGTTAATGCAACCGAATAAAACTCACCGACTGAATGATCACCACGCAATATCACACTTGGGTATTTCCAGGTAATGGCTGAGCCTGTTTCTACTTGAGTCCACGATACTTTGGCATTATCGCCACGACATTCAGCGCGCTTGGTGACAAAGTTATAAATACCACCGAGGCCATTTTCATCGCCGGGGTACCAGTTTTGCACTGTTGAATATTTAATTTCAGCATCTTTCAGGATGACTAATTCTACAACCGCCGCGTGTAATTGATTTTCATCACGCATCGGCGCAGTACAGCCTTCTAGGTAACTGACGTGACTGCCTTCTTCCGCCACAATTAACGTCCGTTCAAATTGCCCTGTATTGGCTGCATTAATCCTGAAATACGTGGATAACTCCATCGGGCAGCGCACACCTTTTGGGATATAAACAAACGAGCCATCACTGAACACCGCTGCATTTAAGGCCGCATAGAAATTATCGTATTGCGAAACCACCGTGCCCAAATATTGTTTAATCAGCTCAGGGTGTTCTTTAACTGCTTCAGAAAACGAGCAAAAAATAACCCCTGCTTCATACAGTTTTTCTTTAAACGTCGTTGCGACTGACACACTGTCGAATACCGCATCGACAGCAACACCGGCCAAACGCATTTGCTCTTCCAATGGAATACCCAGTTTGTTATAAGTATCAATTAGCTTCGGGTCAACTTCATCTAAACTTTGCGGACCATCGGCCATACTTTTAGGTGCTGAATAATAACTAATCTCTTGAAAATCAATCTTAGGAAACTCAACAAACGCCCACTCTGGGTGCTCCATGGTTAGCCAATGGCGATAGGCCTCTAAGCGCCACTCGAGTAGGAACTCAGGTTCTTTTTTAATGGCCGACAAGGCACGAATAACGTCTTCGTTAAGCCCTGGAGCAAATGAATCGGACTCCACATCAGTAACAAAACCATCTTTGTATTGTTGACCGATCATATCTTTAATATTTTCATTAGATGCTGACATCTAGTTCTCCACTTTTAATTCATTTGACACGTGTTTTTTGCTACCCGAAGGAAAGCTAACATTAACCACTTGTTGATTCGCCGGTTCTAGCAAGTCGGCCAATGTGACCGCTTCTAAGGCGGTATACACCGCCCGGTTAATTAAATTCCAATTGCCTTTAATTTCACACGACGACTCCTGCTCACAAATACCTGCTTCTGTGCTGCATTCCGTCATGCTAATAGGGCCTTCGATGGCCATAATAATGGTAGCAATATTGGTCTCCGACGGCGCTTTAGCCAATAAATAACCACCATGAGAACCCCGTTTGGAAATTAAAATACTGTCTTTAGTTAACAGCTTTAGTACTTTACTGACCGTTGGCAGAGCTACACCCGTTTCTTTTGTAATATCCGTTGCTGCGTGCACAACGTTAGGCTGATGACCAATATGGGTCAAAATTACCGTCGCATAATCTGTAAGTTTACTGACTCTAAGCATAAGCACCTCTTATATAGGACTATTTTAGTCCTATATAGTTTCAGTGTATAGTCGCTTTTTAAAAAATCGTCTAAAAAAGGGACGTTTAACCTGAGCTAGAATTTAGTTATTACTTTCCGTACAGGGTATACAGCGTGTTGCTGTAGGCTCTAGAAGCAAACGACGTTCGTCAATTTGTTCGCCACAAATATAACAAAAACCAAAGTCATCCGTTTGTATGCGATTCAAGGCGCCGTCGACTTGCACAAGGTGTTGCTGTCGGCGTCTTGACGTTTCGAGCGACATTTGTTGTTCCTGCATAGCATCAATGCGCGACAAACGACCTACACGCGCTTGATCTAACGCTATAGGCTCGTTAACCGCTTGAAACTCGTCTTCTTGCAATTGAAGGTCTTGTTTTAACCCCAAAAGGTCCTGCTTTAACTTTTCAATATCTGAATCATTCATGTTTAGCGCGTTTAATTAATTATTTTATAACTCAGGACGACCTGGGCCATGGTTAACCCTGTGTTATAGGGTATTACCCACGTCCATTTAGTCAGGTTCTTTGACTAACCGTATCCTAATCTGCTCAGACGCAAATTCAATAATATCCCCTGTTACAATTTTTTTGCGTTTTCTAGTTTCCACCTGACCATTAACCTGCACCAAGCCTTCAGCGATGACTGTCTTTGCTTCACCGCCGCTTGCCACCATACTGTCAAATTTCAAGATTTTATACAACTCAACGGGTTGCGTGGTGATTTCAATTTCTCTCATA
Organism: Cycloclasticus sp.; assembly: GCA_018066825.1. Classification (GTDB taxonomy): domain Bacteria; phylum Pseudomonadota; class Gammaproteobacteria; order Methylococcales; family Cycloclasticaceae; genus Cycloclasticus. Next base: position 14,137 of record JAGPVU010000142.1, read on the forward strand.
GTATTATCTCGTTTGGGGGCAAAATGTTTTGGCCCGCTGATCAGGCAAGTCATAATATTGATATAAGCAAATATGCTGACTTTCATTAGCCGCCTCTACATCCATGGATTGACGTAGTTTTTGCCATAAGCTAATGCGTGATGAGCTGCCCGCATACGCCCCCCCATGCTCACGTTTGGCCAACCATAAACCGCTGCCATTAAAACTATAGACAGGTAATAAATCAGGGCGCTTCGAGGCGGGTAAAATCTGCTCATTTAAGTTATCTAGCAGTAAAGGCTCGGCGGTTGGATGGCTAAAATAGCTCACTACCATATGCGGTTTATTGATACTTAAGGCCTTAACATACGTCAGGCGCAATTTTTTCTCATCGAGCCCCATAGCGCTTAAGGTAAAGTACTTTGCAATAGAAAAGTCCTCACAGTCCCCACCATTGCTGACAATTGATTGCAGCGGCGTTGCCCAATAATCCTCTTGTTTCCAATGTACAATGTCGTCGACAAATACGAGCTGATTAATAAAATCATTCACCGAGTTTAATTTCTTATTATCGGGCCAGTCTGTACCGCTTTTAACCAGCGTCTTCCAAGCGTTCACGCGCGCTTGTGTTTGCTCCTTAATGCCCTCAACAAAGGGCGTCTCTAGCGCTGGTTTTGGTGTACTAGCACAGCCCACCAACGTCAGCACACAGATGACAAACAATATTTGCTTAAACCTGTCAATTAACACACTAACAAATTCACAACGTTTAAATAACATTAACGATCTACCTCATCGTAAAACCACGTTTTGCCAAAAAATCACGCATATGGGGGCGTGACTCTTTCCCGACTAATGCACGAATTTCTTCACTCCAACAACTGTCTTTTTTACCACCGGTGCGTGCTTTGTAATAGGCACGAATATGCGCATCATAAGCTTTAACCCCCGATAGGTCAGACGGGTTTTGATAACTCTCTTCTTTTAACACGGTTGGTATCGGTAAGCGGGGTTTTAATTGCGGGTCTTGGTCGGGGTAACCTAAACATAGGCCAAATACGGGATACACCTGATCAGGCAATTCAAGTAGTTCAGACACTTCTTGCGGGTTATTACGAAGACCGCCGATATAACAGATGCCTAAACCTAATGATTCTGCAGCAATGACGCAGTTTTGTGCGGCTAGTGCCACGTCAACCGTTGCGATAATAAAGTGTTCCGTCATTCCCTCACTAAACTGCCCCCCTTGCATTTCACACGCTAGCTTTGAGCGGTGTAAATCGGCACAAAACACCAAAAACGCACCCGCACTAGCAACATAGGGCTGACCACCCGCTAGCTCTGCTAGTTTTGAACGCTTCTCACCATCACGTACACGAATAACAGTAGTCGCCTGTACGTTACTCGAACTCGCCGCGGCCTGGCCGCAGGCAACTATCTCATTTATCAGCTCATCACTAACGGCTTGATCGGTAAATTTCCGAATAGATCGGTGGGATTTTAATAACTCAGTCACATCATTCATTGCTTTTCCTATAGGGCCATAAGTACATTATTTACATCAGGGATTAATATTATTTTTACTAGGTGTTGTTTCTGACATCAAACTGGCTAACACTTGGATTTCACCTCAGAAAACAGCTCTTCCTGTCCTGAGAAGTCAGACTCCTGGATATCCTTATAATCACCCGGCTGACTCATTTGCTGTTTTATCTTAAGCAGTGAAACGTAACAGTCATCACCCTGGTATTTTGCAAGTAGAGCATCAATACCCACGCGGGTATAAGCCATAGATTCACCATCCCTTCGTAAAATGGCTATTGGCCCCTCTTCTCCATAGTATCTAAGTGCTTCAAGTACGTACAAATTGTTCTTCCAGTTTTGAATCTAAAGTGGGCATTTTAGCTTAGTTTTATGAGATTTATTGTTATAAGGTGAGGGTTAAACAATTACCCACTCTTGGTATACTTAGTTTCCTTTTATCGCGCTAGCAATTAGTTGTTTTTTGGAATAGGATATTTGGGGATATTTGGGGTCAGAGTAAAAACTCCCGGTTATTTGGCGATCCATCGTGTTCCTCCTTGAACAAAATGTCTTATTGAATTAAACGATAATATAACTGAT
>JAGPVU010000149.1 GCA_018066825.1 Cycloclasticus sp.
CACCTTCAAAACCAACTTTATGAAAACCACCAGACCGAGACTTCTGTCCTTTGTGTCCACGTCCACATGTTTTACCGAATCCTGAACCGATACCGCGCCCTACTCGTTTAGCAGATTTCTTACTACCTTCTGCTGGTTTGATTGTATTTAATAACATCTTTAAACCTCTTCCACGCGAACCATGTAATAGACTTTATTGATCATTCCTCTGTTTTCAGGAGTATCAATAACTTCAACCGTTTGATGCATTTTACGTAGCCCCAAACCAGCGATACACGCTTTATGGGAAGCTAATCTGCCATTTTTACTACGAATCATCGTTACTTTAATTTTTTTATCAGCCATAATCTTTACCCAACAATATCCGCTACAGATTTACCACGTTTGATGGCGACCTCTTCAGCATTTGTCATTTCAGACAGACCTTTAATAGTAGCCCGTACAACGTTAGCAGGGTTGTTACTGCCAACACATTTCGCCAACACATTATGAACACCGACAACTTCAAAAACTGCACGCATCGCACCACCAGCGATAATGCCCGTACCTTCTGAAGCAGGTTTCATAAACACTGAAGCCGCGCCATAATTGGAGGTAATTGAATACTGCAATGTATGATCATTAAGCTTTACAGTCGTCATGTTTTTGCGAGCTTGCTCCATGGCTTTTTGAATAGCGACCGGAACTTCCCGTGCTTTGCTAATGCCAAAACCAACGCGACCATTACCATCGCCAACCACAGCAAGCGCTGAAAATCTAAATTGACGACCACCTTTTACCACTTTAGAAATACGTCTAACAGTGATTAATTTTTCTTGTAAATCGTCTTGCTTATTTTGAGTAGGTATCGATGCCATAATTGCCTCTAAAAGTCCAATCCATTTTCACGCGCCGCTTCTGCTAGTGCTTTGACGCGACCGTGATATTTATATCCAGAACGATCAAAAGCAACCTTAGTGATTCCTGCTTTAACAGCACGTTCAGCAATTGCTTTACCCACTATACTTGCAGCATCAACATTACCTGAGTTTTTAACGCTCTCTTTAATTTCAGTTAACAGTGTAGATGCTGAAGCTAATACTTTAGATCCATCACCCGTAGTAATTTGCGCATAGATATGACGAGGTGAACGATGCACACTCAATCTATCAATGCCTTTTTCTTTAATACGAGCTCTAGTTTTAGTGGCCCGACGTATACGTGAACTATTCTTATCCATTATTTAGCCTATTTCTTCTTAGCTTCTTTCATTACAACGTGCTCACCAACGTATCTAATACCTTTACCTTTATAAGGTTCAGGCGATCTATAAGCACGAATATCGGCAGCTACTTGACCTACTAACTGTTTATCACAACCCTTTACAACGACTTCAGTCTGACTGGGTGTTTCAATTGTTATTCCCTCGGGAATCGGGTGATCTACTGGGTGTGAAAAACCTAACGTTAAATTAAGAAATTTTCCTTTAACTTGCGACCGGTAACCCACGCCACGAAGTTCAAGTTTCTTTTCAAATCCGGTGGTTACACCGATAACCATATTATTAACAAGTGAACGTAATGTACCAGCCATGGCAATCGAAGGTTTGTTATCAATATTGGATTTAAAAGATAAAACATTATCGTTAAATTCAACATCAACACAATCAATAGCATTACACACTAATTGGCCGTTTTTTCCTTTAATCGTTAATTTACCGCCGTTATTGTTAAACTCAACACCTGCAGGTAATTCAACGGGACTATTTGCTATTCTAGACATAATTAGACCTGGTTAACTTATATAACAAATAACTTCGCCACCATGCCCATTTGAACGGGCGGCACGATCAGTCATTAAACCTTGAGATGTCGAAATAATTGCGACACCAAGACCACCTTTAACTTTAGGTAGCTCATCTTTAGATTTATAAACACGAAGACCTGGCTTGCTAACACGATCAATAGTTTCAATGACTGGTTTGCCTTGAAAATATTTTAGCGTTATATCCAATGTCGGCTTGTTGTTTTCTTGTTCAACTTTAGTTGAACCTACGATATACCCTTCTTGCTCCAAAACTTCTGCAAGCGCAAATTTTTTGGTTGAAAAAGGCATACTTACTGTTTTCTTTTCTGCAGATTGCGCATTACGAATGCGGGTTAACATATCTGCAATTGGATCGCTCATACTCATCAGTTTATTCCTCTTTTACCAGCTAGCCTTAGATAGACCAGGCACATCACCACGCATTGTCGCTTCACGTAGTTTGTTACGGCTTAATCCAAATTTTCTGTAATAACCGTGTGGCCTTCCAGTGATATTGCAACGGTTACGCAAACGTGAAGGACTAGAATCACGAGGCAAATTAACTAACTTAGTTTGAGCCTCAATCACTTGATCCATTAATGACGCAGGATTTCTAATGATTTCTTTTAGTGCTTTTCTTTTTTCAGCGTATTGAGCTACCAAACGGTTACGTTTGTTTTCTCTTGCTATCATGGATTTTTTAGCCATCGGTTAACCTTGTTGTTTAATAGGGAAGTTAAAAGCCTTTAATAATGCACGGCCTTCTTCGTCATTTTTAGCAGTTGTTGTGATCGCAATATCTAATCCACGAATCGCGTCAATTTTATCATAGTCAATCTCTGGAAAGATGATTTGTTCAGTAACACCGAGAGAGTAATTACCACGACCATCAAAAGATTTATCACTCAAACCCCTAAAATCTCTTATTCGTGGAATAGCAATAGAAACAAGGCGCTGTAAAAACTCATACATACGTTCATTTCTTAGCGTCACCTTACAACCAATTGGCATATCATCACGAATCTTAAAACCAGCAATAGATTTTTTTGACATCGTAATAATTGGTTTTTGACTTGAGATTTTTTCAAGATCGGCCAATGCGTTTTGAATTATCTTTTTATCAGCAACTGCCTCACCAACACCCATATTCAGTGTGATTTTAGTGATTTTAGGTACTTCCATAATTGACTTGAATTTAAAATCCTTCATCAAAGCAGGAATTATTTCATTCTTGTAGTAGTCTTGTAGTATTGACATAAATTTCTCTTCGATCCTAAGCGTCAAGCACTTCATTGTTTGATTTAAAGAAGCGCACTTTCTTGCCATCCTCAAGCACTTTAAAACCGATACGATCGGCCTTTTTTGTTTGAGTGTTATATATAGCAACATTTGATACATTAATCGGCATTTGTTTTTCGATAATGCCACCTTCAATACCCTTATTTGGGTTGGGTTTTTGATGCTTTTTAACCGTATTAACACCCTCTACGAGCACTTTATCAGAAGAGACAACCGATAAAACAATACCGCGCTTATCTTTGTCTTTACCAACTATAACGATGACTTCATCACCTTTTTTAATTTTATTCATAATTAAACTTTTAATTAAATAACTTCAGGGGCCAGTGAGATTATTTTCATGAATTTTTCATTACGCAATTCACGAGTCACAGGGCCAAAAATACGTGTACCAATAGGTTGAAGGTTAGCATTCAAAAGAACAGCTGCGTTACCATCAAAACGAATACAAGATCCATCAGGACGGCGGACGCCCTTTCTTGTTCTAACAACTACTGCGTTGTACACGTCACCTTTTTTAACTTTACCGCGTGGTATAGCGTCTTTAATACTAACTTTGATGATGTCACCAATTTTAGCGTAACGCTTATGAGAACCACCTAAAACCTTAATACACATGACATTACGTGCACCGCTATTATCGGCCACATTGAGTCTTGATTGCATTTGAATCATTACTTACTCCAACTAACTCTATTTGGTTTTTTCAATAATTTCATGAAGCTTCCA
>JAGPVU010000150.1 GCA_018066825.1 Cycloclasticus sp.
AATGAACTTAGAAAAGGCGCCAAGGTTGAAATTAATCGCGGCAATATAGCCAAGTAAGCAGTACTAAAACCAAATAAAAACCCTTGCCCAGCAAGGGTTTTTTTATGCCTAGCCAAAAACACACCTCTCGATCAGCAGATAACTCATGTTGAACAATCGGTGACCTGGGTCGCGTTTATCATTAAAGGTTTAGGTTAATATCCACACTGTTTTCAAGGAGCGGATAGCTTCTCTAGTATAAGTAACAGATGTTGTAACGCTTTGATGTTATCTAAATAAATGACCCATGGATCCCTATATTGTACAAAACAGCCCATGAATTGCAGCCCTCAAACACACCAACTGTCACTGGATTAAAGGTGGCGAATGTGGTACTTTTCACGGTTGAAAATAATAACTTAGGAAACACTATGCGCATTATTCTTTTAGGGGGCCCTGGCTCAGGCAAAGGCACACAATCTCAGTTTATAACTGAAAAGTTTGGTATCCCACAAATTTCAACCGGTGATATGTTACGTGGGGCAGTTAAAGCGGGTTCTCCTTTAGGCATTGAAGCAAAAACAGTGATGGATGCAGGTGGCTTAGTATCTGATCAAATTATTCTCGGATTAATTCAAGAAAGACTAACTGAAGACGATTGCAGTAAAGGCTTTTTATTGGATGGGTTCCCACGTACCGTGCCCCAAGCAATTGGCTTAGCTGAAATGGGTATAGACATTGACCATGTGGTTGAAATAGCCGTTGATGACAATGAAATTATCCGTCGCATGGCAGGCCGTCGCTCTCATTTAGACTCTGGCAGAACCTATCATTTAATCTATAATCCACCAAAACGAGATGGGGTCGATGATGTGACGGGAGAACCACTCGTCCAACGTGACGATGACCAAGAAGACATCGTAAAAGATCGATTAAGCACTTATCACGATCAAACGGCTCCGCTGATAAATTTTTACAAAGAGGCAGCTAAAACGTCATCGATTAAATTCAGTACTGTTAAAGGCGTTGGTGCAGTGGAAGATATTACTGCGAGTGTTTTTGCTGCATTAGAAGACTAAATACAAACCAGAACGTCACCCCCCCTTTTGTATAAGGTGATATGAATAAACACATTTTTGTAGGACTTACAAACACATGAAGACATATGATATTGCAGTTGTAGGAGCCACCGGCGCTGTCGGTGAAACCATGCTATCAATTTTAGAACAACGGAAATTTCCCGTTGGTAAAATATACCCCTTGGCAAGCAGTCGATCTGCAGGTGGCAGCATACGATTTAACGGCAAGAACGTTCTAATCGGCAACCTGGCTGATTTCGACTTTAGCCAAGTTCAAATTGGTTTGTTTTCAGCCGGCGGTTCTGTATCAGAAGAATACGCACCTAAAGCTGCCGCCGCTGGTTGTATTGTTATAGATAACACCTCTCACTTTCGCTACGACGACGATATACCGCTAGTTATTCCGGAAGTAAATCCCGAAGCGATCGCCCAACACCGTAACCGAGGGATTATTGCCAACCCCAACTGTTCAACCATCCAAATGTTGGTTGCACTAAAACCTATTTATGATGCCGTTGGTATTGAACGTATTAACGTAGCAACCTATCAAGCGGTATCAGGTACTGGAAAAAGCGCCATTAGTGAACTTGCTGGGCAAACTGCCAAACTATTGAACGGCAAAAAAGCTGAAGCCAAGGTATACCCTAAGCAAATTGCTTTTAACGTACTGCCTCAGATAGACGTGTTTCTTGAAAATGGCTACACCAAAGAGGAAATGAAAATGGTGTGGGAAACTAAAAAAATATTTAACGATCAAACCATCACGGTTAACCCAACTGCCGTTAGAGTCCCTGTTTTTTATGGCCATTCAGAAGCATTACATATAGAAACTAAAGAAAAAATTAGCGCTGCAAAAGCACGCGAGCTTTTAGCAAACTTCGATGGTATTACTGTTTTGGATGAACATAAAGATGGCGGTTACCCAACTGCAGTGTCAGATTCCGCAGGCAACGATGATGTATATGTCGGTCGTATTAGAGAAGACATCTCACACCCCCGGGGTTTAAACATGTGGGTAGTAGCAGACAACGTACGTAAAGGTGCAGCACTTAATAGTGTGCAAATCGCTGAATTACTAGTAAAAAAATATCTTTAGGCTATAGTTATTTAAACGTCTTAACTTCATTTCTATATGGTTTAGGGACTAGAAATCAACGTCAGTTTAGGAGCGACAAATGAAAAGATCAACTAAGGCAGTAGCTGCATTTTGCTTAATTAATTCTGCCAACCTTTATGCGCTAGGTATCGGTGACATTGAAACTCACTCTGCTTTAAATCAGGTGCTTAAAGCAAAAATACCCCTGATCAGCTCAAAAAATGAAGACCCAAGTAACGTGCGTATCGCTATAGCTTCGCGTGAAGCGTTCACCCAAGCAGGTATCGACCGACCTAACTTTTTAAACAATTTAAGGTTCACCCCCGTTATAGAAAAAAACGGTGCTCTGAGCATTGAGGTTCTATCCACATCAAGCATTAAAGAACCGTTTGTTAACTTTATTTTAGAGGTCGAGTGGCCTCAAGGTCGCGCACTTAAAGAATTCACCATATTATTAGATCCGCCAGTTACTATGTCAGACGTGCGAACCACGCCTATCACACTCGCTAAAAGTGCAGCACCAATAGACAAAGTCACGGCAAATGACAATGTCAACACATACATTGCACCAGCGCCACAAGCGGCTCCAGCAAAAGAATACGGCCCAACAAAAAACCGCGATACCGTTTGGGGTATCGCTAAAAAACTAGTCAAAACCCACCCTACTGCTACGCATGAGCAAATGATGCTGGCACTGTATGACAATAACCCATCAGCTTTTTATAAAAAAAACATTAATGCGTTAAAAAAAGGGGCCGTCCTACAAGTACCAAGCAACGAGCAAACAAACAGCCGAACAGGGGCTCAAGCACTGAGTGATTACCAAGAGCAGAACTCCCTATGGTCAAATTCAAGCAAAAGCACCGCTAAAGCAAGTAAGCCAAACAAGACCAATGATATAGAACAGGCAGCCGTAACCAATTCAGCTGCAAAAGAACAGCCTGAAGAGGCATTAGAAGAAGCCACTTTAACGCTAGTAACGCCCGACCAAGAACTTAAACCCGAAGTTTCTGTCGAAGGTAATCTACAGACCACACCTATTGGTTCAGATGACCCAGCCATGCAAGCAAGCATGGCTATCGAAATGGCTACCACTCTTGAACAAGAAAACAAAGACGTGAAATCGCGCCTAAATGATTTAGAGGGTCAACTCGATAAACTTCAACGCCTTCTCGCGCTAAAAGATCAGCAACTAGCCGAGCTGCAGTCGAAAAAAATAGATACCACCGCAGTAAAACCTGAAAACTCTTCAGTGGAAGCAGCAACAAATGACAGCTCGAATAACAACATCATCTTATATGCTGGTGGTGCTATCTTGATCGCTTTATTAGGTTTGTTTTTAGCGCGTCGCAAAAAAAGCGCTAGTGAACAAAACGATGATCTTCTATTTACCACGCCAATCCCTGACGAGGCCGATGATGTTGCTATTGACGAAAAAAGTATAAGCAGCGAGTTACCTGTAGAAGACACCAGCACAAACGAGACATTATTAAGCGAGTTCACCCCAAGCGAGTTCTCAGCTAACCAACTATCTCAAGAAGCTGACCCACTAGCCGAATGCGATGTCTACATAGCTTACGGCCGCTACCAACAAGCAGAAGACCTAATAGAAAAAACGTTAGCCATCGATCCTGGCAATCAATCGTATACGCTAAAGTTACTTGACGTTTACTTTGCCTCAAATGACCACGAGCGTTTTGAAAAGGTCGCCCTAAGCCTCGAAGGCCTTAAAGAAACAGATCCAACTACTTGGAACGCCATCGCAGAGATGGGGGAAAGCATTTGCCCTGACTCGCCTTTGTTTATCTCACCATTAGTTGAAGAAATAAACACCAACAAAGCTGATAATAGTCAAACGGATAACGAAACCCCTGATCTGTCAGAAATTGAGATCGATATTCCAGCTAAAAACAATGAAGCTGATGAACCACCAAAAGACGAATTTGAATTTGATTTTGACCTGATTAAAAATGAACCTCCAGTAGATGAGGACATTATCCAAACCGACGCAGATTCAACAACTTTGGAAGACACTGATAACGACGAAGACACCAAGCTGTCATTGGCCCAAGCTTACATTGAAATGGAAGATTTAGTGTCTGCTAAACAAGCCCTAGATGACGTATTAGTTTCAGGGGATGATGATCAAAAACGTACTGCTCAACAAATGCTAGATAATTTATAAGAAAAAACAACTTTTAATAACTTAATGCTATATATATATGATAATGGCTGTTATACAATTAATCTCGAATTAATAGCATAACGGACCAATGTCAGATACTAAAAAAACAACAAGTGCTAAGACACACATTGCCGAAATGGCGAGCAACGTTCCTGTATCATCTAGGCGCGATTTTCTAAAAAAAGGGGTGCAATACACCGCCGGCATAGCAACCGCTGTAACGACTGGTGGCGCACTATCTGGCAACCTCCCTCCCGAGGTACCTAGTTGGAGTAAATCCTTAGGCGCAGGTGTATTAACCAAACCCTATGGCATGCCGTCGTCGTTTGAAAAGAACGTAATCCGCAGAACAGTGCCTTGGTTAACGGCGGATAGAATCTCATCAATCAGCATGTCTCCACTGCAAGACCTAAAAGGCATCATTACCCCCAACGGTCTGTTTTTTGAACGTTATCATTCTGGCATTCCCGATATTGATCCGGCGCAACATCGTTTAATGATCCATGGATTAGTAGAAAACCCGCTCATTCTAGACATGGATGATCTGGCCCGTTTACCTTCCGAATCCGTCATTAACTTTCTGGAATGTCCGGCCAATGGCGGTATGGAATGGCGTGGCCCGCAAATGGAAGCACTGCAATTTACACACGGTATGATTAGTTGCTGTGAATGGACCGGCGTACGACTATCTACCTTATTAGATGAGGTTGGCGTTAAGCCCGAAGGCAAATGGATTTTAGCTGAGGGCGCTGATGGCGCAGGAATGAGTCGCAGCATTCCGTTGGAAAAGGCCCTAGACGATGCACTCGTTGTTTATGCCCAAAACGGTGAACGACTTAGACCCGAACAAGGCTACCCTATTCGCTTATTTAATCCTGGCTGGGAAGGCAACACCTCAGTTAAATGGCTTCGCCGTCTAGAAATCGGTGACAAACCGTGGCATCACCGTGAAGAAACATCAAAATATACCGATTTGATGCCCGATGGACGCGCCAGACGTTTCTCTTATGAACAAGAATCCAACTCAGTTATTACGTCGCCTTGCCCAGAAAACCCATGGAAAACAAAAGGGGTTTATCAAATTGAAGGCATTGCTTGGAGCGGACGCGGCAAAATTAAACACGTCGATATTTCCATTGATGGTGGCGTTACTTGGCGTCCCGCCTCGTTAAATGGGCTGGTTCTTAGTAAATCATTTACCCGTTTCTCGCTACCCTTTAAATGGAATGGGGCGCCTGCTTTACTGCAAAGTCGCGCGATTGATGAAACAGGCTATGTTCAACCAACTCTTTCACAACTTCGTGATATACGCGGTACAAACTCTATTTATCACAAAAATGCCATCCACACTTGGCAATTACAAACAGACGGTAAGGTAAAAAATGTTCAACTTAAATAAATTTTTTATCACGCTTTTTGTCTCTTTATTAGTGACTTTTTCGTCGTTTGCCAGCGCCGAAAAAATGGGCCATTATGGCGTTGGTAAAACAGCAAGCGAACAACAAATTAAAGGCTGGGATATCGACATTCGACCCGATGGCAAAGGCTTACCTAAAGGTCAAGGTTCTGTTTCACAAGGTGAGCCGCTATATGAAGCAAAATGCGCCTCTTGTCATGGCTCTTTTGGTGAAGGCCAAGGTCGTTGGCCTATTTTGGCCGGCGGTGAAGACTCCTTAACTGAGGATCGACCAGAGAAAACCATCGGTAGTTTTTGGCCCTACGCATCTACCCTTTGGGATTACATAAACCGAGCCATGCCCTACACTGCACCCAAGTCTTTAACCCCCGACGAAGTCTATGCTATTTCAGCTTATGTACTTTATTTGAATGAAATTGTAGAAGATGACTTTGTGCTGACAGACAGCAATTTAGCCTCCGTTAAAATGCCGAACGAAGAAAACTTTTACATTGACGATCGTCCCGATTCGACGAACACACGGTGTATGATAAACTGCAAAAATCCCGCTGATATCGAAGTCGTGCAATCTTTAGCGGGGATTACACCTGATCAAGAAAAAACACCCGTAGAAAAAACAACTGAACCCGCCCCCAGTCTTAGCAAGCTAGCTATCCAAGGCAAAGCAACGTATCAGTCAAGTTGTTTTGTTTGTCATAGCAGCGGCGTTGCAGGTGCACCAAAAATAGCTGACAAAGATGATTGGGATAAACGTATTGAAAAAGGCTTTGATCAAGTTGTCACTCACGCCATTGACGGTTACAGTGGTAATACTGGCATTATGCCGCCTAAAGGTGGTAATTTAAGTCTCTCTGATGAACAAGTTACTAATGCCGTGCATTATATGCTTGAGGCTAAATAGCACGATGAAGAAAAATATCACGCCTGTTGCCGTTGTCTTGCTAGTACTGATAACGAGCTTACTACCTAGTTGGCTTTCGGCTAAAGAGATGACAGGTAAAGAAATTGCTTTCGATCGAAGCAAGGGCAATTGTTTGGCCTGCCATGCAATTGAAGACGGTGATATGCCGGGCAACATTGGGCCGCCATTAATTGTAATGAAAGCTCGATTTCCTGATAGAGACGCGTTAAAAGCACAGCTCTGGGATGCGACAGTTAAAAACCCTATTTCAATTATGCCGCCGTTCGGTAAACACGAAATTTTGAACGACACTGAAATTGAAAAAATATTAGATTATTTATACACACTTTAAGCAAGACAACAGCAACTGGAGAAGACATGGCACTAACACGTAGAAAATTTATCAATTTATTAACAGTCGGTAGCACGGCTTGTTTAACCTTATTAACCCCTCTTACATCATTTGCAGCATGGGCGAGTGACGCATTTAATGCGACTAAGATTGAAGATGCTTATCAAAACCTCTTTGGTAGCACAGAACTGATTGAAAGCGATGACGTGGTATTAAAAGTACCCAAAATTGCTGAAAATGGTGGTGCGGTTCCCGTTTCTGTTAAAACAGACATGAAGAACGTTGAATCAATCAGTGTCTTTGTTAAAGATAATCCTCAACCATTAACCGCCTCTTTTGAATTACCTAAAGGCACCATAGCGGATGTATCTACCCGCATTAAATTAGCACAAACCAGCACAGTAACAGCTGTTGTAAAAGCCGACGGCAAACTTTACAGCAAAAGCCAAGAAGTCAAAGTAACAATCGGCGGCTGCGGCGGTTAATCAACAGATCTCGGAGATAAAAAATGAAAGCTAAAGCAAAATCAAAAAACGATGTAACAACGGTACGTATTCTAGCGAAACACCCGATGGAAACTGGCCGACGAATGGATAAAGAAACGGGTGAAAAAATCCCAGCTCA
>JAGPVU010000159.1 GCA_018066825.1 Cycloclasticus sp.
GCGGGTATAGTAAAAAGCTATGCCGTTGAACAGTTGAACGCTGATGAAAAATCCTTTCGTCGTCAAATTCACGAAACTCTGAGTAAGGTTGACGATGATTTTGGTCGTCGCCTCACCTTTAATACGGCCATTGCGGCGAATATGGAGCTGCTTAATGCGGTGGCCAAACTGAAGCCGACGAGCAACGCCGCAAAAGGGCTTCGTCACGAGGCCTTAACGAGTATCGTGCTGATGTTGTCTCCGATCATTCCTCACGTTTGCGATGAGCTTTGGCAGGTGTTAGGGTATCAGTCAGATTTGCTACGCGCACCTTGGCCAACGGTGGATGCCGATGCCTTGGTATTGGATGAAATAGACATTGTTGTGCAAGTAAATGGTAAATTAAGGGCTAAAATAACTGTCCCAGCAGATGCCGATAAAGAAAGCGTAGAAAAAATAGCCTTGTCAGAAGACAATGTAAAAAAATATATTGACGATAAGCCTATTCGAAAGGTTATCATCGTACCCAAGAAGCTGGTCAATATAGTCATTTAACGGATCTTATTATTATGAAAAACGCTGCACACTCTCTCGTTTCATTACGTTCACTATTGATGGTTTTTTTACTGTCTTCATTGTTGACCGCCTGCGGGTTTAAGTTGCGTGGCGCGGTGGAGCTACCTGCCGACATTAAAAAAATTTACTTGGCCGGTCCAAAACACAGTGAATTGATGCGTGAGCTGCGTACCTTGCTTGCGTATTCATCCGAGGTGGTCGTTAAACGCTCAGAGGCAGATGCCATACTGACAATAGTTAAGGAAGAATCCGACAATAGGACCCTTAGCGTCGATTCTAGAGGCAAAGTCCGTGAATCTGAAAAGCAGTACTCGGTTATTTTTAATTTGCAAAAGGCCGATGGTTCAATCTTGTTCGAAAATGAAAGTGTGATGCTGGTGCGAGACTTTATTAATGACGAGAACGATATTATCGGACGCACCAACGAGTCTGGTGTTATCGAACGCGAATTAAAACGTGACGCAGCTCAGCAAATTCTTAGGCGTTTACAGGCAGCGCAAGTAAACCAAGCGACTCAATAGGTTAATAGACAGGCTCAAAATGAGCCGAAATGATGGCACTCGACGTTAACCAACTCCGTTTCTCGCTTGATAAATCGTTAGCACCCGCTTACTTGGTGTCGGGTGATGAGCCTCTGCAGCAAAGTGAAGCGGTTGATTTAATCAGGCAAACCGCTCGCGCCAATGGTTTTTTAAATCGTGAAGTGCTCCACGTTGAGGGAAGCTTTGATTGGAATCGTTTATATGCAGCGTGCTTAAGTCAGTCGTTATTTGCCGATAAAAACCTGATTGAATTAAACCTACCAACTGCCAAACCAGGCAAAGAGGGCTCTGCGGCGATAGATAAAATTGTGAATGAATTATCAAGCGATAATCTATTGATAATTATCAGCGGTAAGCTGGACAAGTCATCACAGAACACCAAATGGTTTAAGTCGATTGACAAGCATGGAGTGGTCGTAACTGTGTGGCCTTTATTAGGGCTTAAATTAACCCAATGGTTAAAAAATCGCTTAAAAAGAAAAGGCTTGTCGAGTAATGATGCGGGGATAAAACTTTTAGCTGAAAGCGTTGAAGGCAATTTATTAGCCGCCGCACAAGAGGTTGAAAAGCTGCATACACTGTACGGTGCTAGGCAACTGAGTACACAAGAAATAATCGACGCCGTGGCGGATAACGCCCGTTATGATGTCTTTAAGTTGATGGACAGTTTATTGGATGGGGACATCAACAGAAGCATGCAAATTTTACCCAGTTTGCGTGCGGAAAAACTGGCGACGCCGGTAGTATTATGGGCTTTATTACGGGACTTACGGATATTAGCGTCACTCAGTTTTGAACTAAAAACCACAGGAAAATCGATCCATACCCTGCAAAAGCATCGGGTATGGGATTCAAAGAAAGGCCTGTACTTACGTGCTCAATCACGAGCTACTCTGAGCCAGTGGCACGATTTGATTGCAGCTTGTGCTAAAGCAGAGCGAGTCATTAAGGGTATCGACGTTGGCGACGAATGGCTTACTATTGAGGAGGTTTGTTTGCAAATGTGTGAGTCAAGGCTGTTAAAACAAACTGCCGCAACGCGGGTATAATGTGGAAATACAGCAAAAATTTATGGGTAATATAAATGAGTGAATTGACCGATTATATGCAAGGCGTTGGTGAACGCGCAAAGAAAGCGGCGCGAGTAATCGCACGTGCGGATAGCGGTGTTAAAAATACCGCCTTAAGTTTAATTGCCGAGCAAATTGAAACACAGCAAGCCAATATACTCGAGGCTAACAAATTGGATATGCAAGATGGAAAAGCGCACGGCCTTGATGCCGCCTTGCTTGACCGTTTAGCGTTAAATGAAGAACGTGTTAACTCAATGGTAGAGGGTTTAAGACAAATAATTGCCTTAGCGGATCCAGTGGGCGAAATCAGTCAAGTTAACGCGCGTCCGTCAGGTATTAAGGTGGGACAAATGCGGGTGCCGTTAGGCGTCATAGGTATTATTTATGAATCCCGCCCAAATGTAACGGTCGACGCAGCGGCGTTATGCCTAAAATCGGGTAATGCCTGTATTTTGCGTGGCGGCTCTGAAGCGGCGCGATCCAATCAAGCGATTGCCCAATGTATTTCTCACGGCTTGACTCTGGCAGGTTTGCCGGTTGATGTGGTGCAGGTGATTGAGACCACAGATCGCGATGCAGTGGGTGAGTTGATTCGTATGGAACACGTCGTTGACGTGATTATTCCACGCGGTGGCAAAGGCTTAATTGAGCGTATTACAAAAGAATCTCGTGTGCCTGTGATCAAACATTTGCATGGTGTCTGTCACGTGTATATTGATGATAAGGCAGATAAAGAAATGGCCAAATCGATTGCACTTAACGCTAAAACTCAGCGTTATGGTACGTGTAATACGATGGAAACCTTATTGGTGTCTGCGGCCATCGCGGCAGATATTTTGCCTGAGTTGGCTGAACTGTATCGGGCTAAAGGTGTAGAGCTTCGTGGTTGTGAAACCACTTGCTCTATTATTGCCGGTTGTAACGCTGCACTAGAGTCAGACTGGGATGAAGAGTACCTGGCACCTATTTTATCTATTCGGGTTGTCGATAATATGGAACATGCGATGGATCATATTCACCAGCATGGCTCAGGGCACACAGAATCGATTGTGACAGCTGATTATGCGAGTGCGATGCGTTTTTTACGTGAAGTTGACTCAAGCTCGGTGATGGTTAATGCGTCCACCCGTTTTGCCGATGGCTTTGAGTATGGTTTAGGTGCGGAAATAGGCATTAGTACCAATAAGTTACACGCCCGTGGTCCTGTCGGTTTGGTTGGGCTAACGACGCAAAAATACATCGTATTAGGTGACGGGCATATTCGTCAATAACCGTTTACATTCGATTGTGACGTCGGCATGAGGCGGGCTTCTATCGGTATTTATGGGGGGACATTTGACCCTATTCATTGGGGGCATATCAACGCGGCTAATCAGGTGCATCAACAATTAGGCCTGGATGAGGTGAAGATGGTGCTGTCTGCGCGCCCCCCGCATCGAACGCAACCTATGGTGTCTGCCAATGATCGCTTTTCACTCTTACGGCTTGCCCTGCAAGATCAACCGACGCTATATGCTGATGACTGCGAGCTAGAAAGAAGTGGCCCAAGTTATATGGTGGACACTTTATTACATTATCGCCAGCAGGCGCCTGGTAGCTCAATCGCACTTATTTTAGGTATGGAAGCGTTTAACGGCTTAATGAGCTGGCACCGGTGGCAAGATATTATTGGCTTGGCGCATATCGTTATCACCGATCGTGCGGGCTTTAGTAATCAATTAGAACCAAACTTAGCGACGTATGTAGAACCGTTCATCAGTACAGATAAGACACAACTTAAATTGCTAACACATGGTAAAATCTACAGTCAACCCGTCAAACCACTGTCTATTTCGGCGACTCAGCTTAGGCAGTTATTAAAAAACAATGAGCCCGTATCACAATGGATCCCTGATGCAAGCTTGGCTGAGATTCAGCGACAAGGGTTTTATAGTTAAAGACATTAACGTAATTAGGATAATATAAATGAACGATGAGCCATTGCTAGCAAAGATTACTGAGCTACTGGAAGAAAAAAAAGGCCAACAAATTGAGTGTATTGATGTGCGCAATAAGTGTTCGTTCGCAGACTATATGGTCATTGCGACAGGCACATCAAGCAGACACGTTAAATCATTGGCAAATGAGGTGGCGATGCTGTCGAAAAAAGACGGATTAATTCCTTTAGGCGTTGAGGGTGCGGATGTGGGTGAATGGACCTTAGTGGATTTGGGCGATATTATTGTGCATATCATGCAAGTGAAAATCCGTGAAACCTATCAGCTTGAGAAACTATGGACGGTGGGGCCTGAGATTTAAAACGTGACCTATATTCATTTAACGTTCATTTAAATGATTTAGGATGCGAGTATCCATTTTGGACGGCCAATGATACAGGCATCATTGACCAAAAATTATCGACAATAACAGGGACATGACAATGAAAAATAAAATATTAACGATAGTAGCCACATCAGGTTTAATTTTAAGCCTAGCTGCGTGTACAACGATTAATCCGTACACTCAAGAACAACAAACCAGCAATGTGGTCAAAGGTGCTGGTATGGGTGCTGTCGGCGGTGCCATTATTGGTGCGATGACCGGCGATAGAAAAACAGCACTTAAAGGTGCGCTGATAGGTGCTACCGCTGGTGGTGGAGCGGGCTATTATATGGATGTTCAAGAGGCAAAGCTGCGCCAACAATTACAAGGTACTGGGGTGAGTTTAAGCCGCGTTGGTGATAATTTAATTCTTAATATGCCGGGTAATATTACGTTTGCGTCAGCAAGTGCTAGTATCAATGCGAACTTCTATGAGGTACTTAATTCGGTGACCATTATTCTAAAAGAATATGCCGATACCAGTATTACCGTGGTCGGTCATACCGATAGCGTAGGTGATGCGATGTATAATCAAAACTTATCAGAACAACGTGCACAAAGTGTGGCAAGTTACTTGCGTTCTCAGGGTCTTGCGGGGCAACGCTTTAGCGTGATGGGTTATGGTGAACAAAGTCCGATCGCCAGCAATGAAACTAAAGAAGGCCGTGCGCAAAACAGGCGGGTTGAAATAACGTTGACCCCATTGAATGTGCGTTAAACCTTAATAAATTTGTCAGTGCTTTAAATCAAAGGCGGCCCTTACGAGCCGCCTTTTTTACAGGGTTAAGTAAGGGTTTTATGAAACTTAAAATTTTAGCGGTGGGGCAGAAAATGCCTGCATGGGTGACGCAGGCTTATCAAGAATACGCCAAACGGCTACCACGCGAGTGCGCCTTATCATTAGTTGAAATAATACCCGCGAAACGCACAAAGAACAGTGAAGTGGCAAAGGTCATCGAAGAAGAGGGGAAACGTATGCTTGCGGCCCTTAATGCCGGTGATTATGTGGTGGCGCTTGAGCTTAAAGGCAAGCAATGGTCAACCGACGATTTAGCGCAAAAAATGACCGCTTGGCAAGGCGTGCATCCAGTGATCGTGTTAATGATTGGTGGCGCCGATGGATTATCTGATCCATGCCTAGCGAGGGCGAACGAGCAGTGGTGTTTATCAAAGTTGACCTTTCCGCATCCGCTTGTGAGGGTGGTGTTGGCCGAGCAACTGTATCGAGGTTGGAGTTTGATGAATAATCACCCCTACCACAGAGAATAGGTATTAAGACCATGAGATTAATTTTAGCCTCGGGGTCACCGAGGCGTGCAGAATTACTACGGCAGCTTGGTTTGTCGTTTGTCATTAACGCCGTGGATATTGACGAAAGCCCTATCATCGATGAGACACCAGAAAGTTACGTTAAGCGTCTGGCATTAGAAAAAGCCCGTGCAGTAAAACAACATTACCCCGAGGATGACGTGTTGGTGCTGGGCTCTGACACCGCTGTTATTGTTAATGGGCATATTTTAGGCAAACCTGATGATGATCAACACGCACTACAAATGTTGAGGAAACTGTCGGGTAAAACGCATCAGGTGTTGACCTCGGTGGCGTTGATCGGCCGGCAAGAATCTTATGTGTTGAGTAAAAATGAGGTGTCGTTTAAAGAGCTGAATGATGATGAGTTGGCTTGGTATATAGCCACGGGTGAATCAAGGGATAAGGCCGGCGCTTATGCGATACAAGGTAAAGCCGCCTTGTTCATTCGTCGAATAGAAGGCAGCTTTTCTGGCGTTATGGGACTGCCCTTATACGAGACGGGACAGTTACTAAAGGAACAGGGGGTTAATTGCGTGTCAGTTTAATCAACGGTTTGATTAATACAGCCTTGTAATTAAGAGTAAAATCGATGAAATAAAAAGTTTTTTCATTGTAAGGTACAAGGATGGGGTCATTTACGATTACCATAACGTTTAATAAGAACCAGTTGGACATTTTATGAGTGATGAGATCCTGATCAATATCACACCGCCTGAAACCAGGGTGGCGGTGCTTGAAAACGGCGTGTTGCAGGAGCTCATCATTGAAAGAGAGCGTAAGCGCGGTATCGTAGGCAACTTGTATTACGGTGAAGTGTGTCGCGTGGTACCGGGCATTCAGGCGGCTTTTGTTGATCTGGGTTTAACTAAAGCCGGTTTTCTGCACGCGTCAGATGTGTTGCATAACGGCGACACACTTGACGACGAGCAGAGCATCGAAAAGTTTTTACATCAAGGTAAAAAGATACTGGTACAGGTGCTGAAGTCGCCTATTGGAAACAAAGGGCCGCGGCTTACGATGAACGTTTCTATTCCGTCACGCTATCAAGTTTTTTTACCTTTCTCAGAAAAACTAGCCTTATCTCAACAGCTTGAAGATGAAGAAGAACGAGAACGTTTACTGGCCTGCATGGAGGTATTTAAAGCGCAAGCTTATGCAGGCGGTTATATCGCGAGGACCGCGTCAGAAGGCGTAGATGGGGACAATATCCGAGCTGATATGTTGTTCTTAAACAAGTTATGGGGGGACATAAGCCAGCAATTACAAAAACAGCAACTTGGGTTAATTTATGAAGACCTACCTCTTGCACTACGAATATTGAGGGATTGGTACCAATCATCCATAACAAAAATTGTCGTTGACTCTAGTAGTAATTACGATCGTCTGATGGATTTTGCGGGCAAGTTTATGCCCGAAGTAAAGCCACATCTGGAGCTATATAAAGGTGAGCGCCCCTTGTTTGACCTCTACAGTATTGAGAGTGAAATAAAATACGCTTTAGAAAGAAAAGTAGCACTGAAATCGGGTGGGCACTTAGTGTTTGATCAGACCGAAGCGATGACAACGGTGGACGTCAATACCGGCAGTTACCTAGGCCGAGGCAATCCACAGCAAACGATTTTTAAAACTAATTTGGAAGCGGCTCAAGCTACTGCGCGACAATTACGGCTTAGAAATTTAGGCGGTATCATTATTATTGATTTTATCGATATGCAAGACGAAGCGCATAAATCAGCAGTGTTGGCAGCACTAGAAAAATCGATGCAGAAGGATCACGCTAAATATACAATTAGTAACGTATCTGAGTTGGGTTTGGTGGAAATGACACGTAAAAGAACACGAGAAAGTCTTGAGCAAGTGATGTGCGAAACGTGTGCTACGTGCTCCGGTGCCGGTACGGTGCGTACACCAGAAACGACGTGTTACGAAATTTTTCGAGAAATCATTCGCGACGCCCGACAATACGAAGCAAAAGAACTACTGGTACTGGCGTCTAATGAAGTAGTTGAAATGTTACTGGATGAAGAATCCACAACGTTGGCAGACTTAGAGAGCTTCGTGGGTATCAGTATTCGATTTAGGGCGGAAAACCAGTACACTCAGGAACAATACGATGTCGTCCTACTTTAGCGTGCCGGTCATTATCGGATGAGTAAGGTGCGATACTTTGGTCATTCGATACTGTGGTTAACTGTCGTTACCCTGGTTGTTACAGCGGTATTTTTTAGCGCTACACGCGTGCTGATGTCACAGGCGTCGTCTTATACGTCAGCGGTTGAGCAATACGTTAGTAAGGAATTAGGCGAGAAACTCACTATCGAGGGTTTTTCAGCAACGCTCGATGGGTTTAATCCTCAGTTGTCTTTGGAGCAGGTGCAACTGGTGTTTGCAGATCAGGAAACCTTACCGCTTAATATCGGGCAAATAAAGTTATCGTTTAATGTGTTTAGCCTTGCGCTTGGAACCTTCACACCAGAAAAAATCATTCTTTCAGAGACGAGTCTGTCGCTTAAGCGTTTTAAAGACGGACATATTTCAATTGCTGGTTTACATAAAGGTGGGTTTAAAAAGCAAACGGCAGGGGACGTGTCTTGGCTGTTAGATGATGGCTGGTTCGAAGTGGTTAACAGTCGGGTTGTGTGGCAAGACGACCTGAAAGGTCTCCCTAGCTTGGAGTTGCAAAATAGTCAATTGATTGTACAAAATGACGGCGCTGATCACAGTTTAAGTTTAACCGCAGTAGTGCCAGAGATAAGCCAACACCCTATCGTTTTTATGGCATCAGTTAAAGGGGATTTATTGTCTTCAAATAACTGGCAGGCACACGGCTATTTAAAAGCCGAGCACGTTGATTTACAAGTTATATCAGAGCGATTAAATATTGAGCCATTTAAGGTCACGCAGGGGATTTCTGACCTACAACTTTGGAGTTGGTGGGACCAGGCCCAGCTGACCCAGATTAAAGGCAAAGTGGTTAGTGAAAACGCTCAAATGGTAATTGATAACGAGGACATAGACCTTAAACAATTGTCGTCATGGTTTTCATGGCAAGCCTTGGATAAGGGTTGGCGCCTTAATTTGGGCGGCTTGTCATTTCAGCTGGCAGATATGATTCAGGCGGATGGTAAAGTGTTAGTCGATTATCGTCTTGATGCTGAAAAAGCCTTTTCGCTTGCAGTCAAGTCGGTAAACATAAACCTTAATGTGTTTTCGACCTTACTAACACAATCGTCCCTACTGGCAGTTGAGGAAAAAGCCTTGTTGCAGCAAATGGACCCGAAAGGACGATTAAACTACCTTGATGCACAGTTGCAAGCTGATGATAATATGTTTTTATGGGGGGCTTGTGGACGTTTGACGGGTTTCTCAAGTGTTGCAGTCAAGCAGTTACCTGAAGTAAATAACCTGAGTGCCACCGTGTGTGCAGACCAGTCCAACGGTTGGGCACAGGTCGCATCACACGACGCATCCGTCGATATAAAAGGTGTTTTAAACAACGCTATACAAATGGATCAATTGGCAGGGCTTATTTCATGGCGTCAATCTGAAACAGGCTTGGACATTGCTACAGAGCACCTGCGAATCGATACACCGCATGTGAAGACTGCTAGCCGACTTAAACTCAATTTTCCGCTAGACAACAGCCCGTCAAGTATTGATCTACAGACGACGTTAGGTAAGGCGGAAGCGCAGTACACACCGCAATATTTGCCCCTCGGTATCATGGATAAGAGTGTTGAAGCCTGGCTTAAAGGGGCGTTCAAAAAGGGTCATTTAGAACAGGGTGGTTTACTCATGCGAGGCTCGTTAAGCGGATTTCCGTATCGAGACAACAGTGGCGTGTTTCAGTTTCTAGGTTCAGCAAAGGACATTGATTTACATTATGCGGAAGGCTGGCCGGATGTTGAACAAGCGGATGCCGAGGTAGAAGTACGTAACCAAGGGTTACAGATTCGATCCGACAAGGCCAGTATTGCGGGCAATAAAGTTAGTCTTGCAATGGTCGAAATGAAAGACCGTACTGAGGATGATTACATGAGTGTAACAGGCCGTCTTGACGACGATGCGTCGGGCTTATATACGTTTTTTAAGAAATCGCCACTTAATCAATCGCTAAGTGATTTAATGCAATATACACAAATCCAAGGGCCAGTTGGGATCGACCTTGATATTAAAATACCGTTGCATTCCGGACTAAGCACCAAGATTAAGGCAACGGCGTTATTAAACAATAATACCTTGCTTTTACCCGATATTGATCTTGCGGTAAGCCAATTAGTAGGTGTTATTAGTTACGGTGAAAAAGGGTTAATTGCAAAAGGATTGAAAGCCAGCGTATTGAATGAAAGCGCCTTAATCGATATCGCAAGCAAGCAATCGTCAACGGTGATTTCGCTTAACGGTGAATTGGACGCCCGTACACTGGCAAAAAAATACCCGCACGAGTTATGGCGAAAAATATCGGGCAGAACACCGGCGACACTAACAGTATCGGTACCCTTGTTTAGTGCAGACGATTCAGCTGACACGACAATAAAATTAGAGAGTGATTTGCACGGTTTACTCGTCGATTTGCCCAGCCCGATTGGCAAGGTTAAAACGACCAAGGCGGATTTTAACGCGCAGCTTTTACTGTCGCCGAGTGATGTCCCAGTGCAGTTTTCGTACGCCGATAAAGCGCAAGGACGTCTGCTACTCAAGCGGAATAAAACCACTGGCGTAAGCCTTGAAAGGGGCGATCTAAGACTAGGCACAGGCGCGGCGACATTGCCAGGGCAGCCTGGCGTGCGGCTATCTGGGCGTATACCAAAGGTGCATGTTGAAGAATGGCAAAACAGTTTAAAGGGCGCTGCTGATAATACGAAAACTAACAATTTAGTGAATCAAATTGATTTAAACATCGACCAATTGCAGTGGTCGGGCATAGCGTTTGATAGCCTTCAGTTAACAGGCGCACATGCCGATAATGCCTGGCGGGGGCATTTGAATAGTCCGGTCATTGCTGGTACTTACGTGTTACCAGATGTAATTCAAGGTCAAACAATTGAGCTCGATTTGCAATCGTTAAAACTCCCCAGCATTAACACCTTTGAAGGTCAAGGGCAAGCAGTTGAGTTAGACCCGAAGTCCTTGCCCAACGTAGACCTGAAGAGTGAATCGTTTTTTATTGGTGAGTCTGATTTAGGTCGTTTGAAGTTGGTATTACGGCAAAAGCAACGGGGTTTAATAATACAAACCTTGTCACTAAAATCAAAGCGCGATAAGTTACAAGCGGTGGGCGCATGGGAGCGCGATGGTGATCTCACGCGAACGGGCTTAAGTGGTCAGTTAATCAGTCGATCATTAGGCTCGCTAGTCAAAGACACGGGCTTATCGTCGGATATTGAAGGCGCGCCGGCCGATATACTGTTTGATTTACATTGGCCTGGTGCGCCTCAGTCATTTTCAATGAAACAGCTGAACGGTTTTGGACAAATTGATGCAGGTAAGGGCCGCCTGCTCGATATTGAACCGGGTTTAGGGCGTGTGTTCGGCTTGTTAAATTTAAGCAGTATACAGCGGCGATTGCAATTGGACTTTAGCGACTTAGTTGAAAAAGGCTTGGGCTTTGATAAGGTTAAGGGCCGTTTTGTAGTGCTGGATGGTGAGTTACAAATGGACCGTTTTTACTTGGAAAGCCCCTCGTCACGATTGGATTTTGAAGGCCGTGTTTGGTTGGAAAAAGAGCAGTTGGATCAGTTAATTACAGTTACCCCTAAAACCACGGAGACACTACCCTTAGCAGGGGCTATTGCCGGTGGGCCGTTGCTGGGAGCAGCTGTTTTTATCGTGCAAAAAATAGCGGGTAAAACAGTCAATAAGTTTGCCGGTTACCAATACCGTGTTACCGGGCCTTGGGCAGACCCTAAGGTTCAGCAGATCAGCCAACCCGGGGGTAAAATATTTGGCTTTATGGGTGACGTGTTATCCCCTGTATTTGACGCGACGTTAGGCCAATTTGCTGATGACGCTGCGGAATCAACACCTTAAAGTTTATGCATAGGGTTGATAAACTAACGGTCGCGGCGGTACAGATGGTGTCGAGTGATAAGCTTGATGCCAATCTTATGGCGGTGGAACGGTTGGTTCACGACGCGGTCAAGGCAGGTGCTTCGTTAGTCGTGTTGCCGGAAAATTTTGCTTTAATGGCAAACAATGCCGCGCAGTTGTTATCGACTACCGAACCGTTAGGCGAAGGGCCTGTTCAAGATTTCTTAAAACGACTGTCGGCACAACATCAATGCTGGCTAGTGGCCGGTTCCTTCCCGATTAAAACAACTGTTAACGAGAAAGTATACGCCTGTTGTTTGGTATACAACGAAAGGGGTCAGCAGGTGGCGGCATATAATAAATTGCATTTATTTGATGTTGATATCGCGGATAACAAAGGGCGTTACCGGGAGTCAGATACCTTTAAAGCAGGTCAAGAAGCCGTGGTTGTGGATACGCCATTTGGGGTTATGGGGCTGTCAATCTGTTATGATCTACGTTTCCCTGAGTTGTACCGTCAACTGTTGCAAAAAGGCGCTGAGTTTATTGTGGCGCCGTCTGCTTTTACCGAGGTTACAGGCCGGGCGCATTGGTCTTTATTGTGCCGGGCAAGGGCGGTCGAAAACTCATGCTACTTAATTGCACCTAACCAAGGTGGACGGCACGCGAATAACCGCGTTACCTACGGACATAGCATGGTGGTAGATCCCTGGGGTAAGGTGATGGTCGAACTGGGCTCCGGCGAAGGGCTGGCGATAGCGACGTTAAAAAAAACAGATAGCGAAAAGATAAGGACGACTTTTCCAGCGATCCAACACGGACGATTTTCAATGACAATCAAGAGTGACTGAATGAGTGATTTAATCCAACAAGCTGAGAGTATAATTTTGAAACCGGCGGGTCTGGTGATCAGTGATATTGACGCCGTGATGTCGCGCCTAGTGTCAACAGGCATAGATCAGGCGGATATCTATTTCCAAGCCTCTCGTAGTGAATCCTGGGTGCTTGAAGATGGCATCGTAAAAGACGGTAATTATAATATCGAGCAAGGGGTTGGTATCCGCGCTGTTAGCGGTGAAAAAACGGGTTTTGCTTACAGTGAGGAACTGGCGCTGCCCAATTTATTGGAGGCAGCCAACAGCGTTAGGGCGATAGCGCAACGTGGGCAAGCAGGCACCTTAAAACCTACAGCAAAGCATCAAATGCCCGCTTTATATGCGGCTATGGATCCGTTGGCTAGTCTGACGCGAGAACAAAAAGTGTCCTTTTTGAAATTGATCGACCAACAAACGCGTCAAATTGATCCCCGGGTCGAACAGGTTATCATCAGTTTAGTCGGCGTTCACGAAGTGGTGCTGGTGATGACAGAAGACGGTCAAGTCAGTAGTGATATTCGTCCCTTAGTCAGGATGAATGTGTCTGTTATCGTCGAAGAAAATGGACGACGTGAACAAGCCAGTAGTGGTGGTGGCGGACGTCACGGTTATGAACATTTTACCAATAATGACACGGCGATGACGTATGCTCGCGAAGCGGTCAGGTTGGCCTTGGTTAATTTAACTGCGATCGATGCGCCGGCCGGTAATATGACCGTTGTATTAGGCTCAGGTTGGCCCGGGATCTTATTACACGAGGCAATAGGCCACGGTTTAGAAGGCGACTTTAACCGTAAAGGCAGCTCTGCCTTCAGTGGTCGAATTGGCGAAATGGTCGCCTCGCCATTATGCACTGTCGTCGATGACGGCACGCTTGAGCATCGACGCGGCTCTTTATCGGTAGACGATGAAGGTGTGCAAAGTCAGTGCACTACCTTAATAGAAAAGGGTGTTTTAAAGGGTTATATGCACGATAAAATGAATGCGCGCTTGATGGGGCAAGCATCAACCGGTAATGGCCGTCGTGAATCCTATGCGCACTTACCGATGCCAAGAATGACCAATACCTATATGCGAGCAGGGCATAGTGAACCGGGCGATATTATATCGTCGGTAAAAAATGGTTTGTATGCGGTCAATTTTGCCGGCGGTCAGGTGGATATTACCTCGGGTAAGTTTGTGTTTTCAGCCAGTGAGGCGTATTTAATTAAAGATGGCAAGATCGGTTTGCCAGTTAAAGGCGCCACGCTAATTGGCAATGGCCCTGATGTGCTCACCAAGGTGAGTATGGTGGGGAATGATTTAGAATTTGACAGCGGTGTGGGTACCTGTGGCAAGGAAGGGCAAAGTGTGCCCGTCGGTGTAGGGCAACCCACACTTAAAATAGACGCATTGACCGTAGGGGGTACACATGCCTAATACGCTAACAGTGCCCGAAAGCAATGAAGATAAAATTAATCGACTAAAAAATATTGCATCAGATATTATCACCGAAGCTAAGAAACAGGGTGCCGACCACGTTGAAGCAGCCATTAGCGTCGGTCAAGGTCTGTCAGTTAATGCCCGCCTAGGCGAGGTAGAAACAATTGAGCATCACCGTGACCAAGGGATCGCGATTACCGTTTACAAGGGGCATAAAAAAGGTGCCGCAAGCTCGACGAAGCTTAATCAATCAGCGATCGAAGAGATGGTAAGTGCGGCCTGTGCGATCGCGCGTTACGCAGAAGAAGATCCATTTTCAGGCTTGCCTGATAAGGAATTATTAGCAACCGATTTCCCAGATTTATCCTTATATCACCCTTGGAGCCTGAGTGCCGAAGAAGCCATTAAAATGGCCATAGACTGCGAAAATGCAGCGAGATTTTATGATAAAAAAATAAGTAATTCTGAAGGCGGTAGTGTGCAAAGCTTTGAGGGTTCACGTGTGCTGGCAACGAGCGATGGGTTTAATCATGGTTATTCGTCCAGCCGTCATAGCATGAGTTGTTCTGTCATCGGCGAGCACAAGGGTAGTATGCAGCGGGATTATTGGTATACAGTGGCTCGTAGAGCAGCTGATTTGGAAAGCGCCATACAGGTGGGTGAGATGGCTGCTAAGCGTACGATTAAGCGCTTGGATGCGCGCTCATTAAGCACCAGAAAATGCCCGGTAATGTTCGCAGCGGAAGTCGCGGGCGGTTTGATCGGCCATTTTGTTGCGGCGATTAGGGGGGGTAACTTATACCGCAAATCGTCTTTTTTACTCGATAGCTTGCAACAGCAAGTGTTTCCTTCCTTCATTCATATTCATGAGCAGCCGTTGCTGCCACAAGCGATGGGCAGCGCGTCTTACGACGCTGAAGGAGTCGCCACCTCAGCTCGACATATTGTGGCCTCCGGTGTTGTACAAGGGTATGTGCTCAGCAGTTACTCGGCAAGAAAACTGGGAATGAAAAGTACTGCCAACGCAGGCGGTGTGCATAACCTTACGGTGGAGCCGGGTGAATTGGGCTTTGATCAGATGTTGGCTCAAATGGGCACGGGTCTGTTAGTTACCGAGTTAATTGGGCAAGGTGTTAATACCTTAACCGGTGATTATTCGCGTGGCGCAGCGGGCTTTTGGGTAGAAAACGGGCAGATACAATACCCGGTTGAAGAAATTACCATAGCAGGCAATTTAAAAGACATGTATCAAAATATTGTGAGCGTCGGTAATGACGTTGATAACAGGGGCAATACACGGACGGGTTCAATCCTTATCAGTGAGATGACGCTGGCAGGTAGTTAAGTTTTATTAGCTTGGCGTTAGCCTAGGTTAAAAATACGGTGGCGAGTCCAAGGAAGGCAGAAAAGCCAATCACGTCAGTCACGGTGGTTAAAATAACGCCTCCAGCTATAGCTGGATCAATGTTCATCCGTTTTAAGGTGAGCGGAATGGTGGCCCCTGCTAATGCTGCGGTTATCAGATTGATTATTAATGCGGTACCGATTAATAAGCCAAGCGCAAGGCTGCTAAACCAAAGTCCAGCGATGACTGCGACAACGCAGGCCCATAACAGACCGTTTATTAAACCAACCGACAGCTCTTTCCACATCAGCCAACGGGCATTGGTTTTACCCACTTGATTGAGCGCAATGCCACGGGTAACGAGCATCAATGTTTGGCTTCCCGCGATACCCCCCATACTGGCGACTATCGGCATGAGCACGGCTAGGGCTACTATTTGCTCAATGGTTGCGCTAAATAGACCGATCACCCAAGCAGCGATAAAAGCAGTCAGTAAATTAATGCCGAGCCAAACAGCGCGCCGTTTAGCACTTCTGATCACGGGGGAGAACATATCGTCATCTTCATCAAGCCCCGCCATGCTTAAAAAAGATCGGTCGGCCTCATCACGAATAACATCCACGACGTCATCCACGGTAATTCGGCCGAGTAAATGGTTGTTGCTGTCGACAACGGGCGCAGAAATAAGGTTATGATCCTCAAAAAACATCGCTACATCGGTGTCTGAGAGGGTGGGTGATAATGCCTTTTGATCGGTTATCATCGTGTCGCTAACAGACTGTCCGCTATCTTTAGTGAGTAAGTCGGTGATGCTTAGTACGCCCAGGTAGCAGTCATTACGATCAACCACAAAGAGCTTATCGGTGTTGGCAGGCAGAGCCCCACGCTGGCGAATGTATCTAAGCACAACGTCTAAGTTCACATTGGGACGAATAGTCACCATATCGGGGTTCATCAAACCACCGGCGCTATCTTCATCGTAGGACATAACCGATTGCAAACGTCGGCGGTCCTGATTAGACATGGAGCGCACAACCTCGTGTAATACCGCCTGTGGCAGGTCGTCAAAAATATCAGCTAGGTCATCGGTTTCAAGTAAACCAGCGGCAGCAATTAGGTCTTCATCATTGGTGTGTTCGATTAGGCCGGAACGGACTTCATCGTTCACTTCGACTAAAATTTCACCGGTCAGTTCAGGGTTTACTAAACCCCAAACAACGCGCCGGTTTTTAGGTGGTATGGATTCGAGTAAGTTCGCTATTTCAGCCGGGTGAAGGGCGTTGATCTGCTGTTTTAGTTGGGATAATGCGGCGCCGTCAAGGTGCCCTGCGAGTAATCGCAAATGCTCATGGGTGTTCTCGTGTTGTGGTGTGGGCGACATTTTTTATATTGCAATCAAACGCTGTAAACACAAACTATTCTAGCCTAATCAAAGGCGTGCTGCTTTGTTATTTATTACGCTAATAGGCGTTAGCTTCAGGTTAATTCTCGATGCCGAGTGATAATGCTTAAGCCTTGTCCATTAAGGTGCTGGGCTAATTTTTCGGTAAGAAATACCGAACGATGTTGACCGCCCGTACAGCCGACGGCAATGGATAGATAATTACGTTTAGACCGTGAAAATTCAGGTATCCAACGGCTTAAAAAAGCACCGCTGTCTGCTAAGTACTGTTGCACGAGTGGCTGTTGGCTCAAAAAGTCGATTACTGCTGGGTCCTTGCCTGTTAAATGACGCAAATTAGGTTCCCAGTAAGGGTTTGGCAAGCAGCGGGCATCAAATACAAAATCAACGTCATTGGGTGCGCCGTGCTTATAGCCGAACGACATAATTTGTAGCGATAATTGGTTGTTATTGTTTGCGCAAATACGCTCACGAATAATGTCGTGTAACTGGTGCACATTGGTGTGGGTGGTATCGATTTGGATACTGGCGTGATTGGCTATAGGGCCAAGTCGGTCTATCTCGATATCGATGGCTTCGTCTAAAGACGTGGTGGCGTTTGATAAAGGGTGCTTTCGTCGTGTTTCGCTAAAGCGTTTTAATAAGTTTTCTTTATTAGCGCGTAAAAAGATAATTTCATAATTAATGTTGTCGGCTTGCAGTTGATCAATTAACTGGTCAAATTGATTGAGGGACTCGAGGTCGTTGCGGGCATCGATGCCGACGGCGGCGCGTTTAAATAGCCCTTGCTTGGAATTAACAAGTAGCCGGGAAAAATCGAGCAGCAAAGCGATGGGAAGGTTGTCGGTGCAATAAAAGCCTGCATCCTCCAAGGTGTCTAGTGTGACACTCTTCCCGGATCCTGATAAACCACTAACGATAATAAGTTTCATGTGTCTTAAAAAAGCCGGCTATTCGCCGGCTTACCTTGTTTAACGGTGAGCGTTTAATTTCTCTTTATGTTTCACGACTTGTCTATCTAATTTATCGACTAAGGTGTCTATGGCCGCGTACATATTTTCTTGGGTGTCT
>JAGPVU010000161.1 GCA_018066825.1 Cycloclasticus sp.
ATGGAACCTCAACGGTCGAAATTCGTGCTATTTCCCCACCAACAGGTGACTTATCAACATTGGATAGCCCACCTGATACCTTATTTATACAAAAAAAGAACAGTACGAATAAAACACCCGTTTTTGTTGAAACACCGCTAACAAAAAAAGGCCATGTTTTCATCCAAGTGGGCGCATTCGGTTCGCTTGAAAACGCCAGTAAGCTAAAGAATAAACTAGAAATCGCGCTCAGAAAAATGGTGTCTATTAAAGCCCATACACAAGCTAATAAAACCTTGTTCTTAGTCCGTGTAGGCCCTTACCTTGATACTAATAGTGCCCATCAGACACGCGTTCGACTTAATTCAATGGGATTTACAGACGCCTTATACACCACAAATTAACTATTTTTACTAACTGCAGCTGACACTAAGTAAACACCCTGCATGATACAATTCCACTTCTTTTTTGCTGATCAACATCGACCTATTTACACTATGAAACAACTTTTTATACTTCTAAGTTTATTTTTTTCCAGTCAACTCATCGCCTTACCGATTCCAGCGGCACCTGATCTAGAGGCGAAGAGCTACCATATGATTGATTTTCATAGTGGTGAGGTGCTGGCTTCAAAAAACGCTGATTTAAAATTAGCACCCGCCAGCATGACAAAGATTATGACTGCATTGATTGTTTTCCGTGAGGTCAATCAAGGCAATTTAAACTTAGATGAAAAGGTACGCATCAGCGAAAAAGCGTGGCGCACCCCAGGTTCTAGAATGTTTATTGAAGTCAATAAATTTGTCACCATCGATGAGCTATTACACGGCATGCTCGTGCAATCTGGCAATGACGCAACCGTCGCCTTAGCCGAGCACATTGCAGGCGACGAAGCGACCTTTTCACAACTAATGAACCAAGTTGCGCAACAATTAGGCATGACAAACAGTCATTTTATTAACAGCTCTGGTTTACCTGATGACGAGCATTATAGTAGCGCTAGAGACCTGGCTATATTGACCCGGGCGTTAATCAAAGAATCACCCACCTTGTATAAAATCAATGCCATCAAAACGTTCACCTACAACGGCATTACCCAACAAAATAGAAATAAATTACTGTGGCGAGATGACAGTGTTGATGGCGTTAAAACAGGTCATACCGAAGACGCTGGCTATTGTTTGGTCTCATCTGCTGTTCGCGACGATATGCGATTAATTTCTGTCGTCATGGGCACCGATAGCATTGCGGCCAGAAACAATGTCAACCAAGCCTTACTCAACTACGGCTACCGTTTTTACACCACCCACCTGCTGTATAAATCACAACAATCACTATCCGACGCTCGCGTTTGGAAAGGCGAACGACAACAATTACCGGTGGGCTTAGCTGACGACCTCTACCTTACGATTCCACGAAACCAATACAAGCACCTCGATGCAAGCCTGGAACTACTGCCGCAATTGACCGCACCGATCAACAAAAACCAAACCGTTGGCACCGCAGTAATTAAATTAAACTCTGAAATAATAGCCCAGCGTCCGCTCGTTGCTTTACAAGACATCGCCGAAGGTTCATTAATGCAGGTGCTTAAAGATAAAGCACTGTTAATGTTTGAGTAGAGGAGAACGTTTACGTGTCAGCTGAGCCTAAGGTTTTTCTTAATGGTGAGTTTGTCGCCTTATCCCAAGCAACCGTTTCGGTTTTAGACCGTGGGTTTTTATTTGCTGACGGTGTGTACGAGGTCGTACCCGCTTACGCAGGTAAACCATTTCGCCTACAGCAACACTTGGATCGGCTAAACACGAGCTTAAAAGCGATTCGCATGAAGCCCGTCATGAGCGATGCGCAATGGACTGATGTCTTAACTACCCTCCTACAACCCCATACGCAATCCGATCAATCGGTGTACATTCAAGTAACTCGGGGTGCCGGCAGTAACCGCGATCATCAGTTGCCCGAGCACTATCAGGCGACCACCTTTGCCATGTGTCAATCTATTGTGGCCGACAGTCTTAACTTAATTGCTAAAGGCATTAACGCGATCACCTTAGATGATATCCGTTGGGATTGGTGCCATATTAAATCGATAGCGCTGCTCGGTAATATCTTATTAAAACAACAAGCCAGCGATCAGCAGTGCACCGAGGCAATTCTCTTACGCGACGGTTTTGCCACCGAAGGCTCAGCCAGTAATTTATTTATCATCAAACACGGGCAGTTGATTACCCCGCCCAAAAGTCACTATTTATTACCCGGCATTACCCGCGACTTGGTCTTAGAACTCGCCATGCAAGAAGGCATACCCTGTCTTGAACGTGAGATATCTGAACAGCAACTACTTACCGCCGATGAAATTTGGCTGACCAGTTCTACAAAGGAAATCATGCCGGTTATCGAACTTAATAGACGACCTGTAGGTAACGGGCAGCCCGGTGCTGTATGGCGCCAAGTCAGCCACAGCTACAGCCAATTTAAAGACCAATTACGACGCCAGAAATGACCGAAAAAAACAACGACGAACAACACAATGCCTTGATGGACTACCCTTGTGAGTTCACCATTAAAACCATGGGCTACGCCCATATAGAGTTTGACGTTATTGCGGTGAGTATCATACGCCGCCACGCACCCGATATTAGCGAAGGCGCTGTCAAAACAAAACTTAGCAAAACAAACAAGTACATTTCTGTCAGCATCACCATTACCGCGCAAAGCAAACAGCAAATGGATGCCATTTACCGAGACCTGACGGATAATGAGCATGTCTTAATGTCACTGTGAAAACCCCACCTGCCACTCTACCGCTACACATTCGTCAATTAGGTCAGCAAGCGTACACCACCACTTGGCAGGCGATGAAAACATTTTGTGAACAACGAACCGTCAATACCGATGATGAAGTGTGGCTAGTTGAACACCCCGCTGTATTTACCCAAGGCGTTAGTGGTAAAGCCGAGCATATTCTTAGCCAAAGTAATATACCGATTATTCAAACAGATCGCGGTGGCCAAATAACTTATCACGGACCCGGCCAACTGGTCATGTACGTACTGTTTGACCTTCGTCGTTTAGGGTTAGGCGTGCGCGAGTTAGTCGATGTTTTAGAAAATATCACCATCGATGGCTTAAAAAAATACGGCTTGACCGCGGTCGCTCGAAAGGACGCACCTGGCGTGTATATCAACGATGAAAAAATCGCCTCACTCGGCTTGCGTGTTAAAAAAGGCTGCAGCTATCACGGTCTTAGCGTTAATATAGATATGGATCTGAGTCCGTTTAATCACATTAATCCCTGCGGTTACAAAGGATTGAAAATCACCCAATTATCCGAACATGGCGTACACTGCTACCCCTTAGATTTTGCCGCTGTATTGCTTCATGAATTAACGATACAGCTCAATTACTCACCACAATAGACCGACTAAACCTTAAACTGAACACTTATGTCACACGATACTGATACCTTAAAAGCGCCGTCACGAGCCACTCCTGAAACGCATCAACGCAGCGAGTCCAAGCTCTCTCGCATCCCAATTAAAGTTGAAAAAAAAGCCGAATTATTGCGCAAACCGCATTGGATTCGCGCCAAGGTCCCCAGTGGACCACGCGTTAACGCGATTAAAAAAGCCTTACGTGACCACGGTTTATATTCCGTCTGCGAAGAAGCCGCTTGCCCAAACCTAGGTGAATGTTTTAATAATGGCACAGCTACCTTCATGATTATGGGTGATATTTGCACCCGCCGCTGCCCGTTTTGCGACGTGGCACACGGTCGGCCTAAGCCCTTAGATAAAGACGAACCACAAAAACTCGCCGCCACGATTAAAGACATGAAATTACGTTATGTGGTGATTACCTCGGTGGACCGTGATGACCTACGCGACGGTGGCGCTGATCACTTCGCCCAATGCATCCGCGCCGTTCGTGAGCAAAACCCAAGCATTCAAATTGAAGTACTGGTGCCCGACTTTAGAGGCCGCATGGACTTAGCCGTTGAAGTATTAGTGACGACCCCACCCGATGTGTTTAACCATAATTTAGAAACTATCCCCCGCCTGTATAAAAAGGCCCGACCGGGTTCTGATTACCAGTGGTCACTCAATCTATTGAAGCGTTACAAACAAGCACACCCTAACGTCCCAACTAAATCTGGCATCATGCTTGGACTGGGTGAAACCATGGAAGAGACGCTGGAAGTGATGCGAGATCTACGTGAACACGACTGCAATATGCTAACCCTTGGCCAATACTTGCAACCAAGCCAAGACCATTTAGCGGTAGAGCGCTATGTCACGCCTGAAGAGTTCGATGAATTGGCACGCCTAGGCAAGGAGATGGGCTTCTCCCACGTCGCCAGTGGTCCAATGGTGCGCTCTTCCTACCACGCCGATCAGCAAGCATCTGGCGTTATAGCGTAAGTTTTAGCTTATGTTCTAACTCGGCTAACCTGGCGGGTGTGCCCACATCAGTCCATTCGCCTGCATAGCTTTCCCCGCCCACCTCGGCGTGTAAAATATGCTCACGAATTAATGGCGCTAGTGGAAAAATAGCCGTAGTCGATTGCGCGAAAACGGCGGGGTGAAAAACCCCAATCCCACTGTAGGTATAGGTTTTATCAGCCGCTAATACCACACGATCAGCCACTAAACTGAAATCACCTTGTGGGTGCTGAGGGGGATTATTCACTAGCACTAAATGCATTTTATCGGCTGTTTTATTTAATAAACTTGCGTATGGAAAATCCGTCCATACATCGGCATTGACGACTAAAAATGGCTGCTCACCCAGTAACGGTAGTGCCTTGCTAATGCCGCCGCCCGTTTCCAACGCTTGTTCGCCTTCATCGGAGTACGCAATATTAACCCCCCATTGCGCACCACAACCCAAGGTCTGTTTAATTTGATCCCCTAAGTACGCGAGGTTAACCACAATGTCCTCAAAACCCTGCTGCTTTAAGGCGACTATATGGTGTTCAATTAAACTACGTCCCGCTACCTTTAATAAAGGCTTGGGGCAGTTATCGGTTAAGCGGCCCATACGCTCACCGCGGCCCGCCGCTAACAGCATGACCTTCAAACCGCTTTCTCCGCCTGTATACGCGCAAGGCACTTTTCCATCAGCTGATGCTCATCTATCAACTGCGCTAGTGGCTGCAATTCGTCGTAGCGTTTGCACACGTTATTAACGTAGTTTAGCGTGCGCGGTATATCCTGCAAATACCCCGGTTTACCATCCCTTAACAATAAACGCGAAAAAATACCGATCGCCTTCATATGCCGTTGCACCCCCATCCAATCAAACCACTGATAAAACTGACTCGTTGAAAACGTATCCGCACAACCCCGTTGCTGACGCTGCACAAGAAACTCGTCTAACCACGCGTAGACTTGTTGTTCCGGCCACTCGATATAACAATCCCTATACAGTGACACCAAGTCATAGCTCATCGGTCCAATAACCGCGTCTTGAAAATCAATAACTCCCGGATTATTCACAGTGGTCAGCATTAAGTTTCTCGAGTGATAGTCACGGTGCACAAATACCTGTGGCTGCTG
Source organism: Cycloclasticus sp. (assembly GCA_018066825.1). Taxonomy (GTDB): domain Bacteria; phylum Pseudomonadota; class Gammaproteobacteria; order Methylococcales; family Cycloclasticaceae; genus Cycloclasticus. The sequence goes on from JAGPVU010000161.1 coordinate 5,538, forward strand.
TATCGCAGTGTCTGCAAGCTTTTGTTGAATAGCAGCCAATGTATCGGCTTCTTTAACGCTCAATTTTACTGCCAAAAGCTCATCCACAAACCATGCTGAAAACAAGTCCATTTCTTGCTGCAATAAAACCATATTGTATTCGGCTAACCCTTTTTTCTGCACTGGGATTTGATGCATTTCATGAATCACTTGCACGGCGTCATGGTATAAACGACTGGCCGTTCGGTCATTCAATGCCTCTAAAAAATTGACCGAACCAAAATCACTCAGTAATAAGAAGCCTTGCGCTAATGATTGCTGGAAAATAGCCGGCGCATTAACCTTATTTGCTAATAATAAGTCTGAGATAGCGATAAATGACGTACAGTCTTCTTTGTTCGGCGGTGCATCCATCACAATATAAGATTTATCGCCGACCAGCACCCGAAAATAGCGTCTAAAACTTGCATCACTGGACGCCGGCTCACAGCTAAATTTATCCGTTTTTAGAACACCTTTCAACCATTGCATTAAAAGCTGCTTACGTTCATCTATTGGCATAAAAGTGACCCAAATTAAATAAAAGGGCATGTATCGAGAGACACACGCCGATATAATGCAAAAATAACAAAAGTTTCGTTGAAGAAAAACTCATTCTATGCGATTTTATACACTTTGAGTTAGACACAACCAAAAAGGCTTTATCATTAATCGCTCACACACACATTTATTTCTTGGCTTAGCCCTTTTATTAAGCCCTATCCTGTCTTTTGCCTACAGTGATTCACAGTGGGATTGTAGGCTTGCTAGTGATGGCAGCACGTGGGATTGTTCCGCATCTACAAAGCCGATTGCTAAAACACCCAGCGCCAGTAAACCAAATGATAGCGCTAGCAATAAAACTATCGTTGCTGAACCTGCGGTCAAAAAGGTCGGCTCTCCGCCGGTACCTCGGGTACAACTGGCGAATAGGCCTGCGACTAAACAAAGCAAATTGCTTATTAACAAAACACCTACCGCTACAAGCAATGGTTCATGGGACTGTCAAGCCGGCGCTAATGGGGTATGGGATTGCACCCAAACAGCGGGCAGCACAACAAGCCCTAGCAATGCTCAACTCGCCTCGCGCGGTGAAGACTCTGCCATCGCTCACACAACCTCAGACCGCCTTCGAAATGACGCTTTATTTCAACAAATGGTCAACCAGTTAGCCGTTGATCCGTGGGATACCTGTGAAGTAACCACCGACTCACTGCGCAATAGCCGAACCGAAATTCAACAAAACCGATTAAACGCCAACGTTGATATTCAAGCCGATTATGCCGAATTAGTCGGTAAAAATGACGCTAAATTTAGCGGTGATGTTGCTGTGACTCGGGCCGACCAATTAATAACGGCTGATCAAGTAAGCTTTCAAAACAAACAAGGTATCGCCACCGCATCAGGCGATGTGTTTTATCAAGAGAAGGGCTTTGCGCTTCACAGTGATCAAGCACAACTCCAGTTAAATCAAGACACCGGACAATTTAAAAACAATCAATTCATTCTAGAAAACACCCACGCACGTGGCACCACCCAATCGACTGAACTGATCAATAGAAACATTACTCGGTCAACGAACGTTAGCTACACGACTTGCGCACCGAGCAAGACTGACTGGGAATTACACGCACGAACACTTGAATTAAACAATGAAACCGGTCGAGGCACAGGGCGTGATGTTTGGGTCGAAGTTTTTGATCTGCCTGTGCTGTACACCCCATACATTAGCTTTCCGATCGACGATCGACGTCAATCGGGCGTATTAGCCCCAACGTTTGGTAGTTCCGATACCACCGGCGTCGATATTGCCGTGCCTTATTACTGGAATATATCGCCTGATTACGATGCCACCATTACGCCACGCATTATGAGTGACCGTGGTCTTATGCTAGGCG
>JAGPVU010000172.1 GCA_018066825.1 Cycloclasticus sp.
TAAGAATAATTTTCATCAACGACACCCTATTCAATCACACTAAGTTTCGACAGTACTTTACTAACGCCTTTAACCGACGCTGATAACTGCACTGCCCTATTTAATTGGTTTGCTGTTTTAACGTGGCCGTGTAAGGTGACCACACCACGGTAGGTATCAACATTAATATCAAAGGCGTCTATTTGTTTATCTTTTATTAATGTCGTTTTAACGCTAGCCGTAATCGATAAATCTTGTGAAATTACGCTAAAGGGCCGTTCATCGGTTCCTACGGCATAACCACCTGCGCCAGCACCCCCGACTAATAAAGTCGTGCACGCGCTTAACAAAAAGGTGCTTAAAATCAATATAAGGCTTAGTGTTTTTTTCATCTAGATTATTTCATCCTATTCGTTTTATATTTAATGCATATTAACCCAAGTAAGACTACTTTGGATTCTTGTTTTCTTTATTTAACTGTCTCAATTGCTGAAGCTTAGCCGAAATTTTAATCTCTAATCCCCGCTCCACCGGTTGATAATATTGCTGGCCTTGTAAGGCTTCTGGTAAATACGTTTCGCCCGCTGAAAAACCGTTAGCTTCGTCGTGTGCATAACGATAGCCTTGGCTATAACCTTGTTGTTTCATCAATTGCGTCGGTGCATTTCTTAGATGCAGCGGCACCTCAAGACTACCCGTGCTTTTGATTACTGCACCGACTGCGTTATACGCTTTATAAACGGCATTACTTTTCGCCGCACAGGCCAAATAAACCACTGCTTGCGCTAGTGCTAATTCGCCCTCAGGGCTACCCAGTTTTTCTTGAACTTGCCAAGCATTTAGCGCCATCTCTAATGCCCTAGGGTCTGCATTACCGATATCCTCAGATGCAATCCGAAGGATACGGCGAGCCAGATATAACGGATCACAGCCGCCATCAAGCATACGCCTTAACCAGTAAATAGAAGCATCAGGATCGCTACCTCGAACGGATTTATGTAAGGCTGAAATTTGATTGTAAAAATCATCCCCGTGATTATCAAAGCGACGAAGTCCGTCACGTATCACTTCTTCAACAACCGCTGACGTTATCATCGTCTGATTGGAAACATCACAGAGCTTTATACTAAGTTCTAAATAATTTAATAAACGTCTCGCATCACTGTCAGCTGAATTAATCAATAATTGGGCCGCTTGTGGTTCTATAGACGCTTGCCCATCGCTTGTTAATGCATTGTTTAAAATAGTCGCTAAATCACTTTTTTGCAGGGGCTCTAAACAGTAAACCCTTGCGCGTGATAACAAGGCATTGTTTAGCGCAAAGGATGGATTCTCAGTGGTTGCGCCAATAAAGGTAAAGGTGCCTGCCTCCACATGTGGTAAAAAAGCATCTTGCTGTGATTTATTAAAACGATGCACTTCGTCGACAAACAAAATTGTTTTTTGTTGTTTATTGAACCAGTTATTTTCAGCGGCATCGACCGCTTTCCGAATATCTTTAACGCCTGATAACACCGCTGAAATGGCCACACATTGAGCACCTGCCTGCTGAGCAATAATACGCGCTAGGGTTGTTTTACCAACCCCAGGAGGACCCCATAAAATTAACGAATGCAATAAGCCGCTTTGTATTGCTTCAAACAAGGGCTTACCTACTGATAGAAGATGACTTTGCCCGACAAAATCTTGTAGGGTTTGCGGCCTTAATCGATCAGCTAAGGGTTCTAACTGCTGCACTACTCAGCCAGTTCTTCAAATACATCGGCCCCTTCGGGTACAACAAAGGTAAATAGTTCATCTTCAATGAGCGTATTAACGGCCACTGCAGTAAATAATAAACGTGTGGTTTGTCCAAAGCTATCGCGTAGGACCATTCGATTTAACACACCTGCATTAAAACCAATATCGATATAGTCAAAGCCACTGTTATCAGTGATAGGTGTTAACTTTATCCAGTCGATACCGTCTTTATCCGCTAATTTTGTTACCTTAAATAGTTGTTCTAGATTCGTTGAACCAAGAATAATAGATAACGGTGATGAATCTATCGCTTTCGAAGCGGCTTTAATACTGACTTGCTCCAAATCTTCATCATAAATCCATAATTTATCGCCGTTAGATACAATTTTTTGGACGTAAGGCAGTTGATAGTTCCAGCGAAATTGATTCGGTTTTTTCACCCAAAACTCACCCGTAGATGATTGGGTCTGACTGCCTTGTTCATTACTAATGATTTGCGTGAAATGGCCACTTAACTGGGTGTATTTATCTAGCTGATTTTGTAAGTTTTGAGCATCATCACTAGCAAAAATAGGCTGACAAACTGTAATGAGCAGCGCTAGGCTTATTCGATAAAAATTCATTAACTATAACTCCGGAGGGGGTGGCGCGAGAACTTCACGTGAACCATTCGATTGTAACGGGCCAACGACACCACAGCGCTCCATTTCTTCGATCATACGTGCCGCACGATTGTAACCAACCCTTAACTGTCGCTGCACACCAGAGATGGATGCGCGTCGTGTTTCAGTAACAATGCGTAAAGCCTGATCATACAGCTCATCAGAATCTTCCGCAGACCCACCCGAAGAGCCGTCAAATTCAGCTGGATCTGAGGCCGATAAAATAGCCTCGATATAATTAGGTTTACCATGTTTTTTCAGTTGCTTAACCACTTTATGGACTTCATGATCATCAACAAATGCACCGTGCACCCGTTGCGGCAAACCTGAACCCGGAGGCAAATATAACATGTCGCCATTACCCAATAAGGACTCAGCACCAGACTGATCTAAAATAGTCCTTGAGTCAATTTTAGACGATACTTGAAAGGCAATGCGCGAGGGTATATTGGCCTTAATTAAACCCGTTAATACATCAACAGAGGGGCGTTGCGTGGCAAGTATCAAATGCAAACCCGACGCACGCGCTTTTTGCGCCAAGCGAGCAATCAGTTCTTCAACCTTTTTACCGACCACCATCATCATATCGGCTAGCTCGTCGATAATAATAACAATTTGCGGTAGCTCGCTTAACGTACCAGCTTCCTCTTCATCAATAAAGGCTGTCGGCTCCCACAGTGGGTCAGCCAATGGATTACCTTCTTTAATGGCGTCTCTAACCTTCTTGTTGTAGCCCGTTAGGTTTCTGACACCCAAGAGGGACATCAATTTATAACGCCTTTCCATTTCAGCTACCGACCAACGCAAAGCATTAGCGGCCTCTTTCATATCTGTAACAACCGGCGTTAATAAATGCGGGATACCCTCGTACACTGATAATTCAAGCATTTTCGGGTCAATCATAATCATCCGAACTTGTTCCGGCGTTGCCTTATATAGCAAACTAAGAATCATCGCATTAATCGCCACCGATTTACCGGAGCCAGTGGTTCCTGCTACCAATAAATGTGGCATTTTTGCTAAATCTGCGACAGTCGGCTGACCCGATATGTCTTTACCCAGTACCAGCGTCAACGGCGAATGGGATTTTTCATACGCTTGTGAGGATAGGATTTCACTTAACCTAACCATTTCTCGCGACTCATTAGGTATTTCCAGCCCAATCACTGATTTACCGGGAATCACCTCGACCACACGGACGCTGTTGGTCGACATCGAGCGCGCCAAATCTTGTGCTAAACCACTAATACGACTGGCTTTAATGCCCGGTGCAGGCTGTATTTCAAAGCGTGTGATAACGGGCCCCGGGTGAACCGCCACTACGTCAACTTCAACGCCAAAATCTTCTAATTTCAGTTCGACCAGTCTAGAAAGCGCTTCTAACGCAGCAGCAGAATAGCCTTCTACGTGTTCGGTCGCCTCATCTAATAATGACAACATCGGCAAACTACCGTCTGCATCATCAAACAAGGGCACTTGTCTTTCTTTGTCTAAGCGCTCACTGGTTTTAATATCTCTAATGATCGGTTCAATGCGTGCCTTCGGTTTTGCTGAGAATTTTTTCGTTTGTTTTTCAAAGGTATCACCACGTTTTTTCTTCGCCGCATCGGACGCCTTACGTTCTCTACTATCATCGATATAATTTCTTAATCTGATAAATATCTGCACGCTATAACGACCAATTTTATCCATTAGACCCAGCCAAGATAAGCCCGTAGATAACGTAATACCTACCAAAAAAGCGATTAATAAAATAAGGGTCGTCCCTTGAAAAGCAAACAATTGGCGCAAGAAATTACTTAGTTCCAAACCAACGATACCCCCCGGGCTACCCGGTATCGTGAGCCATGTTTGATAATAATGCATATCCAATAGACCCGATCCGGCTGTTAAAAAAACAAAGAAACTAGTCCAACGAATAATTTGGTGCGTCGCCGTGTCGGATTGTGCTGTTCGCGCTTCTGTTAAAAACTTCCAAGCACTGCTAAGCAACATAAAAGGAAACGTAAACGCCATAAGGCCGATAATCGAGAGCATAAAATCAGCAATCCACGCGCCAACAACGCCTGTGATATTAGAAACCACTGACCCCATGCCGCTGTGAGTCCAGCCAGGGTCTTCAACGTTATAGCTAATCAGCGAACCAAGCAAAAAAGCACTAATCGCCAACAAGACAAGAAAAGCAGACTCCCTGAGTAGTTTAATCACTAGCTGATGTGCTTCGGTGTTAATTTCTGTATTATTTTTTTTATTCAATTGACTTTACATTAATTCTAGAATATTTTCATAACTCTATGTTATTTAATACTATTAATCAAATATTAATAAGAACTTTACCGTCTTTTATATTAACAGCTTTCTGCATTATCTTATCATTCTCAAACCAATTGGTAAGCGTTAATCGATGAATATAATCAGGTAAAACTAACGACAAGGCTTGACTTGCCGTTCTTGGTACAGCTCCTGGCATATTAGTGACACAAAAATGTATGACGCCTTCGGTGATATAGGTAGGGTTTTCATACGTTGTCGCCCGCGTCGTTTCTATGCAACCGCCTTGATCAACAGAAATATCGACGGCCACAGAGCCTTTTCGCATCGATGCAATATGCGAGCGGGAAATAAAGTGCGGCGCTTGCTTTCCTGGTACTAATAAAGCAGCAACCAATAAATCGGTTGAGGGTACTCGGTCTAAGCACGTTTGCGCATCGTCTATCAGTTCTATCTTATTATTTAAACGATGCAAGGCACGTAGAGCCGCCGATGATTGGTCAAACACCGCTACGTTAGCGCCCATATTAGCTGCCAATAAGGCGGCCTGAGTGCCCGCAGAGCCAGCACCTAAAACCAGCACTTGTGTATTATCAATAGTATCGTGTTCTGCCAGTGACGCACCGCCCACCAAGACCCCAGAACCACCATGTTGCTGATGCAGTAGCGTGGCGCCTGTTTGAACCGCTATTTTACCCGCGATTTGGCTCATCGGTTTAAGTAAAGGGAGGCACTGATTTTCACTCACCGATTCAAACGCAACCGCGGTTAAACCAATATCGGCCAACTGTTCGGCTAAACGACGATTAGCCGCAAGATGTAAAAAACAAAACAACGTGTGTTTAGCACTTAAATATTGCCACTCACTTTCTAATGGCTCTTTTACTTTAACGATTAGCTCGCAATTATCATATAACTGCTGGGCGGTCTCGCACAGCAACACACCGGCTTGTTGATAATCCTCATCAGAATACCCGCTCATAACGCCTGCACTGCGTTCGATATGAACTGTGTGCCCGTTCGCCACCAATTGAATACACGCGTTTGGTGATAAAGCCACACGTCCTTCAAACGGTTTAATTTCTTTAGCAATTCCAATATTCATCGGCTTAATACTTTACCTGATTCGTTGTTATCTCCATACTACAACACTTTAAAAGTCGTCTACGACAAGTTTAATTTTAGGAGTTATACATGAGCGAGAAGTCACACCACCGATTAATTATTCTAGGATCGGGTCCTGCCGGTTATACCGCGGCTGTTTACGCAGCTAGAGCTAATTTAAAACCGTTATTAATTACAGGAATTGAACAAGGTGGTCAGCTTATGACGACAACTGATGTTGATAATTGGCCGGGGGATATCGAGGGTTTGCAAGGCCCCGCCTTAATGGAAAGAATGCGCTTACACGCCGAACGCTTTGATACTAAAATCCAGTTGGACCACATTCACACCACCGAGTTACAACAACGCCCTTTTACTTTACACGGTGATGCAGGAACGTATACCTGCGACGCATTAATTATTGCCACCGGCGCTTCAGCAAAATACCTCGGGCTTGAATCAGAAGAAGCGTTTAAAGGTAAAGGCGTCTCGGCTTGTGCAACTTGTGATGGTTTCTTCTATAAAAAACAACGCGTTGCGGTAATTGGTGGTGGTAACACCGCAGTTGAAGAAGCGCTTTACTTATCAAATATAGCCGATCACGTTACGGTAGTACATCGCCGCGACTCATTCCGTTCTGAGAAAATATTGTCAGACAAATTAATGAAGAAAGTCGCCGATGGTAATATTTCTGTTGAGTGGTTTAATCAACTTGACGAAGTGTTGGGTGATAAAATGGGTGTCACTGGCATTCGCATCAAAAACACACAAGATGACAGCACAAAAGAAATCGATCTTGAAGGCGTATTTATTGCGATTGGCCATTCGCCGAACACGCAAATATTTGATGGCCAACTCGACATGAGCCACGGCTACTTAACAGTAGAAAGTGGCAATACTGGCAATGCGACGCAAACCAGTGTTGCTGGAGTTTTTGCCGCGGGTGATGTGGCTGACTCTATATACAGGCAAGCCATCACATCGGCTGGTTCGGGTTGTATGGCCGCTTTGGATGCCGAGCGTTTTCTCGATGGTTTAGACGACAACTAACAGCCAATAAAACACCGCTATGGTACCTTGGCTTGATCCAAATAATGACTTAGAGCCGTTTCCTAGCCCTGAGACGTCCCTAGACGAACCAAATGGTTTATTAGCGGCGGGGGGCTCTTTGAACCCAGAGCGATTATTGTCTGCTTATCGTCAAGGTATCTTCCCCTGGTTTGAAGATGACCAACCCATTTTATGGTGGTCTCCAAACCCTAGGATGGTTATTAAACCCAGCGATACCCATGTTTCTCGTAGCTTAAGAAAAATCATCAATCAAGGCGCGTTTGATTGCACCTTCGACACAGCCTTTAACGATGTCATACACGCCTGTTCATCTTCACGCGAGCTTCAAGCTGGCACCTGGATAACCCCATCTATGGTGCAAGCTTATCAGACCTTGTTTGAATTAGGCTCCGGACACTCAGTTGAGGTGTGGCTTGAAGGTGAATTGGTAGGTGGTTTATATGGCGTCAGCATTGGGCGCGTTTTTTTTGGTGAGTCTATGTTTAGTTTATGTAGTAACGCATCAAAAATAGGCTTTGTCTTTTTATCTGAACAATTAAACGACTGGGGCTATCAGCTGATTGATTGCCAAGTGCAATCTCAACACTTAAAAAGTTTGGGCGCATCGACTATTAGCCGACGTGATTTTTCAATGATGCTGGGGCAGCTTTGCCCTCAATCGGTTAATGAACAGGCGTGGCGTCAGTAAATGGCTAAACAAAATAATTCTGGGCAACAGTTACCCTTATATATTTCATCCCCCCAATCTTGTGATTACCTAAGCGAACAGCAATCGCAAAATATTTTTATTGCTCCAGATATCCCTATCTCGCCTGACCTATACGGCCACTTGCTTGGCATTGGCTTTAGACGCAGCGGCAAACACGCCTATCGGCCACACTGCCCTGCATGTCGTGCTTGCATCCCCTGTCGGGTTGATAGCGCTCAATTTAAACCCTCACGCAGCCAAAAACGCGTATTAGCAAAAAATAATGACCTGAGCTTTAATGCCGTAACGAATGACTTTTCTGAGCAGCACTACCGCCTATATCAGCGTTACCAAGCGGATAAACACCCAGGCGGCACAATGGAGCACTTTAACGCCGACGAGTATCAATCTTTTTTGTGTCAATCATTCGGTAATAGCCTGGTGTATGAAACACGCTTAAATGATCAACTTCTGGCAATATCGCTAACTGATGTATTCACTAACGCCTTATCCGCGGTATACACTTGTTTTGACCCTGCTTATGCAAGCCGCAGTTTAGGCACCTACAGTGTATTAAAACAAATCGAGCTAGCCATGAATGCTGGCCAACAATTTGTTTATCTTGGTTATTACATTCAGGCGTCTAATAAAATGGCCTATAAAACCAACTTTAGACCCCTTCAATTGTTGATTAATGGTGAATGGCGTAGTTTTAACAAAGCTGAAGAATTACCGGTGCAAAACAGTTGTTTAGACGCACCCTTAACTTTTTAAGTTAATTAACGGTTAAATGCGTCCAAATAGTGTAAAATCCCGCCGGATTGACTGACTTATCAGACAATTAGACACTTAATTTTAAAGGCACACATGGCAAAAGAAGATCAAATTGAAATGGAAGGCGTTGTTAAAGATACGTTACCCAACACAATGTTTCGCGTTGAATTAGAAAACGGTCACCTCATCACCGCACATATCTCAGGAAAAATGCGTAAACATTATATTCGCATCCTTACTGGGGACAGAGTTAAAGTAGAGATGACCCCTTACGATTTATCTAAAGGGCGCATAACCTACCGCGTTAAATAATTTCGATTTACTTTTGTTCGATCAGTTTTTTACTGGCTTCGGTAATAAGAAAATCTAGCTTATTATCATTAACAAAAACCTTTACCGAGCCACCGTTCGATAGTTTTCCAAATAACAACTCGTTAGCCAACGGCTTTTTAATATGCTCTTGAACCGTGCGTTCCATTGGCCGCGCACCCATTTTAGGGTCATAACCTTTTTTCGCTAACCATTTACGCGCTTCCGGCTCTAAGGTTATGGTGACATTTTTATCGTGTAACTGTGCCTCTAACTCAAAGATAAATTTATCGACCACAAACGTGATCGTATCTTCCGTTAACGACTTAAATTGCACCACCGCGTCCAACCTATTTCTAAATTCTGGCGAAAACGATTTTTCTATGACCTTCATGCTGTCTGAGGCGTGCTCTTGTTCAGTAAAACCGATTGATGCACGACTGCCTTCATAGGCGCCTGAATTTGTCGTCATAACCAACATAATGTTTCTAAAATCTGCTTTTCTGCCGTTATTGTCCGTTAATGTGCCGTGATCCATAATTTGCAATAATAAATTAAAGATATCCGGGTGCGCTTTTTCAATTTCATCCAGTAACAAAATCGCGTGCGGGTGTTTGGTTACTTCTTCGGTTAACAAACCACCTTGGTCATACCCTACGTAACCCGGCGGTGAGCCAATCAGGCGTGATACTGTATGTCGCTCCATATATTCAGACATATCAAAGCGAATCAAGTCGACACCCATAATTTTAGCTAATTGCTGAGTCACTTCTGTTTTGCCCACCCCGGTAGGGCCAGCAAACATAAACGAACCGATTGTTCGCTCTTCTTGACCCAAGCCTGCTCGGCTTAAGATGACTGCATCAGATAGCTTTTCGATCGCCTCATCTTGGCCAAATACAACCATTTTTAAGTTACGCGCCAAGTCTTTAAGTTTATCTTTATCTTGTGATGACACACTTTTTTCTGGGATACGCGCTATTTGGGCAATAATTTTTTCGATATCTTCGCTATTGATCGTCTCTTTACGATCAGCCTCAGGTAATAAACGTTGTTTTGCCCCTGCTTCATCCATCACATCAATCGCCTTATCCGGTAAAAAGCGGTCATTGATATAGCGGTCGGCCAACTTAGCTGCTGTTTCGATGCTGTCACTGCTGTATTTAATTTGGTGATGCTCTTCGTAACGTGACTTTAAACCTTTTAAAATTTGTATCGTATCGTCAACAGACGGTTCATTAATGTCAATTTTCTGAAAGCGACGAGCTAAGGCGTGGTCTTTTTCAAAGATGCCTCTAAATTCTTTATAGGTTGTTGAACCAATGCAGCGCAAATCACCCGATGCGAGTGCTGGTTTGATCATGTTTGATGCATCCATAACACTGCCTGACGCTGATCCGGCACCAATAATGGTGTGAATTTCATCGATAAAAAGAATACTGTCATGTTCTGTTTTTAACTGTGACACAAGACCTTTTAAGCGTTTTTCAAAGTCCCCTCGATATTTGGTACCCGCCACCAAAGAGCCCATATCTAACGAGTAGATCGTCGTTTCTTTCAGTACATC
>JAGPVU010000177.1 GCA_018066825.1 Cycloclasticus sp.
CTCCATGACCATGTTTTAAGTCAAAACAGCCCGCTTCAGTCTTTAACAAGGCCGAACGCATTTTCTCCCGCATCTCGATAATGTCTTTTTTTAAGTCGCCCAACGCCCTAGTTTTGGCTAACACGAGCTGTCGAGTCTGCCCAAATACTGCCTCTGTGTGCTGGCAACCGGCAATAAAACGGGCTCGAATTAAGGCTTGATGCTCCCAAGTCCACGCTTGGTTTTGCTGGTAATTTTTAAAGGCCGTTTCACTGCTGACTAGCAAACCAGAATTACCATTTGGCCTAAGTCTAAGGTCCACCTCATACAAGGGGCCAGAAAAGGTTCGTGTCGTCAGCAAGGTAATCAACTTTCTGCCCAGGCGGGTATAAAATTCGGCCAGAGAAATAGGTTTATCACCGCAGGTGGTTGCGTCTAGTGGTGCATCTTGATGCATAAGCACTAAATCTAAGTCAGAACCAAAACCCAGCTCGATGCCGCCGAGCTTGCCAAAACCGATCACGCAAAAGCCGCTCACTTCCTCTGCGTTTGCCTCGGGCGGTACACCGTGAGTAGCGCACACTGATTGCCAACTGAGGTTTAATGCCTTGGCAATAATCACCTCGGCAATCTCGGTTAATTTGTCGCTGACGACCATTAAAGGAATAACACCTGTTAGGTCGGCCGCCGCCACACGTAACACATTGGCCTGTTTAAACAGCCGCAAGGCTTCCATTTGCGCTTCTACATCAGTCGCGTCTATTTCGTTCAAGGTAATATCTAACTCACTCTGCAACTGCTGCTTAGTCGCCGGGTGATACAAGCTGGCCGGATCGATTAACTCATCTAACAAAATAGGCGAACGGGTTACCTGGCTAACAATCCAAGGGCTTAATTTTGACAAACGTAACAACTGGTCAAAAACTAACTTGTTTTCAACCAACAAGACTAAGTAAACGGTTCGATTACAGATTTTTTCGAGCATGGTTAAAAAACCCACTAAGGTTTTCTCATCCGCCTTTGGCAACAATAACGCATCTAACAGCATGGGCATTAAGCGCGATAAATACTCACGCCCCTTTTGTTCTAGACGCCTGACGGCATAACTATGGCAAAACTCAAGTAATAAGCGACTGGCCTCCTCACTCAAATTGAGCTGCTTGGTTAGCAAGTATTGACTTAAAGCAGCATCGTCTAAGTCCATCCAATTGGGTTGATCGCTTTGTTGATCAGGCGTTGAAAAGTCCACCAGTGAGGCAAAATAACCGTGCACCCGCGCCATCACGATTTCTGTTTTTTGTAACAAAGCTTGCCAATCATCGGCCTGCATGGCCATCACCAAACGGTGTTGATTTATTTCATCTTGTGGTAGTTCGTGGGTTTGCTTATCGTCAATTTCTTGCAGACGATTTTCCAAGCGCCGCAGATAAATATAGTCCTGCGTCAATTCTTCTGCCGCCAGCGCTGGGATTTGGCCTTTTTCTGCCAATAAGGCCAGGACCTTTAAAATACCACGCGCCTGTAAGGGCTTGTCACGCCCACCACGGATCAACTGGAACGCCTGACCGATAAATTCAATTTCTCGAATACCACCGGGGCCTAATTTAACGTTAAACTGAATACCCTTTTGTTGTAACTGCGATTCGATTTGCCGCTTCATCACGCGTATTGAATCAAATATCCCATAGTCCAAATAACGGCGATACACAAAGGCCCTAAGCATCGACATTAAACTGCTTATGTCGTTTGACTGGCCCGTGATAACGCGCGCTTTAACCATCGCGTAACGCTCCCATTCTCGCGCCTGGCTTTGATAGTAATATTCCATTGCGTCGCTGTTAACTACCAAGGCACCGCTGGTACCAAAAGGCCGTAAGCGGGTATCGACTCGAAACACAAAGCCGTCGACTGTGCGCTTATCTAATAGACGCACCACCACTTGGCACAAACGGGTAAAGAACTCTTCATTGCTGATGCTTCGCGCACCGTCGGTATCGCCCGATGAAGGGTAACAAAAGATCAAGTCTATATCAGAGGAAAAATTCAGCTCTTGCGCGCCCAGCTTGCCCATAGTAATCACCATAAGCTTTTGTTCGCGTCCAACCTCGTCTGTTGGCACGCCCCATTTTTTACAGGCGTGAAAATACGCCCAGTCCACCGCGAAACGAATCATCGCATCGGCCAAGTCCGACAAGCTTTGCAGTACCAACGACAAATCAGCACCGGCCAGGTCGCGCCATGCAATCAGCATCATATGCTTATTGCGCTGCTGCCTTAAGCCCTTCATAACCTCGGCTTCGCTCGACTCTATGCTAATCAAACGACTCAGCTCAAGCGCATACTCATCCGCGTTATATTGCAGTTGCTCAACGCCTTCGGCCAAGCCTTGCAACACCGTTTCTGTGTATTTATTGTGTTGTTCACAGATAAATTGACTGCTGGCTAATGCCGTGACAAATTGATTAGCTCGACCCTCATCGACAACCTTATTCTGATCACGGAGCAACTCATTTAAACCGGCGACAGCCTGTTCAACGTTGTGTTGTATAGCGTTCGGCAGTGATTGTGAAAAATTAATTTTTATTTTATCTTGCATAGCCATACAATGAGTTAAAAAACGGTACACCAACCCTAAATGACGCCCAGGTGGCTCATGATAATAGCAATAATTAAAGCCTTGTATCGAGTTTTTACTTTACCGCTCCGCTATTTAAGCGCAGTCGATGTTAACCCAAATTTTATTTGTTTTTAAAGATGCCCAGTCACCCAACAGAGAACTCAACCAACATCGCCGCACTTTTAGCGGAAAGAAAACGTCACCTAGCCATCTTATCCTCGCTTAGCGAAGGCGTAATTTCAATTGACCCAGCCGGGGCGGTGAACTACCTCAACCCGTCTGCCGAAACTTTATTAGCCTTACCAAGCCAGCACGCCATTAACCAACCACTGGCTGATATTTTTAAGCTGGTTAACGAAGAAAATCAACAAAGCATTGTTTTGTCAGATTATATCGTGCTCGATAAACCGATGAACAATGGCGAGTCTTTTCTACGTCAATCCGTACTCAAACGGCATGATAAAAATGATCTGTACATCGATTGGAGCTTCGCCAGCATTAAGGACGAACAAGGCTTGGCCGTTGGCGTCGTTATCACTTTTCGCGATATTAGTGATACGCATAATTTGACCTTGCAACTTAAACACCAAGCCACCCACGACCCGCTCACTGGATTGGTCAATAATGATGAGTTTAATAAGCGACTGAAAAATTTACTGGCTACAACCTACGGTTCTGGCGCCATGCACAGTTTGGTGTTTATCGACCTTGACCAATTTACCACCGTCAACGAACAGTGCGGTTATCAGGCCGGCGATCATTTACTAAAACAAATATCTGCCCTACTAAAACCCAAAGTACGCGGCCGCGACACACTGGCCCGAGTCGGCAGTGATAAGTTCGCCGTTCTGCTAGAAAATTGCCCAAAGAAAGTCGCCTTAAAAATTGCTAATGATTTACTGGTGACTATTCAGGATTTTCGTTTTTTATGGGACGAACGCCACTTTGACATTGGCGCCAGTATGGGCGTGGCTTATTTTTCAAGCGACCCGTTGGATGATGGCAATGACCCTATTATTGCCGCCAAAAGGGCCTGCTCCGATGCTAAAAATAGCGGTCGAAACCAAATACGCGAGCTGGATATTTCGCACTCAAACAGTCCAAACGAACAGCAACACGCCGAGATGCATTGGGTCGGCCGCATTAAAGCGGCACTCAACGAAAATCGTTTATTGCTTTTTCAACAAACCATTCTGCCTTTGGAACCAAAAAAAACGGATCGTTTGCACTTTGAGATTTTATTGCGCATGAAAAACAAAGACGGCGAACTGATCAGCCCCGGCGCTTTTTTACCCGTGGCCGAACGTTACAATATGATCAATAAAATTGATCGCTGGGTGATTGAAACCACCTTTCAATGGTTGGCCGAGCACCCCGCCGTTTTAGCTAAAACTGACTTTTGCAGTATTAACCTATCTGGCTTATCCCTGTCTGACAAATCGTTGGCTGCCTTTGTGAGTGATTGTTTTACTAAACACGCCATCGATTGCCAAAAAGTATGTTTTGAAATAACCGAAACGTCAGCCATCCACAACTTAGATTCAGCGATGGATTTTATGGCTAAAATGAAAAAATTGGGTTGCTACTTTGCACTGGATGATTTTGGCACGGGCATGTCCTCTTTCTCGTACCTCAAACACTTGCCTGTTCAGCACTTAAAAATTGACGGTACCTTTATTAGAGACATCCTTGATGATCCCATTGACCGCGCGATGACTCGTTCAATTAATGACATTGGCCATGTTATGGGCATGCAAACCATCGCTGAATTTGTTGAAAATGAAGAAACCCTGCAATTATTGAAACAACTTGGCGTTGACTACGCTCAGGGTTACCATATCGCCCAACCAGCACCCTTACAGCAATTACTAGAGGGCTTGTGATTACATTACAGTCTGAGGTGTTTCAACCGCAGGGCATTGGCGATCACTGAAACTGAACTTAGACTCATCGCTGCTGCAGCGATCATCGGCGATAGCAGTATGCCAAAAAAGGGGTATAACACGCCCGCCGCCACCGGCACCCCTAGGCTGTTATAAAGAAAAGCAAACACCAGATTTTGCTTAATATTTTTCATCGTCGCGACACTTAATTGTTGCGCTCGCAAGATACCCCGTAAGTCGCCCTTAACCAACACAATACCGGTGCTCTCTATCGCCACATCTGAGCCATTACCCATCGCAATACCTACGTCTGCCTGTGCCAGCGCCGGGGCGTCATTAACCCCATCGCCCGCCATTGCCACCACTTTACCCGCGGCTTGCAATGTTTTAACCACCTCTGCTTTTTGCGCTGGCAAAACGCCTGAACGATAGTCCTCAATACCTAATTGTTCGGCTACTTGTTTAGCCGCCCCTTGCTGGTCACCGGTCAGCATCACAATGTTAATGCCGTTACTCTGAAGTAAGCGAACGGCTTCGTGGCTAGATGCTTTAATTTCGTCTTTTAGAAATAGAATGCCTGCTGCACGCTGATCAAGCGCCATATACAGCGGAGTTGCTCCGCTATACCCATCACCTTGTAGACCATCTAAGGCTTGCACGTCGATTTGCTGGCTTTTCAAAAAGCTAAGGTTACCCAATAAGACAGTCTGACCGTTTACCACACCGGCCACCCCTTGCCCGGGGGTCGATTCAAAGTCACTTACATCAAACAAGGTGTGCTCTGATGCCGCTCTAACCACCGCTTCAGCCAATGGATGCTCGCTGGCTTTTTCTAAACTAGCCGCCAGTTGTAATAGCGTCTTTTCTTGCTGTCCTTCGACAACCTTAATTGCCATTAAACTGGGTTTACCGGCCGTTAAGGTCCCCGTTTTATCTACTACCAAGGTATCGACCTTCTGCATTACTTCTAATACTTCTGCATTTTTTATTAATACGCCCATGCTCGCGCCACGACCCATGCCAACCATAATTGACATTGGCGTTGCCAAACCTAAGGCACAAGGACACGCGATAATTAGCACCGCCACTGCATTCACCAACGCCATCGCTAAGGCCTGTTCAGCCGCTAAAAAGTACCACGCAAAAAAGGTGACTAGCGACACTAATACCACAATCGGTACAAACCATGACGCTACGACATCGACAACTTGTTGAATCGGCGCACGGCTGCGTTGTGCTTCGCCGACCATTTTTATAATTTGCGACAGCAGCGTTTCCCCACCCACACGTTGCGCCTTAAACAAAAAGCTGCCTGTGCCATTCACGGTTCCACCAATCACAGGTGCACCGACAAATTTTTCAACCGGTATGGGTTCCCCGCTGACCATCGACTCATCAATCGAACTATTGCCATCTATCAACTCACCATCGACAGGGACTTTTTCACCCGGTCTTACCCGTAAAACATCGCCCAGCTGAATATCTTGCAAGGGAACATCTTGCTCCTCACCCTGCTCATTAACTCGCCGTGCAGTAGTTGGCGATAGGCCAAGCAATAGTTGAATGGCTTGATTGGTTTGACCACGCGCTTTCAGCTCAAGCACCTGACCCAGCAACACAAGGGTGATAATGACTGCTGCCGCTTCAAAATAAACCGGAATAAGGCCGTGTGCATTGAGCATCGTCGTGGGAAATAGACCCGGCGCAAACACCGCCAACAAACTATATATCCAAGCCACCGATACACCCAAGCCGATCAAGGTGAACATATTTAAATGCCATGTCTTAACCGACTGCAATGCGCGCTCAAAAAATGGCCAGCCCGCCCACATGACAACCGGGGCTGCTAACGCAAGTTGCAGCCACAATAAAACCTTAGGCGAGACTAATTGGGCCAAGTCTATGCCTGGCAACATCTCCGACATGGCGATAACAAAAAGCGGTAAAGTAAACGCAATGCTGACTTTAAAACGACGACTCATGTCGTCTAGTTCAGGGTTTTCTTGTTGCAATACCGTGGTGCGCGGTTCCAAAGCCATGCCGCACTTTGGGCAGGCGCCTGGATGATCTTCAACTACCTCTGGGTGCATCGGACAGATATAGTCGACGCGACTGGCCGGTGGTGTAAATTGTTCAGGCTCAAGCGCCATACCACATTTGGGGCAATTATCAGGCCCGTCACTTTCAACCCCTGGGCACATGGGGCAAATATACTTGGCACCGACAACTGCAGCGGGTGTTGGCCTAGGTTTAGCGGATAAATAGCTATCTGGGTCTTTATTAAATTTAAGCAAACACGACTCACAACAAAAGCCAATCCATTGCCCCTTATAGTCCGTATGGTGTGCAGCCTCCTTGCTTACCGTCATACCGCACACAGGGTCCTTTAACTCGGGCGCTTCCTCGCGCTCCCCGCAACAATCTGTTTTGTCATTCATTGTAATAGCCTATCGTATCCCTACATTAACTAACATAATTTCACTAAATCACTTCTCTATAACGCTGGGCCACCCAGATCAACCCACGTTTTCAAATCCCAATATTCACGCCACTCGCTAATTTTTCCATCAACGTCAAATTCAAAAACACCCAGTACCGGCAATTCTTTTAGCGCGGTACCATCCAAAAAATCAAAGCTATCCAGCCGTTCGGTAACGACCCGTTTGTCGTTAGCCGTTAAATTAAGGATATCAAAACAACAACTGCTCGAAATGCCAAAAAAGCCACCCACAAAATCAGCAATTTGCTGCTGTCCTATCAAGGGTTCTAATGGCATATTATGGTAAATCGCATCATCGCTCATTAACGCCAAAATACCTTCTAAATCTAACCTGTCCCATGCTGTACAAAACTGTCTAACGGTGGATTCATGCTGTGCTGCTGACATCTATACGTCCCCTATGAATAAAATAATCAATTTATAATACACCTTATTAATAACCGTTTTAACAACTTCTTCCTACTGTATCAGCCTTAGCCATCCAGCAAAAAACTGCGTTCTAACAGCGTTAACCCTTACCGGTGAGAGTGATTATTTTTTTGTAATAATTAAATTACCGTAGTCATCAACCGTGCATTGCCAATCTGCGGCAAGGTAGGTGGTAGCCACTTGTTCAACGATCAAGGCCTCACCTTCGATAACATCATTGGCCAATAAGTGCTGGCGCTGGTAAATACGCAGTTTATTTTGTGCTTGGTAGCTTAATGGTAATGTAGCGCTGCGTTTGGCTAGCTTAGTTAACGTGGGTTTTTCCACGTGTGCCGACAAGGTCAGTCTTAGTGTGACTAATTCTATCGGCAAGTCTAATTCGTGCCCGTAGCGCTGTTTATGTTGTTGGTGAAACAACGCCATCACTGATAACTTATTATTCCACGGTATAGATAAACTGTATGACTGGCCCAAATACCTTAAATCAACCCCATAGTTAAGCTTAATTGTTTCTACTGCCACCCCTTCGGCCAACAGCTCAGTAACGCCCTGTTGGCGCAAATTATCGAAGCCGCTTTCGATCTGATCGTCTGGCACCTGCTGCAACTCACCCAGCAAGCTATGCGATAAGGCCCGAGACCTTGGCGCGGTTAGCATACCGAAGGCGGACAATACCCCCGAGTTGACCGGCACAATGGCCGTTTGCATAGTTAAGGCATCGGCCAAGGCACATACATGCAAGCCGCCTGCACCACCGAAGGTCATCAAGGCATAAGGGCGTGGATCGATACCGCGTTGGATCGAAATGACCCGTAAGGCACGAGCCATGTGTTCATTGGCTAAGCCAATCACGCCGTCGGCCGCTTGCTGAGGTGTACAGTCTAATTGTGCGGCTAACTCAACAAGGGCTTTATTAGCAGCGGCCACATCTAGCACCATACCACCAGCCAAAAAGTGTTCTGTACTAATACGGCCCAAATACAAGTTGGCATCGCTAACCGTTACCTGAGTGCCGCCGTTACCGTAACAGGCAGGCCCAGGCAAAGCCCCGGCTGATTCTGGTCCAACACACAACATGCCTGCTGCATCAACACGGGCAATCGAGCCGCCACCCGCTCCGATGGTATGCATATCCACCATTGGCACCGCAACCGGATAACCTGCCACTTTGCCTTCATTGGTGAGTGATATAGCACCATCCAATAAGGCGACATCAGTCGACGTACCGCCCATATCTAAGGTTAACAGGCGATCATAACCCGCTGTTTTACCGATATGTAAAGCAGCCACCAAGCCCCCAGCGGGGCCGGAAAGCAACATACGAACGGCTTGTTCACCCGCCTGTTCAGCGGCGATGGTACCGCCTGAACTTTGCATCACCGACACCGATGATGAGCTAAGCGATTGCGTTAACTCGCTCAAATACCCACTCACTAACGGTCCCACATAGGCGTTAAGCCAGGTCGCCATACCCCGTTCATATTCCTTATATTCGGGTAGCACCTTGGATGAGCGCGAGACGAAAACCCCCGGTGGCATGGCTGCCTCGATACGTTTTTCTGCCTCATCGTTTAAAAACGAAAACAATAAATTAATGGCCACCGATCGAGGTGCCAACTTTTGTACCTGTAAGCGTAAGGCTGTTAACTGTTCATCTGTTAACGGTGTCAACAGCTCGCCTTTTGCAGATACACGTCCAGCCGTTTGTAAGCATAACTCCGGAGGCACCGGCGGGCTTTCGGCTGCGGGATTAAGGTGATACAACTCTTTTCTCGCTTGTCGGCCAATGGTTAACATATCGGCCATACCCTCATTGGTAATAAAGCAGCAACGGACCCCTTTCTTTTCTAACACCGCATTGGTTGCCACGGTTGAACCGTGAACGATCAGCAAGGTGTTTGTGTCGACGCCCATGTCCTGTATGCCTTGCAAGATAGCCTGTTCTGGCGCGGCCGGCGTTGACGGCACTTTATGGATACGCGTACCCCTTGGGTCCACATACACAAAATCAGTAAACGTGCCACCTGTGTCTACACCTAATAACATGCGATTAACTCTCTTTTTAAGTCTTTGTATTTTTACACGGCAGAAAAAATTTCATACAATTATTTTACTAATTTTTACTCACTTGAACGAAGGGTCGTCACGTATACTCAAGCCATGAACACATTAATTGAAGTTAATAATTTAAGCCGCCAGTTTGGTGAATATTGCGCCGTCAATGACGTCAGCTTTTCATTAAAACAAGGCGAAGTATTGGGGTTTTTAGGCCCCAATGGTGCAGGCAAATCAACCACCATGAAAATGATCTGCGGCAACCTAACACCGACCATTGGTGAAATTAAAATCAATGGCTACGATATCATCGAGCAACCTAAGCTGGCGAAAGCTGAATTAGGGTTTTTACCCGAGGTTCCACCGCTCTACCCCGAACTAACCGTCGATGAGTATTTAATCTATTGCGCCAAATTGCACGGCCTGCGAAAAATTGCCGTTAAACAAGCGGTTGAGCAAGGCAAACTAAAATGCGGCCTGGCCGATATGGGGCACCGTTTAATCAATAATTTATCCAAGGGCTACCAACAGCGCATAGGCATAGCACAAGCTATTTTGCACAACCCGTCGGTGATTATTTTAGACGAACCAACGGTTGGTTTAGACCCGCTTCAAATCTTGGAAATTCGCCAATTAACCCGTGAACTAGGCAAACAGCACAGCGTTATTTTATCTACCCATATCCTGTCTGAAGTACAACAATCGTGTAGTCGGGTACAAATTATTCATCACGGAAAATTAGTACTCAATGAAGACATCGCTGGCTTATCTCGCCGTATGACTTCATCCAGTTTATTATTACGCCTACGCGAAACACCCGATTTAAACCAGCTACGCAACATTAACGGCGTTGACACCATTGATGAGCTAGGCGACCAGCAATATCGCATCCACCATGCACAGCAGCTTAGTCTTGCCGAGGCGATTGCCGAACTGGTCGTCAAGCAGCATTGGGGCTTACTGGAGTTGATGCCAGAAAAACACGATATGGAACATATCTTTCTTTCAATTACTAATGACTCAGCCACCCATGAATAGTTTTATTATTGCCGGCCGTGAATTAAGGAACTTATTCCTATCACCGCTGGCGTGGACCATACTCGGCGTTACCCAATTAATCCTTGCGTATATGTTTTTAACGCAAATTGATTATTACCTGACGATTCAAGCCAAACTGGTCGGTATTCCGAACGCGCCAGGGGTTACTGACTTGGTTGTCGCCCCCTTGTTTGGTAACGCGGCTGTTATCTTATTGCTCATCACCCCCTTACTTACCATGCGCGTTATTAGCGACGAACGGCGCAACAAGACCATCAGCCTTTTATTTTCTGCGCCGATCAGTCTTAGCGAAATTGTATTGGGTAAGTTTTTGGCGATTTTTGCCTTTTTACTGATTATTCTACTGTCGATTGCCTTAATGCCACTCTCTTTACTCACGGTAGGCGACTTAGATCTGGGTAAGTTTTTTGCCTGCCTACTCGCCTTGGCACTGTTGATGGCATCGTTCAATGCCTTGGGTTTGTACATGTCCGCTATAGCGACACAGCCGACAGTAGCCGCGGTGTCTAGCTTTGGCGCATTATTATTATTATGGATAATCGATTGGGCTGGCAGCAACAGCGGCAATAGCAGTGCCTTGCTTGAATACATTTCCATCATGCGCCACTTTGAAAATCTACTGCGGGGCTTAGTGAATACCACCGACGTGGTCTATTTTGTCTTGTTTACTGCTGGGTTTTTGATCTTGAGTATTCGGCGCCTAGATAACGATCGGCTACAGTCATGAAGATTTCACGCAAAATACACCAATTTATCCGCCTGCAAAACATCGCCTTTACGCTTTTATTTGTCGGCGTTTTTGCCCTATTAGCCTGGCTCAGTTCACAATATAGCGCGCAATCCGATTGGACAGCCAATAGCAGAAACTCCTTATCCGAGCCCAGCGTGCAATTATTGCAACAGCTCGATCAGAACGTCGATATAACCGTATACGCCACAGAGAATGAGCTGCTACGCCAACAAATTTCGCAGCTGCTGGAAAAATATACCCGGCATAAACCCGATATATCACTGAGTTTTGTTAATCCTGATATGCGTCCAGACCAGGCGCGAGAAGAAGGCATCACCAACGATGGCGAACTGGTGATCCGTTATAACGGGCGCCGCGAGTCGATCAGCCGCTTGAACGAACAAGCTCTGACTAACGCCTTACAACGGCTGTCTCAAAGTGATCAACGCTGGGTGGCATTTTTAGCCGGACACGGGGAGCGCAAGCCTGATGGTAATGCTAATTTCGACTTTGCCATCTTTAGCAAGGAGTTAAAAAATAAGGGCATTAATAGTCAGAGCCTAAACTTGATTAATACCCCGCGCATCCCAAAAAACACCTCGTTGCTGGTGATTGCCGACCCAAAATCGGCACTACTCGCTGGTGAAATTCAATTGATCCACGACTACATCAACCAAGGTCGCCCCTTATTACTGCTAACCGAGCCGGGACAAGCTAGTTATATTCAGGCTATTACCAAACTACTAGGCATCTCTTTACTGCCGGGCACAGTTGTTGACGCGACCACACAATTATTCGGCATTGATGACCCCACGTTTGCCTTGGTCACTCAATACCCCGATCACTTGGCGACGCGTCATTTGCAAACCATGAGCTTATTTCCCGGCGCCAATGGACTGGCGATCAACAATGACTCCAACTATACGGCAACGTCCCTATTATCTACCTTAGACAGATCATGGACTGAAACCGGCAGCATTGAAGGTAACATTCAATTTGATAGCGACAGTGATGAGCAACAAGGCCCAATTGCGATAGCTTATGCCCTTAGTAATAAGCAGCCGATGGGCAGTATTGACGATGCGTCTCAACGCATTGCGGTGATCGGTGATGCCGACTTTTTATCCAATGCCTTTTTGGGTAATGGCGCCAACTTGGATTTAGGCTTAAGCCTAATACAATGGTTAAACCACGACGACAGTTTAATCGACATTCCGGCTAAAACCGCCAACGATATTGCGTTAGAAATTAACCAAACTTGGTCGATCATTTTTGGGCTTGGATTTTTGTTTCTTTTACCGCTCGTATTTATTGTGACGGGCATTGTTATTTGGCTTAAACGGAAAAAACGTTAATCCGATGAAAAGCCGCCTGGTCATCAACCTGCTGTTATTGCTGCTAGCCATTGGGCTTGGCATGGTCGTTTGGCTAAAACCCGGGCTGCAACCGAGTCAGCGCTTTCAACTCACCACGCTGGACCCTCAATCAATTCAGTTAATACGCATCGATCGCCAGTCCGGCGGTCGCATCGAGTTAACGCGCCAAAATGGTCAATGGTGGCTAACTCAGCCAATCAAAGCTCCCGCCTTAAACGGCAAGGTGGAACGGTTATTAAAAATTTCTCAAATTAGCCCCCCCGTTAGCTACCCGCTTGATGCAAATGCATTAAGCCGTTTTGGTCTATTAAACCCTGTGGTACGCCTTAGCTTTAATGACACCCACTTAGCCATTGGTTCGACAGAAAGCATGAACGCACGGCGTTATATCAGCGACGATACGCAACTCTACTTAGTCGATGACACCTTCTTGCACCATTTAACAGCGCCAATAGATGACTACCTTGATACACGGCTATTGGCAGATGGGGTACAAATTACGCAACTGAACACACCCAAACTTCAGCTACAACAAACTAAAAGCGGCCATTGGCAAAACCTATTACAGCCTAACGACGAACTGTCAGCTGATGCAGTACAAATGCTGTTTGATGAATGGCGCTTTGCCCGCGCAATTCATGTCAGCCATCGACCAAGCAGCGCGACAATAGGCGACGCTGTTTTAATCACCCTCAGTAGCGGTGAAAAAAAACGCTTTAGCGTCATACGACAGCAGAACGAGGTTATTCTAGTGGCCAACGATACATCACTGACCTACACCTTTAGTCTCGATAAATACCAGAAAATGAGTCAATTATCCAAGCCCACTACACCTGATGCCTGAACTACCCGAAGTTGAAACCACCAAACGCGGCATTGCCCCCCATATAGAAGGTAAACGTGTATCGCGGGTACACGTTCGACAAGGCAAACTGCGTTGGCCGGTTAGCCCCGAAATCGAACAGCAATTACCGGGGCTGATCATTCATCGGGTCAAACGCAGGGCAAAATATCTATTGCTTGAAACAGACCAAGGTACGCTGATTATTCATCTAGGTATGTCGGGCAGTTTACGCATCGTTGATGCGGCAGTAGAACCGGAAAAGCACGAACATATCGATATCGTCTTAGATGGTAATAGCTGCCTACGTTACAAAGATCCCCGCCGTTTTGGTTGTTTTTTATGGTCAGCTGGAGCGATTGAAGAACATAAGTTGATACAGCACTTAGGTCCAGAACCCTTATCTGACGTATTTACTATTGATGACTTTTACCCCAAGGCACGCAATAAAAAAACACCCATCAAAAGTTTTATCATGGATGGCAAAGTCGTTGTTGGTGTGGGTAATATTTACGCCAGTGAGGCGCTTTTTCGCTCAGGCATTCACCCTAATCGCCCCGCTACTCATATCTCTAAAGCACGCATGACGCAGTTAGTCAGCGATATAAAAACCATCCTGAGCCAAGCGATTGAACAAGGTGGTACAACACTCAAAGACTTTGTGAATAGCGACGGCAAGCCCGGTTATTTTCAACAAACACTCAATGTCTACGGTCGAGCGAAAAAACCCTGCAGCACTTGCGATACGCCTATCAAGCAAGTCACTATCGGCCAACGCTCCACCTTTTACTGCCCACATTGCCAACATTAAACCGTACATTTTTACCCAAAAATAAATAAACGGATTAGAAATTCATGGTTTTTTACTATAAAGTAAGTCGCTCAGGAGGCGCTGTTTGTTTAAGGTAAAAAATAAGTTTTTCAGGCAGTTAATCGGCAGCGTAAAGGACTTGCTTCCTATTTTTGCTGTTATTTTTGTTTTTCAGATTTTTATCTTGCAACAGCCTATCCCAGATCTTGGCGATATTGCCATTGGCACTGTGTTTGTTGTACTCGGACTCACGCTGTTTATTCAAGGACTTGAAAAAAGCCTGTTCCCGATTGGCGACAATATGGCCTATGCTTTCGCCAAAAAAGGCAGCCTTTTTTGGTTAATGGCGTTCGCTTTTTCTTTGGGCTTTGGTACTACCGTTGCAGAGCCTGCATTAATAGCCGTAGCAAACGAAGCCGCTCGTATCGCTGCCGAAGGTGGCATGATTGACTTATCTGATGCCGCAAAAACAAGCTATGCCCTAGGCTTACGTTATACCGTTGCCGTGTCGGTTGGCTTCGCCATTTTACTCGGTGTATTGAGAATTATCCGCGGCTGGCCCTTACACTATCTTATTATTCCTGGGTATATCGGTGTTGTCGTGATGACCTTTTTTGCCCCCGATACCATCGTCGGCATTGCCTATGATTCCGGCGGTGTCACCACCGGCACCGTGACCGTCCCACTGGTTACCGCCTTAGGTGTCGGTCTTGCTTCTGCCATTCAAGGTCGTAACCCGATGACCGATGGTTTTGGCTTAATTGCCTTTGCCTCGTTAACCCCTATGATGTTTGTGATGCTGTATGGGATTTTAATATGAGCAGCTGGCTAAATGAAATCAGCAGCGTATTGCTGTCTACGCTAAGAGATATTGCACCGATTTTATCGATCATTATATTTTTCCAATTAGCTATCATCCGTCGTCCTTTTAGTCATCTCAAAAATTTAATTATTGGCATGGTTTATGTCATTATCGGCATCACCTTTTTTCTTGTTGGCTTAGACAAAGCTCTGTTTCCATTAGGCGCCATGATGGCAGAGCAGCTCACCAGCGATAGCTTTATTCAACCGAGCACCGATCAGTCCGTCTCTATCGCATGGCGCGATTATATTTGGGTGTATGTGTTTGGCGCTTGTATTGGCTTTGCTACTACCTTAGCCGAACCCTCACTGATTGCCGTTGCCATTAAGGCCCAACAAATTTCAGCCGGTGCCATTAGAGCATGGTATTTACGCCTCGCCGTTTCGGCTGGCGTGTCTTTTGGCATCGCATTAGGTACCTACCGTATCGTTAGCGGTACAGAGTTACACCTGTACATTATTGCCGGCTATATCGTCGTTATTATACAAACCATGTTTGCGCCTAAACTAATTATTGGCTTGGCGTATGACTCTGGCGGCGTGACAACGTCGACCGTTACCGTGCCCTTAGTTACCGCGCTAGGTATTGGTTTGGCGTCCTCCATTCCCGGTAGAAACCCCTTATTGGATGGCTTTGGCCTGATTGCCTTCGCCAGCCTTTTCCCTATAATAGCCGTGCTCGCATACGCCCAGTTAACTGAATGGCTAGCGCATCGAACGCAGCATAACCCGCCTGATAAAGGAGATTAACGATGCACTTTAAATTGATTTTAGTATTTGTTGACGACAACAAAACGGACCTCGTCCTAAAAGCCGCTCGAGAGGTCGGCGCCACCGGCGTGACCATTATTAATAACGCGAGAGGGGAAGGCTTAAAGCAGAAAAAAACCTTTTTAGGCCTAAATTTAGAAACCCAACGTGATGTTGTTTTGTTTTTAGTAGAGGAACATTTAAGCCGGAAAATCATTGAAGAAATTTCCCGAGCGGGACGATTTGATGAAGAACCAGGCAGTGGTATTGCCTTAAAAATTGACGTTGAAGACGCCATCGGCGTGCTTCATCAAGCACAAGAAATAACACAGACTATTGAGGAAGAACTATGAGTGAGAAAAAAACCATTCGCGTTCGCGACGTAATGAAAACCGACGTACATATGATCGATGGGAAATGCACCGTAACCGAAGCCATTCGGGTGATGAAACAGCACCAAACCTCGGTTCTTTTTGTTAATAAGTTTCATGATGACGATGAATACGGCGTTATCAATGCCGGTATTATTGCACGATTGGTGTTAGCTAAAGACAGGGCCGCTGACCGCGTTAATGTCTACGAGATTAACGAAAAACCACTCATCTCTGTGTCCCCCGATATGGATATTCGCTATTGTTCACGCTTATTTGCACGATATAACCTAATGCGAGCACCGGTAATTGAGAACGGTAAAATTATTGGCGTGATCAGCCCTATTCAGTTGGTGCTGGACGGCTTGTGTGAACTGTCGGGGATTTGTTAAACCACTTGAAAAAATAACAGTTGATGGTTAGTTCACGCAATTAGCAATCACATTAAAGTATGATTTTTTACTCAACGAATAACTGTTCATATTTATTCTAATACTCAAGTAATGAAAACAAACCGACTGTTGGCCCGTGCAAAATCCCTTAAAAATAAGGGTGACTTCGAACAGGCCCGAGAACTTTATAATAAGATTTTAGATCAATCACCTCAAAACCCATTGGCTAAGAAGGGGCTGTTAGCCATAGACGATCGATCTGACGCCACGCCACATGTTTCTCGTGAGCTGGAGTTACAGCTTAAATCTGCTACAACTTTGGTTTCGAATGGTCAGCTCTACGCCGCAGTCAATTCGCTCAATAAGCTAGCCTCTAAATACCCTGATTCAGCCACCCTCTTTTATACCCGCGGCCGTTGTTTTCAACTGACTTCAAAACTTGATGCTGCTATTAGCGACTATAATCGCGCTATAACATTAGATCAAAACTATGCCGACGCGCACGCTGATTTAGGCGTTACTTTAAATGTGCTTGGGCAATCAGAAGCCGCGATAGAAAGCTTGCAACGGGCACTTAGCATAGAAGCAAACCATGTGACTGCGCTTTGCGGCCTATACCCTTTAAAACAACAACCCGATAGTATCCCTATCGCACAAATACACAAACTCTATGAAAGTTCAAAACTGACAAACCGGGAGCGAATTTTAGTTTGTTACACCTTAGCGCGCGCCCACAATAAGTTGGGGGAAGAAAACGTCGCATTTGATTATTTATTAGAAGCTAATAAACTCAGCAAAGCTGAAGTTGGCTACAAATTTTATAAGTCAGAAAATACGTTTTCATCCATTAAAAAACTATTTAGCGTTAAACATCCTATCCTTGACGTAGACGATTTTGACTCCTTATCAAAAATCAGGCCTATTTTTATTGTGGGCATGCCACGCTCTGGAACCTCTCTTACCGAACAAATTCTCGATAGTCATTCTAAGGTTCGTGGAGCAGGTGAGTTAGATTTCTTGAATCAACTGGCCCACATTATTATGCAAGAACAGCAGGCCAACTTAAAACGCCAATACCCAAAACCCTTGTCAAAAAGTAGCCTTCGCGCCATTCGTACTAGGTACCAGGGCTCATTACAGGCACTGAATTATCCCGAAAACATCATTATTGATAAAATGCCGCTAAATTTTAGGTGGGTCGGTCTCATATTATCGGCTTTTCCAGAAGCAAAAATTATTCATCTAAAAAGAGACCCTGTCGCTACGTGCTGGTCAAATTTTAACAACTATTTTCCTGTGCATGGACTTGGCTTTACTAATAATTTAAATGACTTGGCCAAGTTTTATCATCTGTATGCTGATTTAATGACGTTCTGGCACCAACGCTTTCCAAATAAAATTTATGACTTGTGTTATGAGGATTTAACCGAAAACCAAGCACAAGAAACAAAAAAATTACTCGCTTATTGTGAACTAGAATGGGAGGACGCCTGTTTAAACTTCCACGAAAATACACGTCGAGTCGTGACTGCAAGCTCTAATCAAGTCGGACAAAAGATGTACCAAGGCAGCTCTAAGTCGTGGAAAGAATACGAGCAACAATTACAGCCTTTGGTAAAAGCGTTAAATTATTAATGATGCTATCACTCTCTTTACACTGCAGACGAAATTAATACGCCCTAGCATACTGACGAGAGTGGCTTTTTAGTAAGGGATCAATGAGTAAAAGCGCTTTCACATCATCGGGAATAGCCACCGAATGATGCGCCTTTGGGTCAAAGAAGACATTGACACTGTGTGCCGTTGCCACACAGTCATCAGCGACAAACACACCGTAGCCGGTTGTGATCGATTTATTACCTACAGCAATAACTCGTGTGCCCACATCGACCGTACCGGGGTAATACGCCTCTTTTATATAATCAATCGTTACATTGGCCAAAACAAAGTCGATAGCGGGGTGCTTTTTTGCATCTAACAAACCCCCAATAAACATTGTACGGCCTGCTTCAATATAGGCAGCGTAAGCGACATTATTGATATGTCCCAATGGGTCTTGATCAGAAAAACGGGTGCTGACTGGTGTCCAAAAATGGAAACTTTCCTTTGATGTTAAATCAACACTTACTTTGCTATCGTTTGTCATGAGTTAAAACCAATCGTGTTATACAAAGTGACGGCGGCTTATCATCGCCTAGTCAAGCTCGGGCATTTCAACGTTGTGGTACACCTGCTGCACATCGTCTAACTCGTCCAGCATGGCCAAAAACTTGTCGAATAAGGCTACATCGTCACCGTTGATGGTGGTGGTGTTTTGAGCAATAAATTGTATTTCATCAACGTCAAAATCAATCTCACCAAAACTGTCGAGCAAGGCCTGTTTCGCCTTAAAGTAATCGGTGTTGGGAGCAAACACAGAGAGTTTTCCGTCGTCACCTTCAATATCGCTGACGTCTACCTCGGCGTCCATTAGGGCTTCTAGTACCGCGTCTTCATCGTCATGGCTAAAAACAAAAATAGCCGAATGATCAAACATATGACTAACGCTACCTTGGGTGCCGATTTTACAATCGGTTTTGGTGAACGCCATACGTACATCGCCAAACGTGCGGTTGGGGTTATCGGTTAAACAATCAATAATTGCCATGCACCCGCCCGGGCCATACCCTTCATAACGTGCGGGGGAAAAGTCCTCGCCAGCGCCACCTTTAGCTTTTTCAATCGCCTTATCTATCACGTGAGCCGGCACTTGATCTTTTTTAGCGCGATCTATCAAACTTCGTAACGCTAAGTTGCCCGTGGGGTCAAAGCCTCCAGACTTAGCCACGACATAAATTTCGCGCCCATAACGGCTATACACCTTGGCTTTCATATCCGATGTTTTAGCCATGGATAATTTGCGGTTTTGGTAAGCTCTGCCCATGTAACTTGTGCTCCGTAGTAATAGAAAAGTTATTTTACGCGCTAGGGCGTATTAGTGAAACCAGATTAGCCGGTCCTTTTTGCTCGCAAACAATGATCGGGGGTACGCTTCTCTTAACGCCCTTACTCCACCAAGGCCTTGCCGGAATGCCTTGGGTCGCTGGCGGCGCTCACTTTATTGCTTTTTTTATCCCATAAAATCACGTGCATATTGCCGTAGCTTCTACCCACTGATTTAAGTTGGTGACCTTTAGCTTTGAGTTGTGCGATTGTTTGCTCACTCAGTGCCTTGGGTTCGTGCTGTATCCAATCGGGCAAATATTGGTGGTGATAGCGCGGTAAGCTAACCCACGATTGGGGGTTTTGCCCTTGCGCTGCATCCAACAAAGCCAATAACACCATGCTGATGATGCGGCTGCCGCCGGGAGTACCCAGTAAGCCTATGCTATCGTTCGTTTCAAAAAACGTGGGCGACATACTCGATAGCATCCGTTTGCCCGGCTGTATGGCATTCGCTTCGCCACCCACCAGACCGTACACGTTAGGTGTACCAGGTTTAATTGAAAAATCGTCCATTTCGTCGTTCAATAACACGCCTGTACCCGGTGGTACGAACCCTGAGCCAAAGGGGTAGTTAATGGACAAAGTGGCCGATACCCGATTACCTTGCCTATCTAAGACCGAGAAGTGTGTCGTATCGTGGCCTTCTGTCGGATTAAGCCCGTTGATCTGTGCGCTTGGCGTTGCCTTATCTAAGCTAATATCGGCAGCCAGCTGACGTGCATAAGATTTTTTTCGCAGCTCGGCGCTGGGGACATTCACAAAGTCACTGTCCCCCATACTTAAAGCGCGATCACGGTAAGCACGGCGCATGGCCTCTACAACGACATGGATACGCGTAGCTTCGTCCATGGCGGCTAAGTCATACTGTTCTAGACTGTTGAGTGCGATCGACAACACCAAACCACCTGACGATGGCAAGGCCGCGCTGATGATTTTGATGCCTTTGTAATCAATGGTAATAGGCTCGCGTTCTTTAACCCTGTAATTAGCTAAGTCCTGATGTGTCCAGATGCCACCCGCCTGCTGTACACCACGCACCAGTTTGTCGGCTACTGGGCCCGCATAAAAGCCATTGAATCCGTCTTTTCCTAATTGCCTTAATGTCATCGCCAAGTCCTTTTGGACGATGCTAGCGCCTAATTTCGGCACTTGACCCTGCTGTAAAAAAAGCGACTTTGCAGGCTCGCTGCTCGCCAATACCGCTTGCCGAAATTGTGCGAGGCTTTGGTAATGTTGATTAACGCTAAAACCGTTTTCGGCCAGTTTGATCGCCGGTTTTAAGCTAACACGTAAAGCTAGCTTTCCATACTGTTGCGACAAATGCACCAAGGCAGCCGGCATACCAGGAATACCCGCCGCTAATGCCCCATCGACCGAGGCCTGTTTAATCGGCTCGCCGGTGTGATCTAAATACATATCTCGATGGGCTTTTTGAGGTGCGACCTCACGCCCATCAATCATTAC
Organism: Cycloclasticus sp.; assembly: GCA_018066825.1. Lineage (GTDB taxonomy): Bacteria > Pseudomonadota > Gammaproteobacteria > Methylococcales > Cycloclasticaceae > Cycloclasticus. The sequence continues at coordinate 21,104 of JAGPVU010000177.1, forward strand.
CTGCTTACCGTCGCTGGCACGATGTAACAGCCAAAAACCACCGCCACCGATACCGGAACCAAATGGCTCAACAACCGCCAACGCAGCACTAACGGCCACCGCCGCATCAAAGGCATTGCCGCCTTGATTAAGGATATCCAACCCTGCTTGAGTGGCTGCAGGGTGCGCACTGGCTACAGCCTGTGCCGGTGGGTGACTTTCTGGGTTAACACACGCTGATAAAAATAACAGAACCACTGCTGCCAAGCTGAATTGTTTCATTTTAACCTTCGTTTGACGCCATTAAACGGCTGTACTTCAGTTGTAATTGGTCCTGCGTTTCTTCGCGGTTGGGATCTTTAGGGATACACTCCACCGGACACACTTCTACGCACTGCGGGGTGTCGAAATGGCCAACGCATTCTGTACACAGGTCTGGGTTTATTTCATAGATTTCTTCACCCTGATAGATCGCATCATTAGGACATTCGGGTTCACACACATCGCAATTGATGCATTCATCGGTAATGATTAATGACATCGTTAACGAAGCTTTTGTAGCACGGCTTGCTCAATATTAGCGGGCACAAAGGTACTGATATTACCTTGATGCCGGGCAATATCGCGCACCAGCGTTGATGATAGGTCAGCCCAATCTGAGTGGGTGGTTAAAAAAATGGTTTCCAATTCGGGCATCAACTTTCTATTCATACCGGCCATTTGAGTTTCGTATTCAAAATCAGCAATCGAGCGAACCCCACGGACGATAATTTCGGCTTGTTGCTGTTGCGCCAAATCCACTAATAGGCCTTCAAAATTAACCACCGTGACATTTGTATATGCTGCCAGCGCCTGATTGGCCAGCGCAACCCGTTCCTGCATATCAAATAAGGGTGTTTTGCTGGTGCTTTTAGCCACCGCAACAACAACGCTATCAAAAAGCTTACAAGCGCGTTGAATAATATTGAGATGCCCATTCGTCAATGGGTCAAAGGTGCCAGGGTATATCGCTTTTTTACTCATTAACTTTCTCGCTGAAATAAATAGTAAGACACTTGGCCATTGGTTTTACTGCGGTGTTGGCGCCAATTGCTGGGCAAAAAGTCTAAGTCCAGCCTACGTTCACACTCAATATAAATGAGTGCATCGCCCGCCAATAGACCACTTTCCTCAAGTCGCTTACTGCACTCGGGTAGACTATTATGCTTGAAAGGTGGGTCAAGGAATACCACATCAAACGTTGGGTCTGTTGGTTTTGGTTTATCGCTTAAAAAATCCATCGCCGAGCGGTGCATCAACTGCACGTTATCCGCCTTGATTAATTCCTTATTATTGCGCAAGGACTTAATGATAATGACATCTTTTTCAACCATTAAAACACGTTCGGCACTTCTTGAGGCGGCCTCAAAACCCAACGCACCACTGCCCGCGTACAGGTCCAAACACGTGGCACCGGATAGGTAAGGCTGCAACCAATTAAACAAAGTTTCACGTATAGGGTCGGTGGTTGGCCTTAGGCCTTCGACACTAGGAAAACCAATTTTACGACCGCGCCACTGGCCGCCAATAATTCGCACACGGTTCTCTTTACCAGCCATTAGTTATTTGCATCCTTATTTTCGCCAACGGTTACCAAAGTCATGTTTTTTATACTCACACGACGCTGGAACGCCTGTTGTATTTGCTTTGCCGTTAGCGCATTAACTTTTTGTACATAGGTATTAAGGTAGTCTAATGGCGCACCACTGACGACAATACCCACCACGTTAGCTAGTAGTTTTTTATTACTATCCAGTTTTAACGCAAAACCACCGCTGATATTTTTTTTCGCCGCAATCAATTCTTCTTCGCTTGGGCCCTTGTCTACAAACTGCGTTAGGACCTGTTTTGTTGCCTTTACTGCTTCATCAAGCGATTCATTTTTAGTTTGCAAACCCATCATAAACGGGCCTTTTTGTAACATCGGAGAGAAATAGCTATAGGCGCTATAAGCCAAGCCTCGTTCCTCACGAATTTCTTTTACGATACGTGAACTAAACCCGCTGCCGCCTAAAATATGATTGCCCACGTACAACGCAAAATAATCCTCATCATTGTGTTTTAAAACCGGCATGCCGTACAGCACATGCGTTTGTTGCGATGGATACGACTGCTGGATAACTGCCCCGTTTAACGGCGTGTCAACCGCCGCTATGGGTGTAGCTTTTTCGCCTGGCGCCAATCGACCCACGGCTTGATCAACCAATAACTCGGCCTGTTGGCGCGAAATACCACCCACCAACACCACGGTTAGGTTGCTGCCCACATAATATTTTTTATAAAACGCTTTCAGCTCATCAACACTGAGTTTTTCAACCGAGTCATACTGCCCTTGGATGGGGTTTGCATACGGGTGTGAACCATACATTTGTTGGTATAAGGCCAACTGCGCCAATGTGCCCGGTGATTCTTCACGCTGTTTGATGCTCAACAGCGTACGCTGCTTTTCACGCGAAAAATCTACCGCTGGAAAACTCGGTGTATTAACCACCTTAGTCAATACCCCCCACGCGGTTTTTAATGTCTGCTGATCACTTAAGCTACGAAACGAGACCGACGTATAATCGCGTGAGCTGGATGCACCCATTCGTGCCCCGACGCTGTCTAATTGCTCGGCAATTTGTTGTGCAGTTAAACTGCCAGCGCCTTGATCAATCAACACACTGGTTAACGCCGCCAAACCTAATTTTTCGCCATCACGCGCGCTACCAGCGTCAAACACCAATTGAACATCTAATAGCGGCAAACCTTCCGTTGGCACAAAATAAACGGCTGCGCCATTAGCTAGCTGCCAGTGTTGAATTGTTGGCACTGCCATACTTTGCGAACCAACCATCGCCAGCATAAAGGCCAGTAATACGCTCACCTTACTGTGCATGACGAGCCTCCCGTTTGCTGTCTATCGGCTGCGGTTGCATATGCACAACCGTTAAATGATCTTCAATCAAGTAGTTATTCGCCACTGCCTGAATTTGCTCTGCTGTTACCGCTTTCACCTTATCAAGGTATTCTGCTTCTTTTCGCCAACCAATGCCCACCGTTTCCAGCATACCCAGTTGCAGTGCCTGATAAAAATTGGAGTCTTTTTGATACACCGCTGCGGCGATAACTTGCGCCTTGATACGATCGAGTTCCTGTTGTTGAACGGGTGTTTTTTTCAAGTTATCTATCTCACTGATAATGGCCTTTTCTAACTCTTGTAGGCTGCGCCCATCTGCCGGCACCCCGTCGAATAAAAACAAGCTGTCTAATCTAGCATTCAGGTCATAGCCCGCGCTGGCGTTTGTCGCCACTTGCTGGCCTCTAACTAAACGGGAGTCTAAACGTGCACTATTGCCACTGCTTAAAATACCTGACAACAGCTCTAAGGCGTACACATCCGTTTCTTTATCGGTAGTATTAAGCACAGGCACCTTATAACCCATCAGTAAATACGGTAATCTCGCCGTTTGTTTAATAATGCTGCGTCGAACCCCTAATTGGGGCACCTCCACACGTTGCTTGATTGGGGTAAATGACACCGCCGGAATCGCGCCAAAATGTTTTTCTGCCAGGCTAAACACTTGCGTTGCATCTACGTCACCCACCACCACTAAGGTTGCATTATTCGGTGCGTACCATCGTTGGTACCATTGCGCCAAGTCTGCCAACTGCATATCTTTTAAATCTTGCATCCAGCCGATAATCGGATTGCGGTACGGGCTGCTGGTATAGGCCATCGCTTTAAAGTACTCGTAGGTTTGACCTTGCGGCTTATCCTCGGTACGCAAACGCCGCTCTTCCATCACCACTTGCAATTCTTTTTCGTATTCTTTTTGCTGTAAGTTTAAATGCTGCATCCGTTCGGCTTCTAGCCGTAGACTCACTTCCAAACGGGACGCTTCCATGGTTTGAAAATACGCTGTGTAGTCGGCGCCAGTAAAGGCATTTTCTTGCCCACCATTAGCGGCAATGATTTTTGAAAACTCACCAGGTTCAAGGTTTTTGGTACCTTGAAACATCATATGTTCTAACACATGAGAAACGCCTGTAATGCCATCGTATTCATAGCTTGCACCCACCTTATACCAAACTTGCGACACCATAACGGGCGCACGGCGGTCTTCTTTTACCAGAATTTTTAAGCCATTTTTAAGCACTTTTTCGTGTACCATATTAGACATTAATTCTGGCGAGGCAAACGCGGTCAATGAATACAAACTATTCAGTAAAAATACCGTAACGGATAACTTTCTCATATTGCTCTCACATAAACTGTAACTGTACTAAAATGGGCATTTTACGACAGCCCCCTCGGAAAGACACGATATCATGTTTGGATTTGGTAACAAAAAAAACACCGCTTCTACTGAAACTGCCAATAGCGAGCAACCAAAGGCCGGTGTCTTTGACCGCCTTAAGGCACAACTATCTAAAACGCGCGTAGGTTTAGCCGGCGGCTTAGCCAACGTATTTCTCGGCAAAAAACAAATTGACGACGCGCTATTTGAAGAACTCGAAACCATTTTGTTAACCGCTGATGTTGGTATTGAAACCAGCCAAGGTATTATCGATAAGCTAACCCAACGCGTAGCACGCAAACAGCTATCCGATCCTCAGGCGCTGAGCGATGCACTACAAGAAGAACTGCACGCCATCCTGCAAGCTAACCAACAACCGCTTCGTATTCCAGACAGCGATTCGCCCTTTGTTATTTTAGTAGTCGGTGTTAACGGCATGGGCAAAACCACCACCATTGGTAAATTGGCTAAACGCTTAAAAGCCGAAGGTAAAAGTGTCATGCTCGCCGCTGGTGACACCTTTAGAGCCGCTGCGATTGAGCAATTACAAGAATGGGGCAAGCGAAATGAAATTGAAGTCGTCGCGCAGCATACTGGCGCTGATTCGGCTTCGGTTATCTACGATGCCTTTGAAAAAGCTCGCGCTCGTAAAGTCGATGTACTACTCGCTGACACCGCAGGACGTTTACATACGCAAACAAATCTGATGAACGAACTCAGTAAAATCAACCGGGTTATCAAGAAGCTAGATGAGTCCGCACCCCATGAGGTGATGTTGGTTGTTGATGCTGGCACCGGGCAAAACGCGATTTCACAAACTAAAAACTTTAATGAGGCGACACCCTTAACCGGCATTACACTAACCAAGCTGGACGGCACCGCTAAAGGCGGCATTATTTTTGCCATCGCCAACCAATTTAATTTACCCATTCGTTTTATCGGTATCGGTGAAGGCATCGACGATTTGCGTGAGTTTGACGCAAAAGAATTTACCCACGCGTTATTCGATAAACCTGAGCCAACTCACTGATTTTATATGCTGCAATTTATTAACGTTAGTAAGCGATACCCCGGCGGCGGCGACGCGCTTAAAAACGTTAATTTTGAAATAAAACAAGGGGAAATGGCCTTTTTAACCGGCCACTCGGGTGCGGGTAAAAGCACGCTGTTAAAATTAATCGCCTTGCTTGAGCGCAGCACCCAAGGCCAAGTGATGCTAGATAATCAGAATATTGGTCGCCTGTCTAAACGGCTGGTGCCGTATACGCGTCGCAAAATCGGCATGATTTTCCAAGACCATCGCTTGCTCCATGACCAAACAGTATTTGACAACGTCGCTTTGCCGCTAATTATTGCTGGCTTTAATCACCATGAGATTAAACGCCGGGTGCGCGCGGCTTTAGATAAAGTGGGTTTATTGGGTAAGGAGCAGCGCTACCCGATTACCCTATCCGGTGGAGAGCAACAACGTATTGGCATCGCTAGAGCTGTGGTTAATCGCCCCCCTATGATTTTAGCCGACGAACCCACAGGCAACCTTGACCCCGCGTTATCAGAAGAGATTATGCAGTTATTCGTACAATTTAATCAGGTGGGTGTTACTGTTTTAATCGCCAGTCACGATATCAGTTTAATCCAACAAATGGGCTATCGTACGCTTCAATTATCACAAGGTGAGTTGGTGCAAGCACATGGCTAATCGTCGTAACAGCATAAAAAAACCCCTGCAGAATTTTAATCTGCGATCTTATATTCGTATTCACTTACACACTTTTTTTGCGAGTCTCGGCCGTTTTTATCGCGCACCGTTTAACTTTATGATGACTGTTAGCGTTATCGCCATCACACTATCCTTGCCCTCTGGCTTGTTAGTATCGATTACCAATTTAAAGTCGTTAAGCGACCAAATTGACCTGAATAATAACATTTCAATATTCTTACAACAAAGCGTCACTTTTCAGCAAGCGGTGGATTTAAGCCAATTACTGGAAAACGACGATAAAATTGCCAATACAACACTGATTAGCAAGCAAGATGCCTTACAGGAGTTTCGTCAATACAGTGGTTTTGGCGCCGCTATTCGTGTTCTCAACGACAACCCCTTGCCGCATGTCATTCAAATAACACCTATAGCCAACGTAAACAATTCAACACAACTACAGCAATTAGTTACACAACTTGAACAACAGCCGTCCATCCAACTTGTACAAATGGATATGGGCTGGTTATCACGCTTACAAGGGATTTTAGATATTGCGCAACGCGCGGTCATTCTTATCACCGTATTATTAGGTTTTGCTGTGCTACTAATTGTGAGTAACACCATTCGTTTAGAACTACAAAACAGGCGTGATGAAATTGATATTACTCGTCTAGTGGGTGCTACTCGATCTTTTATTATGCGGCCTTTTATTTACAGTGGTTTTTGGTACGGTTTTTTGGGTGGGGTATTGGCCTGCATTTTAGTCAACTTATCGGTTTGGTTGCTTGACGGCCCGTCGAGCTCACTTGCTCAGCTATACAGCAGTTCGTTTACTATCGATTATATGACTATCAGCCACGCGCTGTTATGGGTGCTTTTTTCTATCTTATTAGGCATCGTCGGTTCTTGGATCGTGGTGAGCCGCTACCTGAGTGAACTAGAACGCTGATAAGCCGACCTTTTACATTCTTTTCATTGACACAATCTTTTGAACTTTTGCTATAATTAGCACTCTTATATGGCGAGTGCTAGACTCTAAATGTGATAGCACGATGATAAATGGGAGGGATAATATGACTTATGCACTTACAGTACCAGCTAACTTGTCGGCCGGTTCTTTGGATGCCTATATTGCATCCGTTTCTTCTGCGCCTCTTTTAACCGCCGAAGAAGAAAAATCCTTAGCCTTTCGCTTACACAACGATAATGACTTAGAAGCCGCGCGCACGCTAATCTTATCTCATATGCGCTATGTCATCCATATTGCTAGAAGCTACAGTGGCTATGGTTTAGCCCTACCCGACCTTATTCAAGAAGGTAGCATCGGTTTAATGAAGGCAGTTAAACGCTTTGACCCCGAGATGGGCGTACGCTTAGTGTCGTATGCGGTACATTGGATTAAATCTGAAATCCACGAGTTTGTTATTAAAAACTGGCGCATTGTTAAAATTGCCACCACTAAGGCTCAACGTAAACTGTTTTTCAACCTTAGAAAACATAAACGCGGGCTGACTTGGTTAAATGAATCAGAAGCGGGTGCTATTGCCAATGACCTGGGCGTCGACAAATCAGCCGTTTATGAGATGGAAAAACGCTTAAGTAATCACGATATGGCGTTTGACGGCCATCAAGACGACAATGCTGACAGCGACGAATTAGTACACACACCAGCGAGCTTTGTCACTGATGAAGAGCACGACCCTGCGCGCATCGTTGAAGACAATGTAGAAGAGTCACGTAATAGTGCTCAATTACAAGCTGCTCTGAATCGCCTGGATGACCGAAGCCGGTCAATTTTGTCAGAACGTTGGTTGAGTGATGAAAAGTCTACTCTGCACGAACTTGCTGATAAATATCAAGTCTCGGCAGAACGTATTCGCCAGCTCGAAAAAAATGCTATGAACAAAATTAAGCAGCAATTATTGGAGTTTCAGCCGAGTTAAAAACTCGGCTATCTGCTCTGCTTATCTGACAGGGGCTTTTAGCTGCAGGGTTAACTGCTTATCTTTTTGTAGTAGATCAAGGTGTTTAAGAAAACTCATACCCAATAACACCTGATCACCTTCCATGTGCGGGTTAATGTGCGCAGCTATATTTCGCAACTCAATAGACCCCAACTTAACCGTATCTAAAGTGACGCGGTACACCACGATATCACCGTTTGCTGTACGTGCTCGTTCAGCGCGGCCTTCAGTTAAATTCAAGGCCTTTGCCAACTTACCAGGGATACTGAGCTTAGTCGCCCCTGTATCGAGTATAAAGGTTGTCCAGTGACCATTAATTTTTCCATCAGCGATATAATGCCCTTGCCGATTTTGTATTAGCGTTACCTCAGCACTTCCATCTGCTGTGTAAACCGCCTCAGGCCTTTCATTTGGGTTAGTCCGTTTATCAAGGTAGCGATCAAAGCCAATAACCAGCATGGCTAGAAAACCAATCCAAGCAAGCGATACCATTATTTGACTAATTTTATTACCCGACCGAAGTGATTTCATAAGTAACCGTATGATTACCTCTTACAGTTATTACGCTTAATAGTAGAAATGTGAAGCCTTGTGAGCAATAACACTGTTTTAAATAGCCTTAATCATTGCGCCTAATATTGTTTGATTTCAATATTTAACGTAATGGTCTATCAATAAAACAGCGAACAATACCATTAAATATACAATTGAGTATTTAAACGCTTTCATCGCAATCACGTCATCAGCCGTTCTTTTTAACAAGATAGCGTAATATAAAAACCCCAAGCCTAAACCAATTGCAGCAACTAAATACAGCAAGCCACTCATCCCTGTCAAATAGGGCAACAGTGTGACCAAAAGTAATAGCACGGTATAAAACACAATGTGCAAGCGGGTAAAGTCAGCTCCATGTGTGACCGGTAACATGGGAATGTCTGCCTTGGCATACTCGTCACGTCTCGCCACCGCTAGCGCCCAGAAATGTGGCGGTGTCCAAATAAAAATAATTAAAAATAACAATAAGGCGTATGGGTCGATGGTCCCTGTTACTGCACACCAGCCAAGTACCGGCGGAGCAGCACCGGCAGCACCACCAATAACAATATTTTGTGGTGTCGCGTGTTTAAGGTAGACGGTATAAACCACTGCGTATCCAATTAACGATAAAAAAGTTAAAAAAGCTGTTAATTCATTAACCAGAAACACCAAAATCAGCATCGCTATAATGCCCAGTGTAAAGGCAAACCCAAGCACTTGTTTACCCGTTAGGTCACCATGAGGTAATGGTCGACCTTGGGTGCGCGCCATTTTTGCATCGTACTTCTGATCCAAAAAATGATTAATCGCCGCAGCCGATGAAGCAGCCATGCCAATACCAAGGGTGCCAAAAATCAAAGGTTGCCACGGCACCATACCGGGAACTGCCAAAAACATGCCAACAACCGCAGTAAATACGATAAGCATAACGACCTTTGGTTTACACAGCTCGTAATAACTTGCCCAACTTACGTGCTTTACCGGCTGATTGATAATTTGTTCTGTCAAAATTAAACCCTATTTAATATCTATTTTGTTTTAACCTGAAGTTGACGTACACCATACTCAATAACAACAGTGCTGCAATGCCATTATGCGCTACAGCTATGCTGAGTGGCAAACTCAAGACTACGTTTAAAATACCTAACATGACTTGTGTACATAATAGCGTTAGCAATATGCCCCCTTCTTTACGCGCACGCACCTTAAATAACTTTGCCGCTAAATAAGCCAATATGATCGTGGTGACGATGGCACCCAACCGGTGCACCCAATGTATCGCAGCGCGCGCTTCATTGCTGAGTACGCCAAATTCATAATCAACGCCTAAGCCTCGCCATAGTACGAAACCCTCACTGTAATCAAGTGATGGGGTCCAGTTGCCCGCAAAGCACGCCGGAAAATCAGGGCAGGCTAGGGCTGCATAATTGGTACTAGTCCATCCGCCTAGTGCAATTTGGGCGATCAATACAACCAAGCCTAACTTGGCTAAACTCTTTACACTGTTATCCGTCTGACTGACCAATAAGCGTTTATTGTTAAGCCGTAATAACAACCAAAAGAGCAAGCTTAATGTCGCTAAACCTCCCAGCAAATGGCTGACTACGATGGCGGGTTTAACCAGCAAGGTCACCGTCCACATGCCTAAGGCACCTTGAAACACAACCAGCAAAAACAGGCTAATTGTCAAGCCGCGCTGGCCTAACAAAGGCCGTCGCCATGCTATCACCATTAAAATTAGAATTACCAGACCCAAGCCACTGGCAAAATAGCGATGGATCATTTCTTTCCAAGCTTTAGAGGCTTCAAATGGGCGCTCTGAAAAGGCCTCATTAGCTTTTAATACCTCATCATGCCCCTCTTCAATAATGAGGTTACCGTAACAACCTGGCCAATCAGGGCAACCTAGGCCCGCATCAGACAAACGTACATAAGCACCTAATACCACGACAAATAAAGCCAGTAAAATTGCAAAAATGGTTAGCTTTCTAAACATGGCTTTACCCTATTTGTGAGGCCTTAAATAAAAGTTTTAAGTCCTTTTGTATCCCATACGGATCTGCTTGTTGTTGATACTTCATCATGATATTACCTAATGGATCTAGTAAAATCATATCACCATCATTCAACCCTGCAATCAGCGTCTTCAGCTTAGCTATGTGCTCTTCTGTCCAAGGTAGTACAGTAAGCCCACCATCTTGTGAAAACAGCGCTTGCGCTGCATCAGAACCAGATCCGCCGTTATCAAAGAAAACGCGTTTCAAACGGTCAGAATCTTTATTCAATAAGATGTTCAGTTGATGCAGTAACTTAACAGACTCAATGCATCCGCTATCGCAACGCCCATCAAGATCGAGGTGGACAAGAACCCAGCGACCCTTTAAATGTTGCAACCCTTCTTCAGTTGCTTGATTAACAAAATTTTGAATCTGAGATGGAATGGCAGGGGATATTAACTCACCATAGTTTTTAGTCTTACTTCCTTCCAGAAGTTGAGGGTTTTGATAAACAAACCAAGCCGACAAAACCGGCAACGCAAACAAGGTTGTAATAAAAATCAGTTTTAATCTATTTTTCGTTAATGTTTTCATGTTTTCTTAGTTTTAGTTTTAATGGTTACAACAAAATATATAATCAACCAAGTTAGCGCCAAGGCAAACCACTGAAACGCATAGCCATGGTGTTTTTCTGGTCCCATTTCAAATAACGTCCATTCACGTTCATAGCCGTATAACTCATCATTATTTAATAATACTTGATAAGGCATAACAGCATAACCTAAACGCTCGGACACCTTGGCTAAATTAATCGTTTGCACAACCGCCGGCCAGCCTTTAGATAACACGTCAGCACCTTCTAGCGCAATACCAACACTTGGAAAATGGTCTAGCCTACCGTTTACCGATAGCTCAACTGTGTTGACTTTAACATCTGGTAAGGTGTTTCGATCATCACCTAAGGGAAGCCAACCTCTGTTTAGTAAAATAGCGCTGTTATTGCTTAGCTTAATAGGCGTTAAAACGAAGTATCCCGCACGCCCTTGTTTAATTTGGTTATCAATCAATATTTGTTGATCAGCATCTATTGTGCCAGACACAGTCACTGGTAGATAACGTAACTGTTGTTTGTTGATACGCACTGACTCTATTGCGACCGGTGCTAACTGTACACGCGCCGCTTGTAAATCTAACAACGCTTGCTTTTGTTCGGCTCGGTCTAATTGCCAATAGCCTAAGCCCAACAATAAACCCAGCACTAAAACAGCCAAAAGCGTTAAAATGAAATTAAATTTAAACTGCATAAACTAAAGCTGCCATTGCTTATTTACTTGCATTTATTCAACCATAGTAAACATTAGCTGAGATCACCACATGCCACCTATCATTAAATATCTCGTTGTTTTTATCTTATTTTTAATAATTTACCAATTATTTAGGGCGTTTTATCACCTAAGCAATACCAAATCAAAACCCAAAGAGGTCGTTAAATCCTTGGTTATTCGAATTGGTCTCTCAATCGCATTATTTATTGCTCTAATTTTAGCAGCCAGTTTTGACCTTATTAAACCACACGGCGTTGTACCTCATTCGCCATCACTACCACAATCAAATGGAAACGAGATCAATAAAAAAGGCGCTACACAGTAGCGCCTTTTTTAAAAAGCAAGGCGAACTACAGCCAGTAAACAAATATAAATAAGCCTAACCAAACAACATCAACAAAGTGCCAATACCAAGCAGCCGCTTCGAATGCAAAGTGATTTTCTGGCGTAAAGTGCCCTTTAATACTGCGAATTAGCATAACCAACAACATGATGGCGCCAACGGTTACGTGAAAACCATGGAAACCTGTCAACATATAAAAAGTAGAACCGTAAACACCTGAGCCCATTGTCAAATTGAGTTCATTGTAACCATGGCTATATTCTAAGACTTGTAAACCAACAAAAATAAAGCCGAGTAAAACTGTAGCCGCCAAACCCATAATTAACTGTTTACGGTTATTGGCAACCAATCCCCAATGTGCCCACGTTACAGTGGCACCACTGATCAAAAGAATGAAGGTATTAATCGCAGGAAGACCCCATGCGCCCATTTTTTGATACTCGCCGCCCACCGCAGCTGGACCATTAGTTGGCCAAACAGCTTCGAAACCACTCCATATAAACTCATTAGTAGATGCACCCGAACCCTCTCCTGCCAACCAAGGCACCGAGAATACACGGATATAATAAAGTGCCCCGAAAAACGCGGCAAAAAACATGACCTCGGAGAAAATAAACCAGATCATCCCCATACGGAAAGACACGTCTTCTAATTTTTTGTAGGTGCCAGATTCACTTTCATCGATCACGTCACCAAACCAACCAAACATCATATAAACCAGTACTAAAAACCCAATAATCATGACATTGGCTGCCATGCTATTACCATTTAATTGGCCAGCAAATCCGCCTAAAAACAGGGTCAAGCCAATCGAACCAACAATTGGCCATTTAGCATCGTGAGGAACGTAATACGCGTTTTCTGAAGACATATAGTTACCTATTTCAGTTTAATTTTTTAATTAACAAGTTATCTACTTTGTTAATTATTGGTTAAAAATACAAACGAACCAAAATAAAATGTTGCAGCAATAGATATCAATATAACGACGGCTATTACATT
>JAGPVU010000186.1 GCA_018066825.1 Cycloclasticus sp.
CGAGCAGTAATGAAAAAAATCGACAAGCAGAAAAGCAATGGCAACATTTAAATATATCGGGATGTCTAAATTAGACACACTAACAATCTCAAAAGGCGCAACAAGGTTAACGAACCACAACAGCCCGTAAAGGGATAGAACAAGACCAATTAGCTTGGCAATAATTTCAATAAGCAAATACAGGGCGTCTCGTTTTGTCAGTGAGACAGTACCATCTTGACGATAACGCTCAAAAAAAAGAAAACTAAACAGCGATGTATAGGTTACTGCGTATATCCAATAGTTTAATGTCATAAAAGTATTGTCGATTGATAAGTTGGGGATTAGAATATTCAAGACAAAATAATAAATACAGGGACGATTATAATGAAAATGAATAAATTATTTTTAATATTATTACTAGGTTTCGTGAGCGTTGCTGCGAATGCTGGTGAAGTTATGGTAGTAGTGCCTCCAAGCTACACCTCGGATACCGACACGGATGACAGTGTCTATGCAGGTTTAAAATGGACGCTAAATAAAGGAACAAAACCTGAAGTAGTGGTTGGCTATCGTCATGCTCGCGTCAAATCAAATGGTGATGTGGATGGCGGCGATCTTTCTTTTTCATTCACACTATTAGATGGTTTTAAACCCGGCAAAATACGTACTAAATACTTTGACGGTAAAGAAAAAGCACAAGGTGAAGTGAGTGTAGGGTATGACTTTGCTAATGGTTTGTTTGTTGGTGCGGGAGCGAAAGCGCCTTACTCTAATTTAGGTGTTGATTACTTGTTATCAGCGGATAACCCTTGGGAAGCCTACTTTATATTAGACACATTAAAAGAATATGATGTGCCGAGAAAGAAGGCTAATTGCCCTGAAGGCTATACATTTAACTCAGGCACGTGTGAATTTGATGGGTTCATGAAGCTAAGATAGGTTCTCTACAGGATAAGAAAAGACAACGACTGAGCCCCAATGACCTTTTGGTTTTTGGGGCTTTTTTGTGCCCGCTAACATTGCAGGATCAATAGTATGTTACGAAAGGTTACACGATTAAGCGCCCTTGGTGCTCCTTTAATGCAAACTTCTTCTGTGGTTTTTTTTGAGAGGGTTGGTTGTAAGTTATTGATTTAATTGGAGCCAATGAGCGGATTCGAACCGCTGACCTACTCATTACGAATGAGCCGCTCTACCAACTGAGCTACATCGGCTTAACTAAAATATACCTTTCAATGCTTAAGCCGTAAACGGCGAATAATAAAGGCGTGGCAGTATAAGAAATTATTAACACTTAGACAAGACGTCTATCGATTACTGACCTTTATAATTACATCGACACTTTGAATATCCGTGCCCTCGGGCAGCTCGGGTAGTTTATTAATATTAATTTCGTTGTGATCAATATCGGTTAAACCACAGGTATTGGTATTATAAAAATGATGGTGGTGTTGGGTATTGGTATCGTAAAAAACTTTGTTAGGGTCAATGATAACCTCACGCAGCAGACCCTTATTAGCAAATAGACCAAGCGTGTTATAAACGGTCGCTTTAGACACGGGGTTTTTCCCTTGCTTAATGCTAGTTAATATTTGATCGGCGCTCACGTGTTGTTGTTTTTTGAATAAAAAACTTGCGATTTCAAGGCGCTGCTGAGTCGGCGTTATGCCGCGTTCTAGCAGTAAATTGCTCAAAGAATCGTTATTCATGTTGGCCGTTGTCATCTTAATATCCATACTGTTGCAAAGTATAGCACAGCGTCTTTAAAGCGAAATCCTATCGCGTTAATTGATACGCTGAGTGGTCTACCTTGCTAGGCCTGTTTAACAGGATATCCACCATCAGTTCTGCACTGGCCGGTGCGGTAACAATGCCATTGCGATAGTGGCCTGCGTTCAAGCTAAGGTTGGCGTAGGGTTCAACACGACAAATATACGGGATGCTATCAGGTGAAGAGGGGCGTAAACCAGCCCAATGGGCATCGGGTTGTACAGCTTGTAAGGCCGGAAATAGTTGTAGCGCAAAATCACGTAAGTCATCAAATGCCTGTTGGCTCGTGTCTGCGTTAAACCCTGTATGCTCACGTGTGCTGCCCACTACAACGCGGCCATCTTTTCTAGGAATAAAGTAACGGTTACCGTCCATCACCATACATGGGTTGGCAAGGTCTATGGGGGGGAAACAGATCATTTGCCCCTTAACCGGAGAAATATCTGGTTTGCTACTAAGTTCAGGGACTAACTTAGGGCTCCAAGCGCCGCTACAAATTATATAGTCACCGGCGGAAAGAACCTCGCCCTTTATTTGAGCGCCAGTTACTGCTGGACCTTTAGTGATAAGTTTTTGCACCGCTTGTGCGTTGTAAAAAGTTACGCCTTTGTCAGTGAGGTATTTATTTAACGCCGCTAGCAAACGATGAGGGCGAATAGTCGCCACGTCGTCGCGTAACAAGGCGGGTTCCGTAAAAGGTTTTAAGTAAGAAAATCGAGCATTCAACTGCTCAGGCGTTAACACCTTATGTTGGACCTGGCGTTGTTGACACCAGTCAATAGCTGGTGGCATATCCTCATCGTTTAGCACCAACATGCCGGATAAGGTCCATTCTGGATCAATGCCGGTTTGTTGTAATAACTCCGTAGCGAGTTGTTGGTAAATGGCTTGACTGATGTTGCTGATGGCATTGACCGGTTCTGAATAATGCCAAGGCCGCATCGGAGACAAAATTCCACCCGCCGCCCATGTGGCTTGTTGACCGAGGCTGTTTTTTTCAATAACGGCGACCTTGGCACCTATTTTTTGCAGTTCTTTGGCGGTTAATAGGCCAATAATCCCACCGCCGATAATAATAAAATCAAACATGGTCAGCTAAGTTTAAAAAGGCTTTAGTATAGCGTATTCTAAAGACCAAACTTTTGATCTAAACGGGCTTTACGCCGAGATAATTTAGGACTGTTACATGTATAAACGCTTATATCCGGCCATTGAGCCTTTTGCCACAGCGCGGCTTGCTACAGGCGATGGGCACGAGGTTTACGTAGAACAAGTAGGTAACCCGAACGGCATCCCCGTTATTTTTTTACACGGCGGCCCGGGGTCTAGTTGCAAGGACCACCACCGCTGTTTTTTTAACCCCAAAAAGTACCACGTTATTTTAATGGATCAGCGCGGCGCAGGTCGTTCGTGGCCGTTGGGTGAGTTAAAAAACAATACCACGCAACATTTACTGGCTGATATGGAAATGATCCGTGAAAAACTAGGTATCGAAAAGTGGTTATTGTTTGGTGGTTCTTGGGGTGCAACCTTGGCCTTATTGTATGCTCAGGCATACCCAGCGTGCAGCTTAGGATTGATTATTCGTGGTACCTTTTTGGCGCGGAAAGCCGATGCCGATTGGTTTTTAAAAGACGGTGCAAACCGCCTATACCCCGAAGCCTGGGCGCGTTTTATTGCAGCAATACCTCCACCACAACACACTGAACTGGTAGCGGCTTATCATCAACGTCTCTGTAGCCCAGATGCCTCTGTTCGCCAACAAGCAGGGCGAGAGTGGGATAGGTGGGGCGGTGCGGTGGTGTTAGGCGATATGTTTAATGCAGACGAGTTAGCCGGCGAGGTGCCAGAGTCAGCGATTGCGCAAGCACGGATCGAAACGCACTATGCCTTGCAGCAGTATTTTATTGAAGAAAATCAAATTATAACTAAGGCGGCGTTACTGGCCAGTTTGCCATGTACGATTATTCATGGACGATTGGATTACATGTGTCCGCTTGAATCCTCGTATTCGCTAGCGCAACTATTGCCTCAAGCGAAACTAGTGGTTTTGCCCAAGGCCACTCATTTGGCCGCCGGTGATGAGATGATCAATGCTCTGGTGAGTGCAGCAGACGATTTTTGTCAATAAACTCAGTTCATGCGGGAGTTAATAAATAATCACCGAGCGAATGCTTTTACCTTGATGCATTAAGTCAAAGGCGTGATTAATGTCTTGCAATGGCATGGTGTAGCTCACCATTTCGTCAATTTTTATTTCACCGTTTAAATAACGCTCTACATAGCCGGGTAACTCGCTGCGGCCTTTAACGCCGCCAAAGGCGGTGCCTCGCCATACTCGGCCGGTTACGAGTTGAAAGGGGCGGGTAGTTATTTCTTGTCCCGCACCTGCAACACCAATAATAACCGATTCCCCCCAGCCTTTATGGCAGCACTCTAACGCTGAACGCATGGTGTTAACGTTGCCGATACATTCAAACGAATAATCTACACCGCCGTCGGTCATGTCGACTAATACATCTTGAATAGGGTCATCAAAGTTTTTTGGGTTAATGCAATCAGTAGCGCCGAGTTGTTTGGCAAATTCAAATTTATCTTCATTAATATCAACGGCAATAATGCGTGAGGCCTTGGCGATAACCGCCCCCTGAATTGCACTAAGGCCAATACCACCTAAACCAAAAACGGCGACCGTGCTGCCGGCTTCAACCTTGGCGGTATTTAACACTGCTCCAATACCCGTAGTAACGCCGCAGCCTAATAAACAGGCTTTATCTAAGGGTGCGGCCTTATTGATTTTAGCCAGTGAAATTTCAGGCAATACGGTGTATTCGGCAAACGAGGACGTGCCCATATAGTGATAAATAATCTCACCATTTTTTGAAAATCGTGAGCTGCCATCAGGCATAAGACCTTTGCCTTGAGTGGCACGAATGGCTTGGCATAAATTGGTTTTACCGGAAAGGCAAAACTTACACTGGCCGCATTCTGGGGTGTAAAGAGGAATAACATGGTCGCCGACTTGTACCGAAGTAACGCCTTGGCCTATTTCTTCAACCACTGCGCCCGCCTCATGCCCTAGCACGGCAGGGAATATGCCTTCAGGGTCATCACCCGATAAAGTAAAAGCATCGGTGTGGCAGACACCAGCGGCAACGTGACGAATCAGCACTTCACCGGTTTTGGGGCCATCTAGGTCAATGGTTTCGATTGAAAGAGGTTCGCCAGCTTGCCATGCAACGGCGGCAGTTATTTTCATGCGGGTTCCTTTAAGACTATTTTTTTAATAATTGGGAGTTTTTTGAAT
The DNA here is from genome assembly GCA_018066825.1 of Cycloclasticus sp. Taxonomy (GTDB): domain Bacteria; phylum Pseudomonadota; class Gammaproteobacteria; order Methylococcales; family Cycloclasticaceae; genus Cycloclasticus. The sequence goes on from JAGPVU010000186.1 coordinate 5,060, forward strand.
TGCGAAACGTTAGTGCAGACTCATTTGTTTGGACTGCTTTTTCAATCGCATCGGTGACAGTGTGATGCAAAGGCGATAAGTCACAAACAGGGTCGGTATTGGTGGCATCCCCAGTGAGTAAAAAGGCTTGGCAATGGCAGCCGCCAAAGTCCTTATCTTTTTCGGGGCAACTTCTGCACGGTTCTTTCATCCACCCGTCACCACGGAAATAATTAAAGGCCTTGGACTCGTTCCAAATGTCGCTAATGGAATGTTCGTTAACGCTTGGGCAGTCAAAATTCGGCAATTGGCGGGCTGAGTGGCAAGGCAAAGCAAGGCCGTCGGGTGAGATGGTTAAAAAGGTGGTGCCCCAGCCATTCATGCACGCTTTCGGCCGACCTTCGTAATAATCGGGCACCACGTAATAAATTTTCATTTTGCCTTTTTGAGTTTCTTGATACTCATTGGCAATCGCTTCAGCCGTTTTTAATTGCTCGTGCGTTGGCAATAACTGGTCACGGTTATGTTGCGCCCAGCCGTAATACTGGGTATTGGCGAGCTCAACAAAATCCGCGCCTAACTCTATCGCCATGTCTAACATATCTTTCATTTGATGAATATTTTGGCGGTGTAATACCACGCACAGTACCATCGGGTAGTCGTTTTTCTTAATCAGTTTGGCGACTTGTTTTTTTTGTTCAAAGCTTTCTGTGCCAGCGATAAAATCGTTCAGCTCTTTTGAACTGGCTTGCAGGCTAATTTGAATATGGTCAAGACCTGCGTTTTTAAGCGCAATAATTTTTGCCTCATCCATATTGTAGCCAGAGGTAATGAGGTTGGTGTAATAGCCTAGCTCATGCGAATAGTTAACCAGTTCAACCAAGTCTTTTCTGACTAAGGGTTCGCCGCCGGAAAAGCCAAGTTGCACCGCGCCCATCTCACGTGATTGTTTGAGCACGCGTTTCCAGTCGTCGGTTGATAGCTCACCTTTAATATTGGCGTAGTCCAACGGATTGGAACAATACGGGCACTGTAGTGGACAAGCATAAGTCAGCTCGGCCAATAACCAGCGCGGCGGGCTAGGCGCTTTGATTGATCCAGCCATTATCCAGAGCAATAGTTAAGAAACTAACAATATCGTTTTCTAGCCCAGTCGTTGAAAATTTGGTTTCCAGCGTTTGGACAATATCGGCGAGCTTATGCTGACCATCGCAGAGTTGTAAAATCTCAGCGGAACTTTGATTGAGCTCGATTAGCCCTTCTGGGTACAGCAAAACAAACATTTGCTGGGCTTCTTCCCACTGTAGGCGGTAGCCGCTAGAAAGTTTGATGGCTTGATCGGTTTGCAGACTCATGGCTTGACCGTGAAATAAGGGGGCATTTCGTGGATATAAGCCATATGCATTGCGTCGGCCATAGTCCATAAAATATCGAGTTTAAACTTTAAAATACCGAGCATTTTTTCTTGCTGCTCACGTGTTTTATACCAATCAAGGGTGATTCTTAAGCCGTGTTCCACGTCGCGCCGCGCTTCGCTGAGTCGTTTTTGAAAATAAGTCAGCCCTTTTAAATCAATCCAAGGGTAGTGTTCGGGCCAATTATCTAAGCGTTGCTGGTGAATTTTTGGTGCAAACAATTCTGTTAAAGACGAACTGGCCGCTTCGTGCCAATCGGCTCGGCGGGCAAAGTTAACGTAAGCATCCACAGCAAAGCGTACGCCGGGTAGAACGTGTTCTTCGGACAACACTTCTTCGCGGGTTAAACCGACGGATTCACCAAGTTGTAACCAAGCCTCAATACCGCCAATTTCGCCGGGTGCGCCATCGTGGTCGATAATGCGTTGCACCCACTGCGCGCGGGTGTCGCGATCGGGGCAGTTGGCCATAATCGCCGCGTCTTTCAAGGGAATGTTAACTTGGTAGTAAAAACGATTCGCCACCCAGCCGCGGATTTGTGCTTTATTGAGTGTGCCTTCGTGCATCATCACGTGGTACGGGTGATTGATATGGTAAAAACGCTCCATATCACGGATCCGCGTTTCAAATTCTTGCGCTGTCCAAGGTGTTTTTTCTGTCATGTTTACAACTCGATATGCATATTGTCGAACGACACTTCAATGCCGTGTTGGGTCAGTATATCGCGTTCTTTTGACTCTTCGTTCAAAATCGGGTTGGTATTGTTGATATGGATCAGAATTTTTCGGGGTTTGTTAAGTGTATCCAAAAACTCGATCATGCCGCCTTCGCCCGACTGGGGTAAGTGGCCTATTTTTCTGGCCAGTAGCGGCCTGCCAACTGAAGCGAGTTCGTCATCCGTCCAGAAGGTTCCATCGACCAGTACGCAATCGGCGTTGCTCATGGCTTTTTCAACATGCGGCTCTATTTGGCCTAAGCCGGGTGCGTAAAAGGTTGTTTTGCCGGTTGATGGTTGACGAATAATCATACCGATATTGTCGCCTTCGTGCGGATCATTTCTATGCGGCGAATAGGGAGGCGCCTTGCTCTTTAATGGCAAAGCCGTGAATTCCAAATCTTCAATATTAGGGATAGTAAAGGCGTCACCATTTAAGGGAATCGGGTGGTCTTCTACACCACAAAAATGCTCCAAAATATTAAAAATGGGAAATCCAGTTGTTAGGTCTTGGCGAACCATATCTGTGCAATAAATCGTCAGCGGGTCGCCTTCACGTAAAATTAATAAGCCCGTTGCGTGATCAATTTGCGAGTCGAACATCACAATGGCTTCTATACC
>JAGPVU010000189.1 GCA_018066825.1 Cycloclasticus sp.
ACCAAATAGCCACTGCCGTCTTCAGCTAGGTTATCATGCGCTTTCTTTTTAAACTCTTCCAGTTTTTGTGGATCGGCGGCACTCACCCACCTCGCCGTTGCGATAGGGGCATTATCGTACACGCATTCAACGTTATACTCATTTTTAAGCCGATGCGCGGTCACCTCAAACTGCAACACGCCAACCGCACCTAAAATTAAATTATTGTTTTTCATCGGCTTAAACAACTGGGTTGCCCCTTCTTCGGTAAGCTGTTGCAAGCCTTTTTGCAAGGCTTTCATGCGTAATGGATCTTTTAAAACCGCGCGTCGGAACAGCTCCGGGGCAAAGTAAGGTATGCCACCAAACTTTAGTTTTTCTCCCTGCGTAAAGGTATCGCCTACTTGTATGGTGCCATGATTATGCAGGCCTATAATATCGCCGGCGAAGGCCTGGCTGACGCTTTTACGGCTGTCTGCTTGAAACGTAATCGCATTGCCCACTTGAATGTTTTTACCCAAACGCACGTGATTCATTTTCATGCCATGTAAATATTCACCGGAACAAATACGCATAAACGCTATCCGATCTCGATGCGCGGGGTCCATGTTCGCTTGCACTTTAAAAACAAAGCCGGAAAAATTCGCTTCTTCGGGCGCCACCGCCCGCTCCATCGCCTCGCGGGCTTGTGGTTGCGGCGCGTATTCGGCGAATGCGTCTAATAACTCGCTTACACCAAAGTTATTGACTGCCGAACCAAAAAACACCGGGGTTTGCTTGCCCGCCAAATAAGCGTCAATGTCGAACGGTGTACTTGCTTCTCTGACCAGCTCCAGTTCTTCAAAAAAGCTGTCCGGCTGACTGCCTAACAAGGCTTTTAATTTAGGATCGTCTAAACCTTTAAAAATTTCACCAGTGGCAATTTTACCGCCGTGTGTCGGGCTAAAAACGTGAACCTCGTCTTTATACAGGTGATATACCCCTTTGAACCCCTTGCCCATACCAATCGGCCAAGTCATCGGCGCACACTCAATCTTAAGCACAGACTCGACCTCGTCAATTAACTCTAGGGGATCACGTCCCTCACGATCGAGTTTGTTAATAAAGGTAATAATCGGGGTATCGCGCAGACGACACACTTCCATCAATTTAATCGTTCGGTCTTCGACCCCTTTGGCACAATCGATCACCATCAGAGCAGAGTCAACAGCAGTAAGGGTTCGATAGGTATCTTCAGAAAAGTCTTCGTGACCTGGGGTGTCCAGCAAATTCAATAATTTACCGTTGTGCTCAAACTGCATCACCGAGGTGGTCACCGAGATGCCTCGTTCTTTTTCCATTTCCATCCAGTCAGACGTAGCGTGACGCGAGGCTTTACGCCCCTTTACCGAACCCGCCATTTGAATTGCACCACCAAATAACAACAATTTTTCTGTTAGTGTGGTTTTACCCGCATCGGGGTGAGAGATGATAGCGAATGTTCTCCGCTTTTTGAATTCACTAGGCATGGTTTTATTTGTGTAGAGTAAGGCACTTATTATACGCCAGCGCCCTAAAGTATTCGCCCATCACGATGACAAATTCGCTTAAATTACCGTTGGATTCAAATCGATAGAATAAACCAGCGCGTCTTCTCTACCGTCGCCGGCTGGGTAATAGTTTTTACGTTTACCAATTTGTGCAAAACCGAGCCCTTCATACAATGTCACCGCACGCTTGTTTGAAGGCCGCACTTCCAAAAACATACGCTCTGCCTTCTTGCCTTTTGCCACCTTAAATAATTGTTGCAAAAAGTGGCAGCCGAACCCTTGGCCTTGCTGATTAGGGTTAATACAAATATTTAACACGTGAGCCTCACCTACAGCTATGGATAAAATCGCGTAACCAATCAACTCACCTTCATACATTAAGCCCCAGCTAGAATAGTGCATCGCTAAGCAGTCCTTAAATATCTGCTCACTCCAAGGGAAATCGTACACCCGCCCTTCAATAATTAAAACCTGCGGTAAGTCTTTGCTCTTTAAAGGCTTTATTTGTAAGCCCGATTGTTTTGACGAAAAGGCCGTCTTTACTTTGTCCAATAGGCTCATTTACAAGCTACCTGCTTTAGCTAATTGGACATCCTCCCAAACTAATCTTTTTAGCTGAGGATCTTTGAGCGTATCATCAGGATGGTACGTCACGACGACCGGAACAACCGTATCTAGCACGTGTAACACATGGCTTTGGTCTTTTCCCCTAAGTTGCTCAAGCTGTTTATCCGTGGCCAACAAGCTCTGCGCCGCCAACTCACCCAGCACTAAAATCAAACTCGGCTGAAGCAACTCAATCTGACGCAGTAAATACGGCTGGCAATTCAAACATTCGTTAAGCGTTGTTGAGCGCGAAATATCGACACATTTAATACTGCTCGTTAAATAGCTGGACTCTAAATTTTGCTCAACCGCCGATAAGATGTCCGTCAACAACTGCGCACTCGCCGTCGACTGCTGAACCGGCCTGTCAGCAATTAACACCCATGGACGGGCTTTTGGTCGCCCCATTGAGAACGACCTTGTACTTTCGTTTACATACGCTTCGCAGCGACGGCAGTCTGCAACCATTGAACTGAGCTGATCAAGGTCCATCGCCTCGAGTGCTAGCGGCGCTTGCTGCACGCTAATCTCGGCCGCTCTTTCTTGCCAGACTTGCACACCCATGGTCTGCAAGTACTGTTGTCGCAAAAGGTTATTACTCGGCATCGCTCGGCAGGGTGTTTTTCTCTCGTCTTGATCGGCGTAACAGATTGGCCGTTAGCACCAAGCCAGACACGGCATAAATTAAAAACATGCTAAATAAAATCAGTGGTGGTGCAACATAAATAATCGCTAGCACCAGCATCACAATAACAGCCACAACAAAAGGCACCTTGCCGCTAAAGTTGAGCTCTTTAAAGCTGTGGTAACGAATATTACTGACCATTAATAAACCAGACACAAGTGTCACCAATAACATCCCATAAGCGGCGCTATCACCAGAGATCCCGTTATCGACCATCACCCAAATAAACCCCGCCATCAACGCCGCGGCGGCTGGACTAGGCAAGCCCTGAAAATACCGCTTATCGGCGACCCCATGTTGTACATTAAAGCGGGCTAAACGGAGCGCGCCACAGGTGGCGTACACAAACGCCGCAATCCACCCCAACTTACCCAGTGATGCCAGTCCCCAGGCATAAGCGACTAAGCCCGGTGCCAAGCCAAACGATACCAAGTCTGCCAAACTGTCGTACTGGGCACCAAACTCGCTTTGCGTATTCGTCATTCGCGCTACCCTACCATCTAAACCGTCTAGCACCATCGCTATAAATATAGCAATCGCAGCGGCTTCAAAATGACCATTTATCGCTCCCGTAGCTGCGTAAAAGCCAGCGAAAAGCGCACTGGTGGTAAATAAATTAGGCAATAAATAGATGCCGCGAGAACGCGGTTTAGTGGGTTGATCCATACGCAGAGCTTCCAAATAAATAAAATTCAAGTATAACTCAGCAAACTGAGCTAAGAGCAAAAAAAACGGCCGTTAAAACGGCCGTTTATCACAAATTACGATTAACACTTAGTTTTTCGTTTTGTCCACTAAGGCGTTGGCTGTAATCCAAGGCATCATTTCACGCAATTTTCCACCGACTTGCTCAATTTGGTGGGCTGCATTATTTCTGCGATTTGCCGTCATGGATGGGTAGTTACTCGCCCCTTCTAAAATAAACTGTTTTGCGTATTCACCGTTTTGGATGTTTTTCAGCGTTTCACGCATTGCTTCGCGCGATTGCTCATTGATTATTTTTTTACCCGTTACATACTCACCATACTCTGCATTATTTGAGATGGAGTAGTTCATATTGGCAATACCGCCTTCATACATCAAATCAACAATCAATTTCAGTTCGTGCAAACATTCAAAGTAGGCCATTTCTGGTGCATAACCGCCTTCAACCAATGTTTCAAAACCCATTTTGACGAGTTCAACAGCGCCACCACATAAAACCGCTTGCTCACCAAAAAGATCTGTTTCTGTTTCGTCTTTAAAGGTTGTTTCAATAATCCCTGTACGGCCACCACCAATCGCCGACGCATATGAAAGCGCAACGTTTTTAGCATTGCCAGAGGCATCTTGGAAAATAGCGATCAAATCAGGTATACCACCGCCATTTTTAAACTCGTTACGTACGGTATGGCCCGGTGCTTTAGGTGCGATCATGACAACATCTAAATCAGCGCGAGGAACAACCTGGTTGTAATGAATTGAAAAACCATGGGCAAAGGCCAACGTCGAACCTTTCTTTAGATTGGGTTCAATTTCGTTCGCATATAGCTGAGCTTGAAACTCATCAGGGGTCAAAATCATCACTAGATCGGCACTGGCTACCGCTTCTGGAACCTCTTTAACCGTTAAGCCGGCCGCTTCTGCTTTAGCGACTGACGACGAACTGGCTCTTAAGCCAACAACCACATTAACACCTGACTCTTTTAGGTTGTTAGCGTGCGCGTGGCCTTGCGAGCCATAACCGATAACGGCTACCGTCATCCCTTGAATAATTGAAAGATCAGCGTCTTTATCGTAGTAAATGTTCATTTTTTTCCTTAAGTTTTATTAAAATTTGATCGCTCGGCATGCGCCAAGCATCGGCCAATATTATAGCGTTAACGCCCTTTCACCCCGTGAAAGGCCAATAACACCGGTACGGACCACTTCTATCACGTCGTCCTGCATGTCTTGCAAAAAGTCATCTAGCCAAGCATTTTCACCCGACAGTTCTACAATTAAATAACCGTCTGTCTCATCTGCAATACGCGCCAATGTATCGCTATCCAAGGCCTCAATTCGTTGCACCATAGCAGCACTTTTTTTCACCTTCACTAAGGCAAGTTCACGTTCCAGTGAGAAAGACTCTGACAAATCGATTAATTTGACGACATCAACCAACTTATTCAGTTGCTTTTTAATTTGCTCGATCGTCTCTTCGCTACCGATCGTCACTAAGGTTAGCCGAGACAACGACTCATCTAATGTAGGCGCCACAGTTAACGATTCAATATTATACGCCCTAGCCGAAAAAAGCCCTGCCACGCGTGACAGTGCGCCCGACTCGTTTTCCAATAACACGGAAATGATGTGCTGGCGACTCATGCTAAGATCCTTTTGTATATTGAATTAGGCGCCATCACCATATCGTTATGCGCTTTGCCTGCTTCAATCATTGGGTACACGTTTTCTTCTCTATCGGTTAAAAAGTCTAAAAACACGGTGCGATCTTTCATCGCAAAGGCTTCTCTTAACGCCGGCTCAACGTCTTCTTTTTTAGTGATCTGCATACCGACATGGCCATAGGCCTCAGCTAACTTTTTAAAATCAGGCAAGGCTTCCATATAGGAATGGGAGTAACGGCTTTTATAGGTAAACTCTTGCCACTGACGCACCATGCCAAGGTAACCGTTATTTAGATTAATAATTTTAACCGGCGTATCGTATTGCAACATGGTCGACAGCTCTTGTAGACACATTTGAATGCTACCTTCACCGGTTACGCACGCTACATCGGCCTCTGGGTGGGCAAATTTAACACCCATTGCCGCAGGCAGTCCAAAACCCATGGTGCCAAGACCGCCTGAATTAATCCAGCGGCGCGGTTTATCAAACGGATAAAATTGCGCGGCAAACATTTGGTGTTGACCCACATCTGAGGTCACAAACGCCTCACCTTTGGTCACCTGATATAACTGCTCAATAACGTATTGTGGCTTAATTGTGCCGCTGTTTTTATCGTACGCCATGCAATCGACCGCACGCCAGTCTTCAATCTGCTTCCACCAATCTGCGATTCGAGCCCGATCAAAGGTTTCGCCCAAGCTTTTTAACTGCGCCAACATATCCAACAAAATTGGCTTAACTTGGCCAACAATGGGTACATCAACGGTAATCGTTTTAGAAATCGACGCCGGGTCTACATCAATGTGAATAATTTTTGCGTGAGGGCAGAATTCGGCAATTTTCCCTGTTACCCGGTCATCAAAACGCGCACCAATCGCAATAATTAAGTCACTGTCGTGCATCGCCATATTGGCTTCGTAGGTGCCGTGCATGCCGAGCATGCCAATTGACTGTGGATCGGTGCCAGGAAATGCGCCCAAGCCCATCAAAGTTTGAGTAACGGGGAAGTTTAGCGTACGGCATAGTTCGCGTAATTCATTGCTTGCTTCACCCAGTATAACGCCACCACCGCTGTAGATAACCGGTCGCTTGGCTTCTTTAATTAGTTTGATCGCTTTTATTGTTTGGCCTATATCGCCGCTAACCACCGGTGTGTACGAACGCATCGTGACTTTAGATGGGTAGTGATACGGCACCTTAATGCTCGGGTCAGTTATATCTTTGGGGATATCAACAACCACAGGGCCAGGTCGGCCAGAAGTCGCTAAGTAAAACGCTTTTTTCATCGTCTCGGCGATATCAGCCACATCCTTCACTAGAAAGTTATGTTTGACGCAAGGGCGAGTAATACCCACCGTATCCACTTCTTGAAATGCATCAGTACCAATCACTGGTCTTGGCACTTGACCGGTAATAACGACTAATGGAATCGAATCCATATACGCCGTTGCAATACCTGTTACCGCATTAGTTGCACCTGGGCCTGACGTTACCAAAACAACCCCTGGCTTACCAGACGAGCGAGCGTAACCATCTGCCGCGTGGGTCGCGCCTTGTTCATGACGGACGAGCACGTGCTTGACATCTTCCTGCTTAAAAATAGCATCATATATATGCAGGACGCACCCACCAGGGTACCCAAATACGTATTCAACCCCTTCATCTTTCAAGGATTGGATGACGATTTCACCGCCACTTAACTCCACCATTACACTCCGAAATTTAAGAAAAACATTTAATAACAAACTATTTTGATTGCACCGCACAATCGAACTGGACAAAATACTAATTTTCTCGACTGGGGTCAAGGGCTTTCATAAATCAATAGCTACTATATACTACCAACATTAGCGTCAAAAACGCATAAGCCAACAGGGAGTTACTATGTTTCGTTGCTTGATTTTTTGCTTTATATTTTTTCTCAGCAGTAACGCCTTAGCTGCCATCTACAAATGGACCGATGATCAAGGCAACACCTCCTATGGTCAGACACCACCACGCGATAAAAGCCTTAAACTCGAAAAACTGAACACCAAGCGCAGCCCCTCTGTTCCCGTCGATCGCTTAAAGAGTTTGCAAGATAGCGCTAACGAAATTGCCAAATCGAATGCAGAGCGCGCTGCTGCCAATAACAAAGCGGCTGAACTCGTGCGAGAAAAGCAACGTATCGCAAAAGAGTGCAGCCAGGCAAAACAGGCACTCGCGGCGTTAGACCTTGGTGGCAATCGTCTGTACAAGGATTCGGAGGGAAACTACTCTCGTCTGACTCAAGAAGACAAGTCGCAGCAACGGCAAAGCTTAAGCCTCGCTATCGAAGAAACCTGTCATTAATCCCTCTTCGCTCTTTACTGCTTAGCTTTTCTTTCTTTTGCGAGCAGGAAATCGATTATTTTTATCATATTCCCGTAGCTCTTAGCCATTGCTCCGGTGATCAAATACTTCCCTTCAACCACAACGGCAGGCACGCCTGTAATACCATATCGCTTAACCATCTCTTTAGACCGTGCGATTTTGGTGTTAACGACAAATGAATGATAGGTTTTTTCGAACAACGCTTCATCGATACCGTACTTTGCGTAAAATTTGGCTAGTTTTTCTACGGTATTAAACGTTTTATGCTCAACGTGCATGGCATGAAACAAATCATCGTGCGACACCTCTAATACATCTAAAATATCCGCGGCAAAATACGCCCGCGCGTGCATTTCCCAGGTTGCATTAAACACCGCCGGCAAACGATAAAAGTTAACGTCTGCGGGGGCATTTTTGGCCCATGGCCCTAAGGTCGGTTCAAAGTGATGGCAATGCGGGCAGCCATACCAAAACACTTCCACCACCTCTAGACGATCAGGATCATCGGTAGGCTGTACGGGTTTAATGAGCTGAAAATCAATACCCTCATCATAATCTACTGCTTCTGAATAAGCCGTACCAACATACATCGTCAAACAAGCAACCAATAATACTAATAATTTACGCATGCGCTTCTCCTGCAAAAAATAATTTATAACTCACCATATGAATGTAAGCCGGATAAAAACATATTGACCCCTAAAAAGGCAAATAAGGTCACAAACAAACCCACTATCGCCCATGCCGCCATTGGCTTACCGCGCCAACCTTTGGTTAGGCGCATATGCAGCCAAGCAGCGTAATTAAGCCAAACTATCAGCGCCCATGTTTCCTTAGGATCCCAAGACCAATACCCACCCCAAGCTTCTGCTGCCCATAACGCGCCTAAAATCGTAGCCAGGGTAAAAAACGCAAAACCAAGTGCAATCGATTTGTACATTAAGTCATCTAACACATCCAACTCGGGCAAGGTCATTGCCAGGCTTTTGCTGTCGCCTTTCTCAGCGTTAAAACGAATAAGATAAGCCACCGCGACCATAGCCGCCAAAGCAAATGCGCCGTAGCCGATAAAGTTTGCTGGTACGTGGATTTTCATCCAATAGCTTTTAAGTGCCGGCACCAAGGGCTGAATGTCTGCTGCCTGCCGGTCAAAGGTGTACCACAACAAAAAAGCGACCGCCGCGCTAATCACCAACAACACAAAGCCACCCAAGACGCGCGTTTGATATCGACGCTCGTAAAATAAATACAGTAAGGCGGTAATAATGGAAAACAAAATAAACACTTCGTACAAATTACTGACTGGAATATGACCTACGTCTAAACCAATAAGGTAGGATTCGCGCCATCTGACCATTAGGCCAACGAAGCCCATAGTCGTTGCCGACCATGTCATTGCCGAGGCTACTTTAGCGGTAAAATCAGAACGCATGATGAATGCGGTAAAATAAGTAACCGTGGCCAACACATACAAAGCACTCATCCACATAATCGCTGATTGACTAGACACTAGAAATCGTAGGAAAAAGTCGACCTCCGCATCAGCCAAACCGTTCACATATCGACTAATCCCAAATAGACTTAAAACAAATACCGATAACGACAACTGCCGTATCGCCTTCCAATGCCAGCCTAGCACGATTAAACTAACTGACGAAGCCACTAGAATAACCTTCTCGTAAACATCCATTAACGGCGCGTAGTTTGTGTAGGCGTAGGCCGTCGATACCACGATAACAATCGACCATAACCAGTCAAACAGATTTAAACCTTTCCAGAAGGAATCCCGCTCTAATTCATTTTTTAATGCTGCTTGTATACTCGTCATAGTTATTTACCTCACGTCGTTAATACACGTTCAAATTGCGCCTGTATTTGACGAAATTGACCCGCAAAATCCAAACCATTTCTCTCCGAATGACCGGCAAAAACAATACTCACCCCTTCTTTGGTTTCCTGCAATCTAAGCCATAAGCGTTGCTGAGGTGCATAGAACATTAAAAATACCCCCAAAATCAACATCGCACAACCAGGGTAAACCAAAAATTTACCTGGTGCCTTGGCTATTTGCAGGCCACTGGCTTGCTTATGTTCAAAATTAACCAGTTGAAAATATACTGGCGAGCCGTATCGCGTAATCGCACCAATCGCGGCCGATGCATCATCAAAAAAAGCGGCCTTTTTTTCATCAATCCCTAAGCTGGTATCCACACCTTCATCCGCCAACACCTCCACGTAAACGGCGCCGAGAATTTGCTGCAAAACCCTAACGTACAATTGAGCCACCTCTTCACGCTTCTCCACTGGCACGTTTTTATCGACCTGCGACATCACCCCGTCGATACCCTCTTGCATAAACAGTTCTACTAACTTAAGCATCGCTTGGTTAAATTGAGCGCTGTCTTTCGTAGGCAGCGGCTGGTCCAAGATACCTTGTTTAGCCACTACTTTTTGTAATACATCTTGATCATTTAATAAGCGTAGAAACGTATTGAAACGCCCCAAACCGCCTGCCTCATCCATAGGAATATACAAGTAACGAAATTCCTCAGCAGGCGAACTTCTAACACCGCTTAAATAATAATAGGCACCCGCTCTTTCAATCGGCAGCATATAGTTCAAGAACTCTTTAGCTGCACCCGTTTTATCACGCATTTTAAATTGCACACTGGGCCCAACGTTTTGAAACTTTTTTGCCGGATCTTGCGAGGGGTTAATATTAAATAGACGAAAATCTGACGTTTCTAACACCCAAGGTTGAGCAGCCAAGTTTATTTGTACATCATCTCCAACCGTTACGTTTAATGTTTGCTGCTGATTATCGCCGCCAGACAATGGCCATGCTTGCAACTCCAAGTTAGAGCCCCCATCGGAAAAACTCGCTTGATAGATAGAATAACCGTCGTAGATTAACGGGTGATTAACAGAAATGGTTTGTTCAAGCGGCTCGGCGAGCCGCGGATCGTGTAGCAGTAAATCACTCTCAAATGACTTCGGCTGCCCGCTAGCATAGTGCTCAATTCTAAAGTCTTTCACTTCGATAGAAAAAGGTAAGCCTTGAACTAAGTAACCCTCTTTGTAGTTAATAAATAATACGTTTGATTGACTGCCTTCTGGCACAGAAACGCTACCGCGGAAGGATAGATTATCCAACCCCAAACGACTGATCATCGGCACTTCATTGGCGGGTATATTTTCTGTTTCAGGTACGATTTGCCCAAGCATTTCTTTGGCTTTTAAAATGGCATTACCATCAATTAAGCCACCAATACAAATCAACACAATAGCCACGTGTGTGAGCACATAGCCCAATCGACTCCCCGCTCCCTTCATTCCCGCAACAAGACGAAAACTGCCCGTTACTGTTGTACGCGCAGAAAAGCCGTTGTGGGGCAAAATTTGCTGTGCTACTTGCTGCACTTCATCCAGTGAGCGTTTAAGTTGCCAACTGAAACTGTTGGGCATTTTTTGCAAGGTTTCAAGCTGTATGGATTGCCGGTATTCGCGCATTTCACGCAGCATACCTGGTGCATTTCTATACACGCAGGTACTGGTCGAAACAACCAAGAAAAATAAAATAAGCAAAAACCAGCTGGCCGAATACACATCGTACAAGCCCAACTGCTGAAAAATCTCAAACCAGAAAGGTCCAAACTTTATGACGTAATCTGTATAAGGCTGGTTTTGTTGCAACACCGTCCCAATGATCGAGGCGATAGAAAGCGCCAGCAACAAGGTAATTGCCAAGTTCATTGAACCCAAAAAATTCAACCAGACAGCTGATTTTTTTGGTTTTTTTAACGGTTCCGCGGATTGTTTATACATAGAATAGGATGATAAAAAAACCCCATGCCGAACGCACAGATCTTAATGAAAAAAGGGCAACAAAGTCGCCCTTTTTGTAACGAAAAAGCGGCCTAGTGTAAGCCAGAAATATAAGAAGAGACTGCTTCAATCTCTTTGTTGCTCATTCGACCGGCGATATCTCTCATCATCGCTTGGTGATCGTTATCACGAGTTTCTGCTTTAAAGTCTTTTAGCGCTTTTTCTAAGTACGCAGCATGCTGACCGCCAATACGAGGGAAACGTGCTGGCGCACTGCCTGCACCATTAGGTCCGTGACAGGCAATACATGCCGGCAAACCATTGTCGACCTTACCACCGCGGTACAGTTTTTCGCCCAATTTAATTTTATCTGCACTCGCCGCCTCAACGGTAGAAGGCACACTGGCAAAAAACGCAGCAATATTTTCAATATCGACATCGCTCAAACCAATAACCATCGGCGCCATAGTCGCGTCATTTCTACTTTTATTTTGAAAGTCGCGTAACTCTTTTTCAATATAAAACGCATGCTGGCCTGCCAATTTTGGCCATACTGGATTTTGGCTATTGCCATTAGGTCCGTGGCACCCTGCACACACTGCCACTTTAGCTCGTCCCGCTTCAATATCACCTGCAGCAAACGCATTGACTGATATCAATGCAGCTAAAAAACAAAAACTTAAAACATTTAATTTCATTCCTAATTCCAACCTATTAATTACTTAATACCGGCATAATACGCCGCAAGATTAGCTACGTCACTATCCGTTAACGCGGCCATCATGGCTTGCATAGTAGGGTCTTTGCGTTTAGCCGAACGAAAATCATTCATTTGCTTTGCCAAATATTGTTCTTTTTGCCCAGCCAAATTAGGGTACAGCCCCATTGGGCTTATACCAGCCGCACCATGGCATGCAGCACATTGCGCTGATTTTGCCTTACCTGCTGCAGCATCACCCGCCATTGAGTTAGCCGATGCTAGTAACATTAAACTTACTATCGTTAACGAGGTTCTACCCATCTTTATTTCTCCAAAATCTATTGATCTAATAGTATATGCAAGTGCAGATTTTACAATAAAACTACCTACAGTTTAGTTTTTTATCTGACATTTATTGTCACCAACATTCAATTTACTGTCTCCGGTACAATAGGGTAACTTGTAAACGGCCTATAAATCATGAATCCTCTTTATCACCGAGCTGCGTTTATGCTCAGCGCACCCAATCTGCAAACGACGCCTGAAGGTATCGACTACGAAGTCGCCTTTGCTGGCCGGTCGAACGCTGGAAAATCCAGCGCCATCAACACATTGTGTAACCAGAAAAGCTTGGCCAGGACCAGCAAAACGCCAGGCAGAACACAAGAACTGGTGTACTTTAAGCTAGATGAAAGGCGCTGCTTAGTTGATCTCCCCGGTTATGGTTACGCTAAAGTACCCCTTAATGTTCAATTAAAGTGGCAGAAAGAACTTGAGCGCTACATGGAAAAGAGAAAAGCGCTCAATGGCCTTGTGTTACTGGTCGATATTCGCCGCTCTCTAGCAGAATACGACTTGCAGATGATTAACTACGCCGCACATTTAAATTTGGACGTCTTTATTGCTTTAACTAAGGCCGATAAACTCAATCGCAACGGCGCAAAAAACACCTTATTTGCTGTGCAAAAACAGCTCAAGGATTCAACCGCAACAACCCAGGTCGAATTATTTTCTTCATTAAAGAAAGAAGGGATCGAACAACTGCATCATTGGTTAGACGCGCACCTTGACGAGCCTAAATAAAGCATAAAAAAAGCCTCGTAGTCGAGGCTTAAGGTCTGGCCGTCAATGGCCAGAAGAACCTGCTCAAGGGAAGGGGGAGGGAGAGCAAGCTATGTCTAACGACACATCAGTTCGACACCCACTTGAAGCAAAAGTTCAACCTCACGTTACATGCCCCATCGAGCAAGCATTGGAACGAGCTTGCCCGCCTCAAAACAACAAAACTAGTGCGCTTGATCCCAATTTTTTCCCGTGCCTACATCCACAATTAACGGCACATCTAAACACGCAGCAGCACCCATTTTTTGCTTGATAGTCTTTCTGGCTTGCTCTAAATAACTCTCCTCCACTTCAAAAACCAACTCATCATGTACTTGCATTACCATCCGCACCGGTGGCTTATCGGTTTGCAACCAGCCATCTACCGACAGCATGGCGAGTTTAATGATATCCGCCGCCGTGCCCTGCATCGGGGCGTTAATCGCAGTTCGTTCAGCGTATTGCCTGAGCTGACCATTTTTTGCATTAATATCCGGTAAATACAGGCGTCGCCCAAACAGCGTTTCAATATAGCCTTGTTCACGCGCCAGTTCGCGCGTGTCGTCCATGTATTTTTTCACCCCTGGATAACGATCAAAATACAGGTCGATATAACCTTGTGCCGAGCCACGATCAATATCCAATTGCTTCGCCAACCCAAAAGCGGACATACCATAAATCAAACCAAAGTTAATCGCTTTTGCAGACCGTCGCTGGTGATCTTCCACCTGGTCCAAGGACACACCAAATACTTCTGCCGCAGTCGCCTTATGGACATCCAGGCCATCTTTAAACGCCTGTAACAGGCCCACGTCTTGTGATAAATGCGCCATGATACGCAGTTCGATTTGCGAATAATCGGCCGCCAACACGGTATACCCAGGCTCGGCGACAAAGGCTTGTCGAATGCGACGCCCCTCTTCAGTTCTCACCGGAATATTTTGTAAATTAGGATCCGACGACGACAAACGCCCTGTTGCCGCGACGGCCTGATGGTAGGAGGTATGCACGCGCCCAGTGACTGGATTGATCTGTTTCGGCAATTTATCGGTATAGGTCGACTTCAATTTACTGAGGCTACGGTGCTCAAGAATTAATCGTGGTAAGGGGAAATCGATCGCTAGCTCTTGCATCACGGTTTCTGCTGTTGACGGTTGGCCTTTCGGCGTTTTTTTCAACACCGGCAAGCCTAATTTATCGTATAAAATTTCTTGGATCTGTTTCGGTGACCCTAAATTAAAAGGCTGCCCTGCGACTTGGTGGGCCTGCGTTTCAAGCACTTGAATTTTACCCGCCAATTCGTGGCTCTGCTTTAGCAGCATCTCAGCGTCAACTAAGACCCCACCTTGTTCCATGCGCGCCAACACAGGCACCAGTGGCATCTCAATGGTCTCATACACCGTTTGCAGAGGCTTGATAGCACCCAATTTTTTAAATAGCTGCTGGTGTAAACGCAAAGTAACATCGGCGTCTTCAGCGGCATACGGCGCCGCTAGTTCGATCGCCACTTGATCAAAACAAATTTGCTTGGCGCCTTTGCCCGCGAGCGCTTCGTAATGAATGGTTTGCTGACCGAGGTATTTGTCAGCCAAGGCGTCCATATTATGCCGTGTGGCCGTACTATTAAACACATATGACTGCAGCATCGTATCGTGCTTAATCCCCCGCAGATAAATGCCGTGATTGGCTAACACATTGGCATCATATTTGAGGTTTTGACCGACTTTAAATACCGCGTCCGATTCTAATAGGGGCTTTAGCTGGTCTAGCACCCACTGCCTAGACAGCTGTTCTGGTGCGCCGGGGTACTGGTGCGCCACAGGCACATAAGCGGCATGTCCCGCCTCTACTGCAAATGACACACCCACAATCAGGGCTTTGGTGTAATCCAAGCTGGTTGTCTCGGTATCAAAGGCGAACAGCTCGGCTTTTGCTAGCACCGCCAGCCAACGATTAAAATCTGACTCGCTCAGTAGGGTCTCTACCTTAAGCTCGATTGCTGGCGGTGGCGTATCGTCAGCAACCACCAGCTGTGCACTGCTAACCGCTCCACCTTGCAGCTGTTTTAACCAGCTTTTAAACTCGAAATGGCTCAGCATCTCACGCAAGCTGTCTACATCTTGCTCGGCCCTAACTAACTCTTCCGGCGCTTCGTGCAACGGCACATCGCAACGGATAGTGACTAACTCTTTAGACAGCGGAATTGCGTCGATATGATCACGCAGGCTTTCACCCACCTTGCCTTTTATTTCATCAGCACGGGCAATCACACCATCCAACGAACCGTATTCATTAATCCACTTAGCTGCTGTTTTTGGCCCCACTTTGGGTATCCCCGGAATATTATCTGAGGTGTCGCCCATTAAAGCGAGATAATCAATAATCCTGTTTGCCGGCACACCGAATTTTTCGATCACACCAGCCTCATCAAGCCACTGATTATTCATCGTATTAATCAGCGAGATTTTATCCGTGACCAATTGCGCAATGTCTTTATCGCCGGTCGAAATAATCACTTGAAGTCCCGCCGCTTGAGCCTGTTGCGCCAGTGTGCCGATCACGTCGTCCGCCTCCACGCCTTCTTCCATGACCAAGGGCAATCCCATTGCTTTAATCAACTTATGCAGCGGCTTTATTTGCTCTCTTAATTCGTCCGGCATGCTGGCGCGGTTGGCCTTATACTCCGCATACAAATCGTTGCGAAAAGTTTTACCGGGGGCGTCAAAAATCACCCCAAAATAAGCGTCCGGGTAGCTGTCGACCAGCTTTTTCAACATATTGGCCACCCCTAAGATGGCATTGGTGTACTCGCCTTTTGAGTTAGTCAATAAGGGCAAAGCATGGTACGCACGAAACAAGTAAGAAGAACCATCGACCAACACTAACTTTTTTTCTGTCATCTAATTATCCGATTTTTATTATTCGGCGATTATACTGTCTAGCACAGTAAGATGTTATCTCGAACCACGAAGGACACATTATGGACACACAAAAACAAGAAGCGTGGAAAGTTTTTCAGATTATGTCCGAATTCGTTAACGGATTTGAACAGCTTTCACCTATTGCCCCTGCAGTTACTATGTATGGCTCGGCCCGTTTAAAAGCCGATCACCCAGATTATAAACGTACCGAAGCCATCGCCTTAGCTTTATCCAACGCGGGCTTTTCGATTATCAGCGGCGGTGGGCCTGGGTTGATGGAAGCGGCCAATAAAGGGGCTTTTGCTGGCGCCTCCTCTAGCATCGGCTTAAATATTCAATTACCCCACGAACAAAAAGCCAACGCCTACCAAGATATCAATATCAGTTTCAGGCATTTTTTTGCTCGTAAGGTCATGTTTGTCAAATACGCTACGGCCTACGTGGTACTACCCGGCGGTTTCGGCACTTTGGACGAGTTGGCAGAAATTTTGACCTTAATTCAAACCGGTAAGTCTAGAAAAATTCCCATTATCCTCGTCAACGAGACATTTTGGCGTGGTTTGCTCGACTGGTTTAGCGACACACTGATTGCCGAAGGCACCATTTCAGAGAAAGATTTGGCCCTCATCCAAATTTGCGAAACACCCGACGAAGTACTTAACGCGATTTTTGATTTTTATGAACAACGTGGTTTCGCGCCTTCCGCAAAAGAAGAGCAAGTGTTGCTTGAGCTTTAATCGGTTTCATTAGGGACTTAAGTCAAGTTGTACAAACCTGGGCAGATAGTGTCATAATTAAGCCGTCTATTTAGTTCAAAGGAAAAACCATGTCACGCCTACTCGCCGTTCTTGTGTTGTTATTAATCACGTATACCGCCAATGTAGCGGCTAAAGACGCTCAGCCTATTATCGTTCCTGAGCCACCCGAGTTACCGTCTCAAATAGTCAGCGGTGAAAACATGAAGCCTGACCTCACCATCACACGGAAAAAGAAAGAAACCATCACCGAATACAGCGTAAATGGCAACGTGTATATGGTTAAAATCTCACCCGAAGGCGCACCTGCCTACTACCTTGTTGATACCGACGGTGACGGCGACTTAGAAACACGTCGTACAGCCCTTGAAAATGGCATGAACATCCCACAATGGTTGCTGCTTAGCTGGTAAATCCACCACACGTTCTTCACTATGTCTGTTTATACCGTCGTTGAGCGCGCTCAACTAGTTGACCATTTACAAAGTTACGACCTAGGGCAGCTCGTCAGCTTTCAAGGCATTAGCTCAGGTATCGAAAATACCAATTATTTTGTCACTACCGATCAAGGCGACTACGTTTTAACCCTGTTTGAAGAACTGAAGGCAGAAGAACTCCCCTACTTTTTATCCATTATGGCGTTTGTGTCGGAACATGGCGTGCCTAGTGCTCATCCTATTTGCGATAAAAACGGTCATTATTTATCCAAGCTGAACGGTAAGCCTGCTGCCTTAGTCGAGCGCTTAAGTGGCGGGGATATCGAAAAACCCAACACCATCCAATGTGCAGTCATCGGCCGTTCGATGGCACAGCTGCACCGAGCGAGTTTAAAACTAGACAGTTATCGCGAAAACAGTCGCGGTGCATATTGGCGAAAACAAGCCGCTGAACTGTTGTTGCCATTAGTCGATTCAAGCTCAGCAGAAATCATTCGCGACGAACTCAGCTTTCAAACAAACTATCATGCCTTACCCTTAGATAAACAAGTGATCCACGCCGACCTTTTTAGAGACAACGCCTTATTTAATGGTAACGATCTATCTGGCATTATTGATTTTTATTACGCCTGTAATGATTACTTTATCTATGACTTAGCAGTAGCCGTCAATGACTGGTGCGTCGATACAGAGGGCTTATTGGACGCGGCTAGGTATAAGGCCTTTATTGATGCTTACCAGGCGATTAGACCGCTGAGCAAAAAAGAAATTGCGAGCTGGCCCGTTGTGATTAGAGCTGCCGCCTTTCGCTTTTGGTTATCACGTTTACGTGACGTGCACTTTCCTAAAGAAGGTGAAATGACACATTTAAAGGACCCTGATGCAATGAAACGCATCTTGATCGCACGCCGTAATTTTCCCGATAATTATCGCCTAAGCTAAACTAACGACAACACACCCGCTACCAATACTCATACCCATGCTCACCTCGCTCAGCTCTTTTATCGACTCGCTTAACCACAAGGTCTCTAACTGCGTCGCTTGGCTAACGACACTAATGGTTATCACCATGTTTAGCATTGTTGTATTGCGTTACGGGTTTAATCTAGGTTCAATTGCGCTTCAAGAATCCATCACCTATATGCACGGCCTGGTGTTTATGTTGGCGATCGCCCACACTTTAAAAATAGACGGTCACGTACGCGTGGATATTTTTTATCAACGTTGGGGAGATAAAGGCCGCGCCTGGGTCAGCCTCATCGGGTCGTTGTGCTTATTGCTACCGGTATGCGTTTTCATTATTTATATTAGCTGGGATTATGTACAAACGTCTTGGTCCTACCTTGAAGGGTCAAGGGAAGCCGGCGGTCTTGATGCCGTATTTTTGCTTAAATCACTGATCCCACTGATGGCCACACTATTGCTTTTGCAAGGCCTGTCTGAGGTGATGAAGTCTATTTGCACGCTACGCAACGGGGTTGCTCGATAATGGATGGGAGCCTCGCCTTATGGATGTTTGCTGCCGTCTTTATTGTCTTGTTAATGGGTTACCCAGTCGCCATCAGCTTGGCTGGCACTGCGCTCGTTTTTGCCTTTGCCGGCATGCACTTTGGCACGTTTGATCCGGCTTTTTTAGAAGCGCTACCGAATCGATTGTTTGGTATTATTGAAAATGACACCTTGATAGCCGTCCCCTTATTTGTGTTTATGGGGGTGATGCTTGAAAAGTCAAAAATCGCCGAAGGCTTATTGGAAAATATGTCTAAGTTATTTGGCACCTTGCCAGGCGGCCTGGGGTTTTCCGTTATTCTTGTTGGCATGCTAATGGCTGCTAGCACTGGTATTGTTGGCGCAACGGTAGTCACCATGGGTCTGCTGTCATTACCCACCATGCTAAAAAGAAACTATGACCCAGCGCTGGCTTGCGGCACCATTTGTGCCTCCGGCACCCTTGGGCAAATTATCCCGCCGTCGATTGTATTGGTGCTGCTGGGCGACGTTATTTCGGCCGCTTATCAACAAGCCCAACTCGACATGGGCATTTTTTCACCCGATACTATTTCTGTTGGCGATCTGTTTGCCGGCGCCTTAATCCCGGGGCTGATATTGGTTCTTTTATACCTGCTGTATCTCGCCGTTATCGCCTTTGCTAAACCGTCAGCCTGCCCCGCTTTGCCAAAAACACACAGTGACACACACTTATTGATTGATTTAGGCAAAAACTTATTCCCACCCTTACTGTTAATTGTCGCCGTACTCGGCTCCATCGTCGGTGGTGTTGCCACCCCTACCGAAGCGGCATCAGTTGGCGCCATTGGCGCCATGGTGCTGGCGTATGCCAAACAACAACTCACTGTAAAACAACTCAAAGCTGTTTCGCGTGATACCACCCAAGTCACCAGCATGGTGTTTTTTATTCTCATCGGGGCCTCGCTGTTTTCTTTAGTGTTTAGAGGCTTTGGCGGCGATGTGTTGGTAGAAGACATCCTAACTGACCTGCCCGGTGGCGTTTTTGGCGCCATGCTAGCCGTTATGTTGGTGATGTTTTTACTCGGCTTTGTGCTCGATTTTATTGAAATTACTTTTGTGGTTGTGCCGATAGTGGCCCCTATCTTATTGGCGATGGGCGTTAATCCCGTTTGGCTGGGTATTATGATTGCGCTTAACCTACAAACCTCGTTTTTGACACCACCGTTCGGTTTTGCCTTGTTTTATTTACGCGGCGTAGCCCCCGCGAGCATCCGCACCAGCCAAATTTATAAGGGTGTGATACCCTTTATCGTCATCCAATTATGTTTACTAGCCGTCTTGGCGGCTTGGCCAGGTTTAGCCACTTGGCTGCCTGATCTGATCTATAAAAATTGACCGTAATCATTACACAGCGAGTTAAGCTTGTAATAACGTTGCTTTTTATTGGGTCAGTAATAGACTAGATTGAAATAATAAAAAGGAATCAACATGTCATCCGTAGCGAGGGAAGCGGGCAGCGACCCAAAAAACACGCGAACCGTACGACTTAACGACGGAACAGTAGAACAAAAACGTCAAGAAATTCGTGACTACTTGCATAAAACGTTTTTGTTAGAGGAGCAGCTGTACGACGTTATCCAAGATAAGCAGGCCTTTTACCTTCGAGCGGAAGCGCTGCGCCACCCGATTATTTTTTATTATGGCCATACCGCGACTTTTTTCATTAATAAGCTAACTCTCGCCAGCTTAATTCAACAACGCATCAACCCGCGCTTCGAGTCGATTTTTGCCGTCGGTGTGGATGAAATGTCTTGGGATGATTTAAACGAAGCCAATTATGATTGGCCCTCCGTGACTGAAGTTAAAGCCTACCGAAAAAAAGTGTTTGCCTTGGTAGGCTCACTCATTGACTCGATGCCGCTTGACTTGCCTATTACCTGGGAAAGCCCCTTTTGGCCTATCCTAATGGGCATCGAACACCAGCGCATTCATATCGAGACCTCATCGGCAATTATTCGCCAAATGCCGCTGCAGTACTTACAACAACACAAAGCGTGGCCAGTGTGCCCGCATCAGGGGGAAGCGCCCAGCAACCAACTCATTGGGGTGACTGGTGGCACGCTCCACTTAGGCAAAGATCGAGACCACCCGACCTATGGTTGGGATAATGAATACGGTCAAAAAACGGCCCAATTAGACTCCTTTTCTGCCAGTAAATTTTTAGTTTCAAACGCCGAGTTTTTAGCTTTTATTGAAGACGGCGGTTATCAGCAGCAACAGTTTTGGACCGTCGAGGGCTGGAAATGGGTGCAATATAAAAAACCCGGGCACCCCTTGTTTTGGGTTAAGAAAAACAGTGATTATTTTTTACGCACCTTGTTGGCCGAACAGCCAATGCCATGGAACTGGCCCGCTGAAGTTAACTACCTAGAGGCCAAAGCCTTTTGTAACTGGCTCGCTAAAAAAACCACCAAACCGATCCGCTTACCAAGCGAAGAACAATGGCATCAATTACACCAATTACACGATATTCCCGACCAGCCCGACTGGGATCAAGCGCCCGGTAATATTAATTTAGAGCACTGGGCTTCTGCCTGTCCGGTCGACCATTTTGCATTTGGCGAATTTTATGACTTAATTGGTAACGCTTGGCAATGGACAGAAACACCCATCAGCGGTTTTGATGGTTTCGAGGTACACCCTTTATACGATGATTTTTCGACCCCTACGTTTGACACCCAGCACAACCTAATTAAGGGCGGTTGCTGGATATCAACCGGCAACGAAGCCACAAAACACGCGCGCTATGCTTTTAGACGCCACTTTTATCAGCACGCGGGATTCCGTTATGTTGAATCAAACCAACCTTTAGAGAAACCTGCCGCTATGTACGAAACCGATACCGCTGTCTCACAATATTGTCACTTTCACTACGGCCCCAGTTATTTTGATGTCGAAGATTTATCGGCTCATTGTGTCCGGCTATGCATGGAAAAACTAAGCGGAAAACCCACCGTTCGCGCCTTAGATTTAGGCTGCGCCGTTGGTCGCGCATCGTTTGAGCTTGCCCAACACTTCGATAGCGTCACTGGCATTGATTTTTCTGCACGCTTTATCCGCATCGCCCACCAAATGCAGCAAAAGGGCAAAATCAATTACGAACTGGCCGAAGAGGGCGATATTGTGTCTTACCACGAGCAACAACTGGCTCAACTCGGTCTTGATCAGCAGCAACAAAACATCGAATTTTTTCAAGGTGATGCGACTAATTTAAAGCCTCAATTTAATCATTACGACCTGGTGCTCGCAATAAACCTGATCGATCGACTTCGCTCACCGGCAGTGTTTCTTAACGATATTCGCCAGCGAATTAATGTCGGCGGCCTCTTAGCCATCGCATCCCCCTACACCTGGCTAGAAGAGTTCACCCCCAAAGAAAACTGGTTAGGCGGCTATCGCAAAGATGGCGAGCCCTTTTCTACATTAGAGGGGCTGAAAGAGCACTTGGGCGAACACTTCAAACTCATCAATGAGCCTGTCGACGTACCCTTTGTTATTCGAGATACCGCGCGAAAATATCAACATAGCTTTAGCCAATTGAGTATTTGGCAACGCCTTTCCTGAACATGACAGGCAATATCGACACCCCGGTTACCGTTTCCATTGCTCGTAAAGTACGCCCAGGGGCCGAAGCGCAATACGAGGACTGGTTGCACCGTATTTCCGAAGTCGCCACGCATTTTCCCGGCCACCAAGGCGTTCACATTTTAAAACCCTCGTCCAAAACCCTTGGCGAATACGTGCTAATCGTTGGCTTTAGTAGCTACGCTCGGCAAAAAGCATGGGAAGACTCGGCCGAAAGGCAGCAATTCCTTGATGAGTTAAGCGAAAAAAACCTTATCGAAGGCGATGCCGATATCAAGAAAGTTTCCGGTCTGGAATTTTGGTTTACTCTGCCAGAAGTACCCGTCAACGCAAAACCCAACCAACACAAAATGGCGCTGGTTCTAATCGTTGTGGTGTTTAGCTTATTATTTGCCATTAACCTGACGTTTGGAGCCTGGCTCAACGTACTACCCCTAGCTCTAAAACTTGTGCTGATGGTCACTGGCCAGGTACTGCTGATGACCTACTTTGTCATGCCAGCGGTCACACGAATGCTTAAATCTTGGTTATTCCGCTAAGTCATCGACCCTCAATTTAACAACCATTAAAGGATCTAAATCAATGAGTGCTTTACCCCATCAATATAAAGTAAGCGTCGCAGGCAAGCCGGATAATACACTCATCGCGCAGGCAGACCATTTACCCGATTTACAAGTAGCCGCACCGTCGGGTTTTGGCGGCCCCGGCGATCAGTGGTCGCCGGAAGAGCTATTAATGGCAGCTTTAGCCAATTGCCTCATCTTATCCTTCAGGGCTATTACTAAAGCATCCAAATTCGACTGGGTTTCCATAGAGTGTGAGTCCAATGGCACCTTAGACCAGGTCGATCACACGATTAAGTTTACTCAGGTAAACACCAAAGCCAAGCTGATTATCACATCAGCTGATGATAGGGAGAAAGCAAAAAAGCTACTGCACAAAGCCGAGGATGTCTGCTTTATCAGCAACTCACTATCCTGTGCGTCCCACTTTGAAACTGAGGTTATAGTCGCTGACTAATTAGCCCTTGCCTTAATCGTTTAGCCGCAGGAGAAATAACATGAAAAAAGCCTTAATCTCAGCCTTACTCGCTGTCTTTATTGTCCTACCAGCCATCGCCGCGGAAGGCGTAATTAATGTTTTAAGTACCTTTAGCGTGGAAAAAACCGCTGAACGACTGGATAGCTTGCTCCATAAAAAAGGTCTCACCGTATTTACACGCATCAAACACGCCGAAAACGCGGCCAAGGTGGGCGTTGCGCTACGTAAAACCGAGTTGATTATATTTGGCAACCCTAAGATTGGTAGCCCGCTTATGGTGTGCCAACAGAGTGTTGCCATTGACTTACCCCAAAAGGCACTGATTTGGGAAGATGATAACGCCCAAGTTTGGATCTCGTATAACGACCCTAACTACCTTAAAAAAAGGCACGCGATAGCAGGTTGCGGTGAGGCCCTATCAAAAATAGGCCGGGCGCTGTCCGGTTTAAGTAAGGCCGCCGCAACAGATTAAACCGGACGAACCTAGGCCTTGTCCATCTACTAGACTCCTAAGCCCCTCGCACGCATAAACGCGTATTCGGAGATAGTGGACCAACGCATCACTTGCTGCTGAAAATCACTGTATGAGGCATACACTTTTTGGCTAAACACATCTTTGGCCACCACCTCTTGCACGACTTCATTGGACAAGGCGTGTAACTTTATTAACACGTCATCGGGTAGGGCTTTAACCTGGACTTGATGTTGATTGACCAAGGTATTGAGTGCCGCGTTATTTTTTGCGGTAAATTCAGACAGCATATCCATATTGGCTGCTTTACAGGCATTTTTGACGATCGCTTGTAAGTCAGTTGGTAGGGCATTAAACGCGTCTTTATTAATAAAGGTTTCCAGGGTTGACCCAGGTTCATGCCAACCGGGATAATAATAATTTTTCGCTGCTTTGTACAAACCAAACGCTAAGTCATTATAGGGCCCAATCCATTCGGTGGCATCAATTGCGCCGGATTGTAACGAGGTAAATACTTCGCCGCCGGGCAGATTAACCGGTGTCCCACCCGCCCGTTTAAGCACCTCACCACCTAAGCCAGGGATACGCATTTTTAAGCCCTCCAAGTCAGCCACTGAGTTAATGTCATTACGAAACCAACCGGCCATTTGCACACCGGTATTACCCGTAGCCGCAGGCACTAAATTGAATCGGTCGTACAACTCTTCCCACAAAGCCATGCCGCCACCATGATATAACCAACCGTTAACTTCTTGCCCGGTCATACCAAAAGGAATGGCCGAAAAAAATTGCGTCGTTTCACTTTTCCCCTTCCAATAATACGCGGCACCGTGACCCATTTGAGCGGTGCCGCGAGACACCGCATCAAAGGCTTCAAACGCGGGCACTAACTCATTTGCACCGTACACTTTAATGCGAATACGACCCCCACTCATTTGCTGTATGGTTTTTGCCAGATAGTTTGCGTTGGTACCGAGCACTGGAAAGTTTTTAGGCCACGTCGTTACCATTTTCCAGTTAAACTCGGGCTTTGCCGCCACACTTTGATTTACGTTTAGTAGCAGGCCTGTACCAACTGCGCTCAGACCCGCAGATTTAATAAACTCACGACGCTTCATTAAGCTCTCCAATTTAAAATAATTTCGTGATAGGCTAATCGAAATTCCGACATCCGTCACCCTAACTTTCTTATCGGCCCACTAAATGACAATGAAACGCATAGAAACAACATTTGAAAAAGCACTGTACGCCTCACGCTGGCTATTAGCACCCTTATATTTTGGTCTCAGCCTTGCCTTGGTTTTACTCGGTATTAAATTTTTTCAAGAAGTCTTACACTTTTTTCCCATCATCTTCTCAACCACCGAGTCTGATATGGTGCTGGTTATTTTATCCTTGGTCGATATGTCCTTGGTCGGTGGGCTTATTATTATGGTGATGCTGAGTGGTTATGAAAACTTCGTGTCTCGTATTGATATTGATGACGGTGAGGAAAAGTTGTCGTGGTTAGGTAAATTAGATTCTGGCTCGTTAAAACAAAAAGTCGCCGCTTCTATCGTTGCTATTTCATCGATCCACTTATTGCAAAAGTTTATGAATGCCGATGAAATTTCAAACGACAAGCTGATGTGGTACGTGATCATCCATATTACCTTCGTCTTATCCGCTATCGGCATGGCATGGGTGGACAAAATGAACCAACACTAACAAACAGGCTCGCGATGAAATACAAAAAACTCGGTAGAACTGGACTTGATGTTAGCTTAATTGGCTTAGGCACGATGACTTGGGGGCGTCAAAACACCCAAGACGAGGGTTTTGAACAAATGGACTACGCGCTCACGCAAGGCATCAACTTTTTTGATACTGCCGAAATGTATGCCGTGCCCCCTAACGCCGGAACCTATGGCACCACCGAAACGATCATCGGCAACTGGTTTGCCTCGCGTAAAAACCGCGACCAGGTGATTCTAGCTTCAAAGATCGCTGGCCCTGGCTTATCCTGGATCCGAGGCGGCAAAAGCATTATCGATAGAAAAAACGTTATCGCCGCAGTCGATAGCAGCTTGCAACGCCTACAAACTGATTATATCGATTTGTATCAGCTGCATTGGCCTAATCGTGGCTCTTACCACTTTGGTCAATTATGGGATTACGCCCCCGATTTTGATAAGGCTGCCGTAGAAAATAATTTTATCGAGGTGCTGGAGACCTGCGCCGAGTTAATTCAAGCCGGCAAAATACGCCATATCGGCCTGTCAAATGAAACTGCTTGGGGCACCAGCAAGTGGCTAGAATTAGCCGACAAACATCACTTTCCGCGTATGGCCTCCATTCAAAACGAATACTCCTTATTGTGTCGCCACTTTGAACCCGACCTTAGCGAAATTAGCCTGCATGAAGATTGTGGTTTATTGGCTTGGTCGCCGCTAAGCCGCGGCATGATCAGTGGTAAATACCTAAATGGCGCCATGCCTAAAGGCTCGCGACTAAGCCTTGATGCCCGCCGTGAACACCGTGCCGCGCCGCAAACAGACGCGGCAATAGCAGCCTATATAGCACTGGCAAACGAACACCAAGTTGATGTATGTCAAATGGCCCTGGCATTTGTTAACCAGCAGCCGTTTGTCAGCTCTAACTTAATTGGCGCCACCAGCATGCAGCAACTAAAAAGCAATATCGCCTCCATTGATATGACCTTATCGCCTGAGCTGATGAAGGGTATAAAAAGTATCCGCAGGCAATACCCTGCCACTTTTTAGCCGTTTAATTCCAAGCGAGGATGCTGCATTTTGTTATAAACGCGTTAGTTTTTTTGCTCTCTTTGTCTAAAAAGCCTTTCTTTGGCACAACACCTTGATATTTCAGCTATAGTTAACATCAACTTGCACCCTGTTAACCACTTTTTTGTTACCCACCTTTCTTCGTGGCTTAAATGATTAGATACCAATTCAAACTGGCATTTCAGATGATAGTGCTGATTGTATTGGCAAGTTTTTACTCGACCCTTTACGCAGAATCAGGCCAAACTCTGCCTTTAACTGAAGCCGAGCGGCTGTGGCTAAAGCAGCACCCCGTGATTCGTCTAGCCTCTGACAATGATTGGCCTCCCTTTGAATGGGTTAATGAGACTGGGCAATACCAAGGCATTGCGGCAGACTATATGCGTTTGGTTGAAGAAAAACTGGGCATCCGCTTTATAACCACGCAAAACTTACCTTGGCCCGGGGTTGTAGAGGCGGTTAAAGCACGAGAACTCGACGTTTTTTCCTGTGTGGCCGAAAACTCTCAACGCCAACAATACGTTAACTTTACCCAGCCTTACCTGTCGTTTGCCATGGTGATTATTACCACCGATGACGTTAACTACCTCGATGGAGTAACTGACTTAAGAGGCCTAAGCGTTGGCGTCGTTAAAGATTACGCCACGCATGAGTATTTAGCGCTAAACCACCCCGACATCCACCTACACACCTTTGCCAATTCTCAGCTCGGTCTACAAGCCGTTTCTCAAGGGCGAATTGAGGCTTTTGTAGACAACATTGCAACGGCGAGTAACCTCATTCAAAAAGCGGGTTTAACGAACCTTAAAATTTCAGGTGAAATGCCCATTCGCTATGAGCTCGGCATGGCGGTGCGAAATGATTGGCCTGAACTGGTCAATATATTGCAACGTGCGCTAGATTCAATCAGCCCCGAGCAGCGTAAACAAATTCATAACAAGTGGATCGGCGTGCGTTACGAACACGGCGTTGATTACGATTTGTTTTGGCAAAGCTTGGCCGCTTTTTTGGTTATTATTAGCCTGTTTTACTTTTATAATCGCAAATTATCACGCGAAATCTTACAACGAAAACAGGCACAAAAAACGGCACTCGGGGCCAAAGACGACGCTGACAAAGCAAATCAAGCCAAATCAGAGTTTCTATCCGTCATGAGCCATGAGTTACGCACACCACTGACATCAATCAAAGGTGCATTAGGCCTACTGTGCTCCGGAAAAATCGCTGATTTACCTGATAAAGCCCTCACCTTATTGAAAATTGCCAACGACAATAGCGATCGCCTGATTCTTT
>JAGPVU010000012.1 GCA_018066825.1 Cycloclasticus sp.
GTCATATGCGCTCGCATACGTGCAAATAAGTAAATTCCATAATCAACCCCAACACCAACCCCCATGGCTAATACAGGTAAGGTCGACACTTTTAAACCGATGCCTAAATACACCATCACTACGTTGGCTAAATAAGCCACCAATGCCAACGGTAAAACAATACAGATGGTCGCCCGAATGGACATAAAGGTGACAAAACAAAATAAACCCACCGCGGCAAATAAGATCAGTTCAATCTTGGTCTGCGCTTTGGCTACAATCTCATTGGTTGCCGCCATAATGCCCGCATTCCCCATGGCTGGTACAAAACTAATCTGGGTATTTTTATTGTTTACATTAAATTCTTTCACCGCATCGATAACGCGTTCCAGCGTCTCGGCCTTATGATCGGTTAAGTAAATGGTTACCGGCATAATGCTACAATCGTTTGAAAACAAAGCTTGAGACATCTCTACCCGATAGATGTTGGCCGAGATCATCTTTTCATTCCGGGGGATGCCTAGGAATTTAGGGTTTGCTTCGTAATTGCCGATATTGCGTTCACGAATCACTTGCGACAGTGCTTTAACAGACTGTACCCCCGTTACATTTTGTAATTGCCAAACAAAGTCATCAATCGTTTGCATGACATTAAAATTAACACAAGACCCTTTTTGCTCTGCTTTTGCTAAAATAACCAGCTCATCAAGACCAACAGAAAACTTCGATTGAATGGCGGTGGCGTCGATATTGTATCGGGCATCAGGCCAAAACTCAGGCGCCCCAGCTTCCACATCACCTACGATCAATTGGTCCTGTACCGTCATTGCATACACACCTAAGGCCAAGCCTATACTTAGGACGATGACGGCATTTTTCCTAATCGTCAGCTTAGATAAGCTTTTCCAAAAAGCATGATCAGTCCCCTTAATCGCTAATTTAGCCTTGTTAATTTCTTTTGTCGTTAAGGTGATGTAGGACAAAAAGATTGGCAGCATCAGCTTATTGGTAACCAACATCACCGCTACACCAATACTGGCGATAATACCGAGCTCGCGAATAATAGGAATATCTATTAACACAATAACCCCAAAACCAACTGCATCTGATACTAACGCAGTCGCGCCTGGGATGAATAATTTGTAGAATGCACCCCGTGCGGCGCTGACCGAATCCTCGCCGTTAACAATGCCAATACGCCAGGCATTGGTCATTTGAATCGCATGGCTAACGCCTATCGCTAAAATAAGGAAAGGTACCAGAATTGACATTGGGTCAACCCCGTAGCCAAGTATTTTCACTAGACCTAATTGCCAGCTCACTGAAATTAACGCCGTAAGAATAACCGCTATCGCTAATTTAATTGAACCGGCAAAAAAGATCAGTAGCACAAAGGTAATGGCTAAGGTGATACCGAAAAAACCAATAACACCTTCAGCACCATTAATCACATCACCGATAAAAGGTGCAAAACCGATAATATGAATATCGGCTTGATCTGTTTGGTAACGCTCACGAATATCCGCCAAACTTTTGGCAAACACCTCATAGTCAATTTTTTTATTGCTCATCGGATCTACTTCAATTAGATCCGCAATAACCAACGCACCGGATAAATCTATAGCGACTGTTTTACCAATTTCTGACGATTTAAATAAATTGTTTTTTACTTCCTCTATGCGTTCCGGCGTGGCGATAAAGTCCGCTGGCACAATTCTAGAGCCCGTAAAGCCTTCTTCACTCACCGCAACATAATTTACATTGGGCGTAAATAAGGAGGTGACCGTCCGGGCATCTACACCATCCATAACAAGCATTTCTGATGTTATTTTTTCTAGTGTCTCAAAAAACGCCGGGGTGAACATATTCCCTTGTTTGTTCTCTATAAATATCGTCACCCTATTAGCGCCACCAAATTCATCTCGGTGGTCGACAAAGGTTTCCATATAAGGGTGTGACAAAGGTATCGCTTTATCAAAACCAGGAGACAATTGTTGATTGAGCCCTTCGTACGTTAATACGAGGGTACTTAATATCGCGACTATTAATATGCTAAGGCGATACTTTAATAAGGTATCGGCTAAAAAATCTGAAATTTTATGAACTAGATTTGAATCATGCTGCATTTTATTGACGCCTCATCCGTAACTTATTGAAGTAAATTATTCAGTGTGATTTTTTCGATACCGCCCGACATAGAGGCTAAGTAAACCTCATCCTCTAGCCTCGTAACTGCGGTAAAATCAACGCGGTTTTTACGCTCAATTTTTTTAAGTAGCGTGCCCTCTTGTTGTATAAATAAGATCGTACCGCCACGGCCTACGACAATTTCACGCTGCTTATTTGAGCCGCTTGTCGACGCTAAAAGAAATTGGTCTGTACTGGCATTGATCTTGGACCACACCAGTGTTTCTGGATGCAATAAATACATTTGGCCACTCATGCCAAACAATAAAAATTGATTATTTAACGTCGCCACACCAAAGTAAGAACCCACATAGGGGGACGGCACTGGCTGCCAAGCTGACGCATCATCCTTGGCGTAAAAAACTCCACCGCGCTCAGCTACGACAAGTTTTGACTGCCCTAGCTGCGCAATGTCAAATAAGTGGTTTTGATACCACTCTTCCACCGATAAGATGGTTAAATCCCATGAGTTCCCACCATTTTTAGTAGCCCACAGCTCACCATCGGTTCCCAGTATGTAGCCCTGTTCAGGGGTAAAAAACCGTACTGCCATGTAAAAACGTTCTTCTTCTGGTTTATAGCGTTTTATTGCCCAGCTTTCACCGCCGTCAATGGAGTGCAGGATGGTCGATTCGTG
The DNA here is from genome assembly GCA_018066825.1 of Cycloclasticus sp. Taxonomy (GTDB): domain Bacteria; phylum Pseudomonadota; class Gammaproteobacteria; order Methylococcales; family Cycloclasticaceae; genus Cycloclasticus. Next base: position 2,804 of record JAGPVU010000012.1, read on the forward strand.
GCCAACTACCCAAGCCTCGTTAGCAGAAGAAAATGTAAT
>JAGPVU010000024.1 GCA_018066825.1 Cycloclasticus sp.
AAACTTGGCTCAATTGGGATGAGATGCCAAAACAAGCGGCGCTTGCTGTGGTTACTTCAGAAGACCAGCTGTTTCCATTGCATCGAGGTTTTGATATCGACTCCATCATCAGCTCATTACGTGACTCAGGAAATGGTGGGCAATTAAGGGGTGCTAGCACCATCAGTCAACAGGTCGCTCGCAACCTCTATTTATGGACTGGGCGCAGTTGGCTAAGAAAGGGGCTTGAGGTATGGTTCACGTTATTAATTGAGGTGACGTGGAGTAAGCAACGTATTTTAGAGGTGTATTTGAATATTGCTGAGTGGGGGAATGGCGTGTTCGGACTGGAGGCTGCTAGTCGTTATCATTTTGCTAAATCGGCAGCTCAATTAACAGCATTTGAATCCGCATTGCTAGCGGCAACACTGCCTAGTCCATTGCGTTACAAGCCTGCTCAACCCGCCGAACATCTGCGAGACAGGGCGTTATGGAACCTTCAACAACAAAAAAGACTGGGTGGTACTCAGTGGCTAAGTCAGCTCGAGTGATGTATTAGATACTGAAATGGTTGGAGGACGCTATGCCGTATTGATGCTCACGCATCATCATTCTTAGGCTCGTAAGCCACAGCGCCAAGCCGTGACTTGCCACGTTCTGATTCAAAGTATTTTACTCATACACGTTAAAACAAATGGCGGTGATTAGTTAATCCTCAGCACCGGTTCTAAGTACTGCCAAATTTTTTCTGCAATTATTGGCTGTGCTTTTTCGTTTGGGTGGAGCTGGTCGGCTTGCATCATGTCTTGTGCTAGCGCGATGTCTTCTAAAATAAACGGCACAAAGGGAATGTCCATTTCGTCGGCTAGCTCGGGGTAGTTATTGTAAAACAGGTCGGTATAGCGTTTACCGTAGTTAGAGGGAATACGCATACTGAGCAACAGTACTTGCGCACCAGATTGTTGGCTGCGTTTGATGAGTTCGCGTAAGTTTTTTTTGATTAAAAAGGGTGGGAAACCACGCAATCCGTCGTTTGCGCCTAATTCTAATAGAACTAATTCGGGTTTGTGTTGCTCTAAGGCCTTGTTGATACGCGCCAGTCCACCGGCGGTGGTATCGCCGCTAATGCTGGTATTAACCACGGTGTGTGGGTAGCCGTTGGCTTGTAATGTTTGTTGTAGCAGGTTTACCCAGCCTTTTTCTTCAGGCATATTGTAGGCAGCGCTTATACTATCGCCTAATACGACGATTGTTTTGGCGGAGGACGCGGTTGAAACGACTGATAAAAATGCCAGTAAAACGACTAAAACTAAATTAAGCAGACAGGCTTTACCTGCTGCTGTAATACGAAGTGCTCGCAGAGTGAAACGTATGCCCTGTGGGTATAAAACTAACCTAGCCATTGTGAACCCTATTGATGTTAAAAAATAAACAAGCCATTATTACAGCTCAAAACCTCGGTAAAACCGTCCCTGTTGCTGACGGTGATTTGACTATCTTATCATCTGTTAACTTAACGATTAATGAAGCTGAAAGTATCGCCATTGTGGGGGCGTCGGGCTCAGGCAAATCGACCCTGTTAGGTTTGTTAGCCGGATTGGACACGCCGAGCAACGGCAGCGTGACTTTACAGGGTACAGAACTGACCGCCTTGGATGAAGATGGCCGCGCAGATGTACGCAACAAGCTGGTGGGTTTTGTGTTCCAGTCATTCCAACTGATGCCGCGTTTAACCGCATTGGAAAACGTGATGCTGCCGCTCGAGTTACGTGGCGATAAAGGTGCAGAACAAACCGCCACGGCCTTACTCAAACGCGTGGGGCTTGAACAACGCTTGCGCCACACCCCAATGAAGTTATCCGGCGGTGAACAGCAACGCGTGGCTTTAGCGCGTGCGTTTGTTACCGAACCAGCTATTTTATTTGCCGACGAACCAACCGGCAATTTAGACAGCAAAACCGGCGAGCAAATTATCGATTTATTGTTTGAGCTAAACCAAGAAAAAAACACCACGCTGGTTCTGGTTACACACGATGCGGCGTTAGCTGCACGATGCCAGCGTACAGTTAACATTGATGCAGGCAAATTGACATGAACCGACTTGGTTTAGCCGTACGCTTATTAAAACGCGACGCGCGCAGCGGCGAATTAACGCTGTTGGTATTGGCGTTGATTATTGCAGTCAGCAGCTCGACCGCGATCAGCCTGTTTGCCGACCGCATGCACCGAACCATGAGCACCCAAGCGGCGGAATTTTTAGCGGCGGATTTGGTGATTACCAGTTCGGACTTAATCTCCACGGAGTGGCTGGATAAAGCGCGTGAGCTGGGTTTGCAACAAGCGAAAACATCTGAATTTTCTACCGTATTGATTGAAAATGATGAATTATTGCTAGCAGGTGTTAAAGCAGTAAGCCCGCTATATCCCTTGCGCGGTGAGTTAAAAACTACACAGGCTGACTACAGCGTTGAAACAGTGCGCAACCACGGCCCAAAGGCCGGCGAGGTGTGGTTGGATGCACGGGTCTTATCAAGCCTAAAGCTGCGTCTAGGTGATCAGGTGACGGTGGGTGAACAGGCGCTAACAGTGAGTGAAATTATTACTTACGAGCCAGATAAACGCGGTGATTTATACAGCCTGTCCCCACGGGTGATGATGAATGAGGCTGATTTGCAAGCGACACAGATTGTGCAGCCCGGTAGCCATGTGCATTACTTTTTTCAATTTAGTGGTGACGCGGAGGCACTTGCAGTGTTTAGCACGTGGGTGAAGCCTTGGTTAATTCCCGGGCAACGTTTAATGGACGTACAAGACGACCGTCCAGAATTAGGCAGCGCCTTATCCCGCGCCGAACGTTATCTAGGCTTGTCGAGCATCATTGTTATTTTAATTGCCGGTGTGGCGATTGCTATGTCTACCCGACGCTATAGCGAACGGCACTTTAACGCGACCGCTATTTTGCGCTGTTTAGGCTGTAAGCAAAACGATATTTTGCGGCTGTTTTTGTATCAGTTTTTTATCTTAGGGCTACTGGCGTGTTCGATCGGTTCGTTACTCGGTTGGGTAACACAAGAGGCCTTATTTGAATTACTTAGGGATTTACTGCCTGCCAAAGTCGCTGCGCCGAGCGTGATTGCGGTAATGCTAGGCTTTTTAACCGGGTTTGCGATTTTAATTGGCTTTGCGCTTCCGCCTTTATTACGTTTAAAAAAGGTCTCGCCGCTACGCGTGTTGCGACGTGAGTTAGAGCCCTTATCAAATAGCGCCTGGCTGGTATATGGCTTAGCATTGCTGTTAATTTCCGGCTTAATTTGGCGTTACACAGAAGATTACAAATTAATGTTGACGATCATCGGCGGGGGGTTGCTTGCCACGGTGCTATCGGGCGTTTTGCTGATGGGCCTGCTCAAGCAATTGCGTAAATTATTGCCGTACGTGGGGCTAAATTATCGACTGGGTTTGCAGGGTGTACTAAGAAATCCCACGGCCAGTGTGACGCAAATTTTAGCTTTTAGTATTACCTTATTGGCGATGTTACTGAGCTTTACTGTGCGTAACGACTTGATTCAAGACTGGCAGCAACAACTACCCGATAATGCACCCAATCACTTTGCGATGAATATTTTGCCGCAGCAAGCGAGCTTATTTGAACAGCAATTAAAACAGCACGACATTCCTGCGGCTGATTTTTACCCCGTGGTGCGGGGGCGCTTGGTGGGCATTAATGACATCCCGGTACAGCGGATCGTGAGTAAAGATTCACAAGGTGAGCGAGCAACTCACCGCGACCTCAGCTTAACTTGGGGTCATAGCCTACCGAGCGACAATAAAACAGTGGCGGGGCAGTGGGGTACAGCCAAGCAAGGCGAGGTGTCGGTCGAAAGCAAGTTGGCTGATAGCTTAGGGGTGACCTTAGGCGACAAGCTAACCTTTAGCATTGGTAGCGAGCAGATGGATGCAGTCGTTACGCACATTCGTAGTGTGCAATGGGACACCATGAAACCGAATTTTTATATGGTGTTTGGCGACGGCTCTCTTAACAGCTACCCAACCACTTATATCACCAGCTTTTACCTATCCGATGCCAATAAAAAAGTGCTAAACGTGTTGGTTAAGCAATTTCCGAGTATGACGCTGTTGGAAGTAGACGCGATTTTAAAACAATTTAAAACCATCCTAACGCAGTTAACGGCGGCGGTTAATTATTTGCTGTATTTCGCGTTATTAGCAGGTTTTACGGTGTTATTTGCCTCGGTCAATTCAACCCTTGATAACCGTATTAACGAGGGCGCCTTAATGCGTGCCTTGGGTGCTAACCGTGCTTTGCTGAATCAGGCGCATTGGGTCGAGTTTTCAATTATTGGCATGGTGTCGGGCTTAATCGCAGTGCTGATGTTTGAATTGGTATCGTTTGGCTTATATGCATTTGTGCTGCATTTAGACTTTAAATTTAACCTATGGCTTTGCGTGTTAACGCCTTTGCTGAGTGCTGCCTGCGTGGTGGCTGCAGGTTTATGGGGGATCAAAGATGTAGCGAATAAACCGCCGATGTGGGTGTTGAGAGAGATTTAAATCAAACTAGCTTGAATGACAATTAGTGTCTTGCCAGAAATCGTTGTTGGGTATATCAAATAAGTGTAATAAGCAGCGTATGGTGTATGGCGTAGTTAAATCTTGTATGATATGTTTTTTTTAAACACCTTGAGTTAAACCTCCATACGATGAAGAATCTTTCCTTGCGCGAGCAGCTTTTAAAAGCCGGGTTAACCAGTAAGTCTAAGGCCCATAAAGTAAACAGCGAACAGCGCAAACAGGTGCAATACAGTAAAAAGCATAAAACCCAGGTGCTCGATGAAGCCGCTCAATTGGCCAATCAGGCAAAGGCTGAGCAACGAGAGAAAGATAAACTGCTCAATGCCAAGTTGAGTGCGGAAGCCGAAAAAAAGCAATTGATCGGGCAAATCAATCAGTTGATTAATGATAATAAATTGGCCAAAAACGATGACGGTGTTGGCTTTAATTTTAGCGATAATAATAAAATACGGACCATTTATATCAGCAGCGCCTTACGCCAAAGTTTAGTAAAAGGAACAGCCGCAATCGTAAAATTCATTAAAACTTATGAGGTAGTGCCAGCACCTATTGCGGGAAAAATTGAGCTGCGTGATAAGAGCCGAATTATTTACTGGAATGACAATAGTACGCCAGCAACGGATGATGAGTATGCGGGTTTTGAAGTGCCCGATGACTTGGTGTGGTGAGCGCGACAAATAACGCTATTATAGCGAGTTGTCAGCATTGGGTTAAGACAGTGATTGTGGGGTTGAATTTTTGCCCGTTCGCCAAGCCGGTACTGGATGCCGGTAAAGTGTACTACACCGTGGTAAATAAAAGCGCTTTTGAAGCGTGTCTAATGGCACTGAGCGATGAGCTGACGGCCCTAAGTGAGCAACCGCATAGGGAAACCTCACTATTGATCTATCCAATGGGTTTTGAAGCGTTTGAAGATTACTTGGATCTGCTATCGGTGGCACAGGCGTTGTTGGAAGATCAAGGCTACGAAGGAGTTTTTCAATTAGCCAGCTTTCATCCGGGGTATTGTTTTGAAGGGCAGGCTTCAGATGATGCGGCAAATTACACCAACCGTTCGCCGTACCCGATGTTGCATATCTTGCGTGAGGCGAGTGTTGAAAAAGCACTTAGTATGGTGGCTCACCCCGACAAAATACCAACGAGAAATATTGATTTCGCACGTGCTAAAGGACAGCTTGAAATGCAACGGCTGTTGACCGCCTGCCGGATCATCGAAGATTAAGGCTTAGCGCATAAAAAAGCCTGTACCAAGCAGTTAGTACAGGCCGTTAGCGGGCGTTACATTAAACTAGCCCGCTTTTTTAGCATCTAATTGCTGGCTACGTAGGTATTCATCGTAACCACCATGGAAATCAACGATGCCATTGGGCGTTATTTCCACAATACGGTTGGCTAATGATGAGACAAACTCACGGTCATGACTGACAAAAATCAAGGTGCCATCGTAATTTTCTAAGGCTAAGTTAAGGGCTTCGATTGATTCCATGTCTAAATGGTTAGTCGGTTCGTCCATCAGCATCACATTGGTTTCACCGAGTGTGAGTTTACCGAATAATAAACGGTTTTTCTCACCACCGGAGCAAACCGATACCTTCTTGTTAAAATCATCAGTTGAAAACAATAAGCGACCAAGTGTCATGCGTATGATTTGATCGTCGTGGCTTGGCTTGCGCCATTGGCTCATCCAATCAAACAGCGTCATATCCACATTAAAATCAGCACTGGCATCTTGCGGGCAATAACCGAGGGTAGCGTTTTCAGCCCATTTGATGGTGCCCTTATTCGCTGTAAGTTGATTCATTAAGCAACGTAAAAAAGTGGTTTTACCGGCGCCGTTTTCACCGATAACGGCCATGCGAGTGCCCGCTTCTAAAATCATGGATGAATTTTCAAATAATGGGCCTTCATCAAAGCCGTGTGCCAAGCCTTCGACGGTGACGGCTTCGCGGTGCAGTTTCTTCGCTTGCTTAAAACGAATAAAAGGACTGACCCGTGATGAAGGTTTGATGTCGGCCAGTTCAATTTTTTCTAGCTTTTTAGCGCGTGAGGTCGCCTGTTTGGCCTTTGATGCATTGGCAGAAAAGCGGCTGACGAACTGCTGTAATTCGGCAATTTGAGTTTTCTTTTTGGCATTCTCGGATTGTAATAACTCGCGTGCCTGGGTCGAGGCCATCATAAAGTCGTCGTAGTTGCCGGGGTATTGGCGAAGTTCACCATAATCAATGTCAGCGATATGGGTGCACACAGCGTTTAAGAAATGCCTATCGTGCGAAATGATGATCATGGTGCTTTTGGATTGCGTGATAATGCCCTCTAACCAGCGGATGGTGTTGATATCCAAGTTGTTGGTGGGTTCATCTAGTAGCAAAATATCAGGCTCTGAAAACAGTGCTTGTGCCAATAAAACACGCAGCTTCCAACCGGGTGCGACATTACTCATTAGGCCGAAGTGTTGGTCTTGGTCGATACCGGCGCTCATCAGTAATTCACTGGCGCGACTTTCGGCGCTATAGCCATCAAGTTCGGCAAATTCTACTTCCAGTTCAGCGACCTTCATGCCGTCATCTTCACTCATATCAGCTAGGGAGTAGATACGGTCACGTTCTTGTTTAATAGCCCATAATTCTTCGTGCCCCATGATGACGGTATCAATCACCGTGTACTGTTCAAAGGCAAACTGGTCCTGACCCAATTTACCAATACGTTCGCCCGGATCCATCGATATATTACCCGCGCTGGGCTCCAGATCGCCGCCAAGGATTTTCATAAAGGTTGATTTGCCGCAGCCATTAGCGCCGATTAAGCCGTAACGGTTGCCGTTGCCGAATTTTGCGGAAACGTTTTCAAATAAAGGCTTGGCGCCAAATTGCATGGTGATGTTTGCACTAACTAACATAATATATATCCGTAAAAATTTTTAAATATAAGAGAGCTTTTTTATCGATTACCAAAGCTATCCGAACGATTATTTTGGCTGTTTTGACGCTTAGCTCCATTAGATGAAGCTCTTGGTTTATTAGAGCGCGCTAAATTATTGTGATTAGGCTTTTTTGCTGAGCGTGGCGTGTTATTACGCCCATTTTTAATCGGCTCTGCTTTAATGCTTGGGTCGGGATCAAAGCCGTCGATAATCAGTTTTTCGATATTACGGCTGATCAGTCGCTCGATATCTTTAAGTAACTTAAGCTCATCGACGCAGACCAGTGACATCGCTTCACCTGGGCTGCCTGCGCGGCCAGTACGACCGATGCGGTGCACGTAATCTTCAGGTACGTTCGGCAGTTCAAAGTTAACCACATGTGGTAGGTGATCGATATCCAAACCACGTGCGGCGATATCGGTGGCGACCAGCACGCGGATCGCGTTGGTTTTAAAGTTTGCGAGTGCTTTGGTGCGTGCGCCCTGACTCTTGTTGCCATGAATGGCGGCAGCAGTAATGCCGTCGGTATTCAGTTGTTCGGTTAGTTTATTGGCACCGTGTTTGGTGCGAGTAAAAACTAATACTTGCTGCCAATTATTTGATCCGATTAACAGGGACAGTAGTTCGCGTTTACGTTTTTTGTCAACGGGATGTACGATCTGTGATATCAGTTCAGAGGCGGTGTTTTGCTTGGCCACTTCTATTAGCGCAGGATCGTGTAATAACGTGCTGGAAAGCGCTTTGATCTCTTTAGAAAACGTGGCAGAGAACAATAGGGTTTGTTTTTTCTTTGGCAAGATGGCGAGCAGTTTTCTAATATCTCGAATAAAGCCCATGTCGAGCATACGGTCGGCCTCATCGAGGACTAAAATCTCAACCGCAGATAAATCGACAGTATGTTGAGATACGTGGTCGAGTAAGCGGCCCGGGGTAGCGACTAATATATCAACACCTTTGCGAAGCTTTTGTTTTTGTGGGTTGATGTTAACGCCGCCAAAGATGACGAATGACGATAAAGGTAGGTGTTTGCCATAATCAACGACGCTTTCGGCTACTTGTGCAGCTAACTCGCGAGTAGGGGTTAAAATTAACGCACGTACCTTTGATGGTTTATTGGATGGCTCACCGTGTTCCATTAGACGCTGTAATATAGGCAGCGTAAAGCTGGCTGTTTTACCCGTACCTGTTTGTGCGCCACCCATAATATCTCTACCTTGTAGGATGTGCGGAATGGACTGTTGTTGGATTGATGTAGGGGTGGTGTAACCTTTTTCTGATACAGCACGGCTTAATTCGGCTCTAAGGCCGAGGGATTCGAACGACATATTATTTCTCCAGAGATCCAACCACCACAGATTAAAGCGGTACGGTCAAGGCGGAAAACTTGCTAGTAAAGTTAGGTAAAATGAAATTACCGATTTGAGAGTGGAGTGCAGACCGATCAGCACAACCATTAAGAGGCGCGGATTATACCCGATAATCTAACGTAATCACAGGCTATATCGCATTAAAGTTGATAAATTAGTGTTTTTATTTTGGAACTGGGTTAGAATCGCTCTTGCTACATTCTCTACTGGTTTTTGTAAGATCTGCTCTTGTTAATTTCCTTGTAAGATTTGTAACACTTTTTTAATTTTATTTGAGGTAATTATCATGGCAACAGGAACCGTTAAGTGGTTTAACGAATCAAAAGGCTTCGGCTTTATCACTCCAGAAGATGGCAGCAAAGATGTATTCGTACATTTTTCAGCTATTGCTAGCGAAGGTTTTCGTACATTGAACGAAGGTCAGCAAGTGAACTTCGACGTAGAAAATGGCCCTAAAGGACCACAAGCTGTTAACGTTACGGCTTAATTTCTAAACGATTAAAAAGCCTCGCATTATGCGGGGCTTTTTTTTTGCTTTTAAAAAATGGGTTTCTTACCTTGAGTGCGTTTTAATGAAAAAGAATAGACATTGAAAGTACGAGCTGACCAAAGTTATGGACATAATTAATCAAATAAATCTAGCACTATTGCCTAGTGCGTTCATCATTTTAATGGGTGTGTTGTTACGACACTGGCGCCCCGCAGGGTTGACGTTGGTGGATACCCGTCGTGTGATCAGTACCTTGGTGCTGAACCTTTTTTATCCGGCGCTTATTTTTTCTGTCATTCCAAGAGTGACCTTAACCGGTGATATCTTTAGTGCGCCCTTAGTGTCGAATGTTGGCATTGTGGTTGGTATGCTGGCTTGCTGGGGATTTTACCCGTGGTTAAAACGTCAAGGTTGGGGTAAGCCTGAGCTGGGGGCGTTGATGCTGGTTTGCGGTTTGGGTAATATTATTTCTTTAGGTGTGCCTTTGTTGCAAGCCATACAAGGTGAAGAGGCGGCGCGATTTGCGATTTATATCGACAT
>JAGPVU010000030.1 GCA_018066825.1 Cycloclasticus sp.
GCCACTTTAATTAGCAGGGTGGCGTTAAGGGTGGATTGCCCAATTAGCCCATCTGGGTCAGAGCCAGCGACATTAAAATACCGTAGGATTACATGCCTTAGTTGAGTGGATTTGGACAAATCCCTAATCATTTGTTCGCTCATCAATTTAGATGAACCGTACGGGTTAATGGGAGCAGTCTGAGTGTCTTCATTGGCGAAGCCGGTTTTCAACTCGCCATACACTGCCGCGGTCGAGCTAAAAATAAATTGTTTAATACCAGCAGAGGTGCAACATTCAAGTAAGTTGCGGGTGCAACAGGTATTGTTTTTATAATACTTTAACGGGTTTTCAACAGATTCTGGAACAATGGTATGGGCGGCGAAATGCAACACTGATTCAACCTGATTGTGCTTAATAATGTTATCGACTAATGCTTGATCGCCGGTACTGCCTTTAATAAGTTCACCGTGCAAAACGGCTGTTTCGAAACCACTGGATAAATCGTCTAAAACGATAATTTTTTCCTTACGTTGCCCGAGCAGCTTTACCACGTGGCTACCGATGTAGCCCGCACCGCCTGTGATTAATATAGATGATTGTGTCATAAGGTGTTTTCCAATAACTGAATATTGACGGTCTGTCCTTCAGCGATATTACCATCAGCTTGTTGTAGTACGATTAAACAATTCGCATCGGACATCGAGTTCAATCTATGTGAGCTTTGGTCGCCGGTTGTACGGACGGTTAGTTGGCCATTTTTATTTGTGGCAATACCCCGCTGAAACTCCATGCGACCCGGTTGCTTCTTTATCTCTTCTTCACAAATGGCGTGTAGGTGCATGGCTTGTTGTTGAACGTGTTGCCCCATCAGTTTTTGTAAGCTAGGAAGCACAATTTGTTGAAAGGTAATCATCACTGACACGGGGTTGCCGGGTAGGCCAAAAAATAACGCGTTATTGACTTTTCCAAAGACTAAAGGTTTGCCGGGTTTGATCGCAACCTTCCAAGCGTCAACGCGGCCTATTTTGGCTAAAGTGGGGGTAATAAAGTCTGCTTCACCGACGGATACGCCGCCACTGGTAATAATGACGTCACAGCTAGTTGATGCTGAAAGTAGGGCTTTTTCGACCGCCTCCGGCTCATCTTTAATGACGCCCATATCAATCGCAATAGCACCAGCTTCTTCTAATAAGGCATGCAAGGTATAGCGATTGCTGTCGTATATTTGCCCGATGTTAGCTGCAGTGCCAAGCGGTATCAACTCATCGCCGGTTGAAAAAAAACCAACAGTTAAGCGCTTAAAGACAGGGGCTTCCATAATACCGCAGGAGGCAAGAAGGCCAAGGTCGGCAGTTTTTAAACGTTTACCCTGGTTAAGGAGGCGTTGGTTTTTATGTGTATCGCTAGCTATGTTTCTAATGTTTTCATGTGGCAAAGGGGGCGCGCTTATTTTAAGTTGGCCCTTATCTTGTTGAGCGTTCTCTTGCATGATCACACGATCACATTGATCCGGCACGAAAGCACCGGTAAAGATTCTAATGCACTCATTTACTTTTATATCGCCAAGGAACGGGCGACCGGCCCAGGATGTGCCTACCACGCTTGGTTTGTCGCCTTCGGTGTAGCTGTGGTGTAGGGCATAGCCATCCATCGATGAATTGCGAAAACTGGGAACATCTATGGCTGAGTGTATGGGCTCGTAGAGCACCCGATTGCGTGCGTTTTTTATATTAACGCGCTCAAAACCTAGCGTGGTGTTCGACACATCAAGAATAAGCTTAAGTGCTTGCTTAAGCGTAAGCAGTTCCTTGTTGGCACAAGCATCAATCATGCGTGCTGATTAAGAAATCGTTGGATCATAAAATCGGCCACTTGCTCAGGTTTATTAATATCTAAGCAAGGAATATTAACAGAAAGCAGACTATCAGTAGCAATAGCGATTATAGAGGCGTCTGTTGTGTGAAGTAGAGGGTTGTCTAGTTCAGCGCGGTGGAGTTCAATCTTAGCAAAAGCTTCCTGTTTAAAGCCTTCTACGATAACTAGGTCGATGTCGGCATCGGAAAAACAATACAACTGTTCGGCCAGTGTGGGTTCGCTACCTGATAACTCAGTAATCACCGAGCGTCGGTGACTTGAAACCAAAACCACTGGAGAGGCCCCCGCTTTGCGTAAGCGGTAACTGTCTTTACCCGGTTGATCAATATCGTAATCATGGTGGCTGTGTTTTATTAAACCGACTTTAAAGCCGCGCTCATTCAAAATAGGAATGAGACGGCTCAATAGCGTGGTTTTCCCTGTACCGCTGCTGGCTGCAAAACCAACGACGGGAGGTGTAAAAAAATTGATCATGGGCTTAGGCGATTAAAAATGTGAGGCATTGATCCATAAATGTGCGTATATGCTGGCAGCGTAACCTAAGGCAATGACGGGTGTCCATTTCAAATGGGAGGCAAAGGTGTATATGCCTCGGGCCTGACCCATCAGGGCAACGCCAGCCGCAGAGCCAACAGACAATAAGCTACCGCCAACACCGGCTGTTAGCGTAACCAACAACCATTGACCGTGTGACATCTCGGGGTTCATGGTTAAGACCGCAAACATCACCGGAATATTATCCACAATCGCTGATAGTAGGCCAACGATTATATTGGCGTAAGTAGGGCCTAATTGACCATACATGGCCTCAGATGCCATGCCTAAATATCCGATAAAACCTAGGCCGCCAACGGCCATAATGACACCGTAGAAGAAAAACAAGGTATCCCACTCGGCAGCAGCAACTTTTTGGAATATGTCAAAGCCTTTGGTTTGTTGACTGTTAGAGGGTTTATCTTCGGCGTTAAACCCTTCGTCAAAACGATCTTCAGTGTCTGTGCTTTCTATCAAGGATGTTCTTTTGAGGTAGTAACCAAAGAATTTTAAATAGGCGAGGCCAGTCATCATGCCGATGGCAGGGGGCAGGTGTAAGAAATTGTGGAAACTCACTGCGGTTATAATTGTAAGTAAGAACAAGACAACAATTATGATGCCGCCGCGTTTTATTTTTAATTGCTTACCCCCAATGGCGTCTGGCGTTCCATCAGGAACAAAAAAATGCATAATGGCTGCTGGCACTAAGTAATTAACAGCCGAAGGCACGAATAAAACAAAAAACTCGGCAAAGTCGATTCTGCCTTTTTGCCAGACCATCAATGTCGTAATGTCGCCAAATGGGCTAAAAGCGCCGCCTGCATTAGCGCCCACAACAATGGCAACGCAGGATAAAGCAATAAACTTAGGCTCTTTTGCGCCAACGGTTAGGGCAACTGTACACATGATTAAGGCGGTGGTTAGATTATCGGCCACCGGCGAAATAACGAAAGCAAGAATGCCTAACAACCAGAACAAGCTCTTATAGCTAAAGCCTTTTTTCACCAACCAACCGCGTAAGGCATCAAAAACACCGCGCTCGATCATCGCGTTAATATAAGTCATTGCGACGAGTAAAAAGAAAAACAACTCAGCGTATTCTAAAAAGTTATGCCGCAAAGCGATTTCTGCGGCGTGATCAAAACCGTGTTGCTGATAAACAATGGCTATCATTATCCAAATAATGCCTGCAGCTAAGAGTACCGGCTTAGATTTACGTAGATGTAGTTGATCTTCAAAAATAACGAGCAAGTAGGCTAAGCTGAAAACGATCAAGGCGAGATAACCGACGGTGTGTGTGGTCAAATCTAAAGTTGGTTGCCCATCATTGTTAGAGGCGAAAGCAATGCTGGGGAGTAATAGGCAAAACAGGCAGCCTAAATTGAGAATACGATACATCTTAAAGTCCTTATATTTGGGGCGGGGTGAGTTAACAGCACGGTGAGTAATTGACGAGAAGTTTAATGAGTAGATTATACGTTTGCTGTTAGCAATCAACAATTCAAATATAAGATCAAAAGTTGGTGCAACGAAACCAAGAGCAGTAAATCCGATAAAAATGAATTTAAGGGTCTTTTTAAGGTCTATACTTATGATGTATTTAAGTAAGGGTAGTGATGTAGTTTAAATGATCTAAATCATTAAAATAACTTGAATAGATAGGCGTATTGAATTAACCTGTTATCCGTTAGAAAAAATCTTTAGGAGAATATTATGGCTGTAACACACGACGAAGTCGGGCAAGCAAAAGCAATTGCACCGTTTAAATTTAACTTAAAGCCTATGATTATGGGGATGATTGTCCTTGCTATAATCTTTGGTGGGGCACGTTGGTACCAACAATGGGCGGCTTGGGATTATGGCTTAGATGCTACAGACCCAATGTTTGACAAGTATTGGATGACTTTCTTTTGGGCAGAAATTGTTATTGAAATATCCTTGTTTTTTACCTTTGTTGGCTATATGTGGCTAACACGCGACAAACACCTTAATAATGTAAAACCCCGTGAAGAACTTAGACGTTTGATGCTATGGGTTTCTATGCTAGTTGTTTATGCATTTGCCTTTTATTTTGCAGGTAGCTTCTATGCGGAACAAGATGCAACGTGGCATCAAACTGTAGTTAGGGACACCAGTTTTACACCGAGTCATATTATGTTGTTCTATATGTCTATGCCGGTGTTTATTATTATTGGTTTCACGTTGTTTTTCTACGCGATAACGCGCTTGCCGTTTTTTGCTAGAAAAATTTCCATTGCGTTGGTTTTAGTGGTTTGTGGACCATTTATGTTGTTACCTACAGTGGGTTATAACGAATGGGGTCATGCGTTCTGGTTGATGGAAGAATACTTTACAGTGCCATTGCATTGGGGTTTTGTATTTTTTGGTTGGACCATTATTGCACTAAGTGGTGTGCTCATTCAGGTAATGAAATACATGGTTGAGTTACTTCCGAAAGTACTTAATGAAAAAGGCGAACTAACGTCATAATTTGATGTTTAAAAAATCCTTGGCTGCTTAATTATTAAGGGCCAAGGTTTTTTTTTGAAAATAATTTGTATATAAAGAAAGGATAAGTAAGATGAAATTAACCACTAATGAAGCAACGCTTCTAAGTGCAGTAACAACACCAAATTCTGAGGCGGCTAGAATTGCTAGAGGCTTGGATATGTTTGTTGTTGCTATATTGTTTTTTGCAATTATTGCAGCATTCCACATCCACATTATGTTGACAGTGGGCGACTGGGACTTCTGGGTTGACTGGAAAGATAGGATGTATTGGGTAACAGCAACACCGATGTTGTTAATATTTATACCCGCTGCTTTGTCATATCCATTTATGATGCGGTTTGGTTTGCCGATTGCGGGCACTTTATGTGCGTTTTGTTTAGTGCTTGGTGAATGGATTAGCCGAATTGTTGGCTTCCATTTATGGACATACT
This sequence comes from Cycloclasticus sp., assembly GCA_018066825.1. Lineage (GTDB taxonomy): Bacteria > Pseudomonadota > Gammaproteobacteria > Methylococcales > Cycloclasticaceae > Cycloclasticus. Next base: position 5,334 of record JAGPVU010000030.1, read on the forward strand.
TTCCTTACAGCATGATTTGGCCTGCGATTGTATTGCCTGGCTTAATGCTGATGGATTTGGTGTTATTGCTGAGTAGAAACTTATTTATCACCTCAATTTTTGGTGGTAGTGCAGTTGCTTTTGCTTTTGCTCCTGCGAATTGGCCAATCCTTGCGCCTTACCACGAACCAGTTGTTCACATGGGGCAGTTAGTTAACGTGGCAGATATGATTGGCTACTCATTTACAAGAACTGCGACACCAGAGTATTTACGCTTTATAGAGCGTGGAACCTTAAGAACTTTCGGTGGTGAATCCACATTGATTTCAACAGGGTTTTCAGGCTTTGTTTGTATGATTTTGTTTTTTGTATGGTGGAAGATTGGAGAATGGTTAACCAATTTAGGCACGATACCTAATGTAATGAAAAAACACGTAGGACTTGGGGATGACGACGATGAAAAGTAGTAAGCGTAACGCGTTAAACGTACGTGCAGCACTGATTAAATCAGTCCTGCTGATGGTTTTAATGTGCGTAACAGGACTAGTCTTGGCGCATGGCGAGAGAAACCAAGAACCGTTTTTGAGGATGAAAACACTTCATTGGTACGATATCAAATGGTCTGTTGAAAATGACTCTACTATACAAGTCAATGATTTAGTGGAAATGACAGGAAAGGTGCATTTCTTCTCACGTTGGCCTGAAGTGATCAATAAACCGAGTACGATCTTTTTAGGCAACGCAACACCGGGTCCTGTGTTTGTCCGTGTCGAAACGTATCTTGATGGTGTGCCGATGATCCAATCAACAGGTGTTGAGATGGGGCATGTGTATGACTTTAAAGTAATACTAAAAGCACGTATACCGGGTCGTCATCACGTACATCCAATGATTAATGTTGAGTCTGCTGGTGGTTTAGTAGGCCCTGGAATATGGATAACTGTTGCAGGTGATGCAGATGATTTTGTCTATTCTATAACGACTAGAACAGGCACTGAAATCGCTAATCTAGGTTCCTATGCAGTTCCCAATGTTATTAAATGGCATGCAATTTGGGCGACTGTTGGTGTTTTGTGGTTACTATGGTGGTTTAGACGCCCATTGATTATTCAACGCTATTTATTGGTTAAACAAGGCAGTTGGGATCAATTGATTACTAATAATGATCGTAAAATAGCGGCTACTTTAATAGTAGGGATTATCGTCACACTGATATACGCCAATAATATTACCAAAGAGAAATACCCAAGAACTGTTCCTCTACAAGGTAGTAAAGCGCACGTTGACGTACCTGTAAATAAGTATGCCGGCATGGTGACTGTCAAAAATCTGAGTGCAGAATATTATTTGCCAGGTCGTACGGTAACGGTTAAAGCTAAAATCACCAATAACACCAATTCACCAATTCAATTAGGTGAGTTTACGGCGGCTAATATACGCTTTGTTAATCATTCTGTTCCTGCAGCAATGAAGGGTGTTGATGTCGGTTATCCGGATGAGCTGGTGGCTAATGATTCGTTAAAAGTATCAGACCAAACGCCTATTCAACCGGGCGAAACAAAAATACTGGATATTGAAGCAACGGATGTTGCCTGGGAAACAGAACGACTCAGTAGTTTGCTGAATGACCCAGATAGTAGTTATGGTGCATTATTGTTCTTTTATAATGCGAAAGGTGAACGGATTATCGAAGAGATTTATGGTCAAATCATACCTACCTTCATTGACTAGTCATAATGGCAAACCTACCCAAGTATTAACTACTTGGGTAGGTTTAAAATTGGCCCTGTTGGGATTGTTATGCTTAATATCACCACAATTATTAGCCCATGGTGGTGTTGCAATGGAGAAGGATACGTGTGCATTTCGTGCACAAAGTTATTTGATTCATTTTACAGCGTACCAACCTGAGGAAACACAAACTACAGAGTTATGTCGTTCGATTGTGGAAAGTACTAATACCATTATTGTGTTGGACTTGATTGATGAG
>JAGPVU010000034.1 GCA_018066825.1 Cycloclasticus sp.
AAACTGCTTTTAGAAAACATGTGCACCTCATCGATTAGGTACACCTTGTATTTCCCCCGGCTCGGTGAATATTGCACGTTTTCTAATAAATCGCGGGTATCATCAACGCCCGTTCTTGATGCGGCATCCACTTCAATTAAGTCTGGATAACGACCTTGATCAACATCTATACAAGTGTCGCATTGGCCACACGGCTCAGCACCATTAGAGTTAGGGCAGTTCAATGCCTTAGCGAGCACCCTCGCAATTGTGGTTTTACCTACCCCTCGGGTACCGGTAAACAAGTACGCGTGGTGAAGCCTATCGTGCTCTAAGCCGTTGACTAATGCGCGCACGACATGTTCTTGCCCAACAACTTGGGCAAAATTTAATGGCCGCCATTTTCTTGCAAATACTTTATAACTCATAGACTAGTAGGGTAACAAAGCTCTGGCTTATTGTGCGCTTTTTTAGCGCATTAGATGAATAAATAGTGGGTGGTAACTCGTGCCAGCCGCACCTCGGCACACGACTCCATTGCTGCCGTTGCTCCCTTCCGGGCCTGGCGGGGTTCACAATTTTACGTTGCGAGGGGACCAACACGAGTCACCATTATTCATTACAGTAAATTAGGGAGTGGATTGTCCATCATTGTGTCTGACCAATCAAGCTGGTGTAGGAACTTTTATTGCTTTTCTGAAAATTATTGTCTGACTGGTCGCTTTGATAGCTTCCTTTGCAAGGTTCGTCGATGCATATTAAGCCGCCGCGCTGCCTCTGAAACATTTCCATCACATTCCAATAAAACTTTTTGCATATGCTCCCACTCTACACGTTTCACAGACAAGGGCTTTTCTACGGGGTTAATAGTCGCATCGGGCAGCGGGTTACTAAAGGCTGCTAAAATCTCATCGGCATTAGCTGGTTTCGTCAGGTATTGAGTTGCACCTAACTTAATTGCTTCAACGGCGGTCGCAATACTGGCATAACCAGTTAGCATAACGATTTTAGTTTTCTTATTGTGCGATCTAAGTTGTTTAATTAAATGCAGTCCTGAGCTTTCCTCTAAGCGTAAATCGACAATCGCCAATTCCGGTTTAAAGCTTTCAATAAGCGTTGTTGCTTGCTGTGCGTTACACGCCGTAGCCACCTCATAATTACGTCGTTCGAAGGCGCTCTGTAGCACACTACAATACATTTCATCGTCATCAATAATCAGTAATTTACTTTTCTTATCACCCATTATATTTCACTCTTTAAATTGAAAAAGGAATGGTTATACTAACGCGTAAGCCCTTGGGACTTCTTCTTTCCCAGCGTATTTCACCACCAATACGTTCAATGCTAGCCTTTGCTAAATAGGTTCCAATACCCAGACCCGCCTCTTTAGATGACACCATTTGCGCCCCTAATACTGCCAGTTGAGCAGCATCCATCCCGTTTCCTTGGTCTTCTATTAGTAAAATAACGTGATCACTATTCCAATCTAGTGTCACTTGAACAAATGACGGTGACGCATCAGCCGCATTATCTAAAATGTTAATAAACGCATAGGTTAATGCAATATCAGAAACCAGTTTAGGTTCTGGTGCATTACCTTTTATAATTTTGATAAAATTAACGTCAAGGTGGGACAGTCTCCATTGCGCTAAAGCTTTATGGAAATATTCACCTACCTCGAGTAATTGGCCCGTATCATATTGGTCCATTGTTGCTGTTTGCGTAATGGCTGATAACTCGTTTTTACAGCGTTTAATTTGTCCTTGTATAATCGATAGTTGATTATTGAAAGAGGCATTATTCAATGGCTCAAGCTCTAATGCCAGCTCATGGGCAACTATGTCCATTGTCCCCAATGGTGTACCAAGCTCATGGGCTGCCGAAGCGGCCATAGCACCTAAGGCAACGAGGCGTTCATCGCGAAAAATTTGTTCTTTCATTTTCACCAATGATTCATTTCTATTACGCAAAGACCCCGCCATGCCAGCAACAAAATAAGCCATCAAGGCTGTCAACAGCACAAAACCAATCCACATGCCGATAACATGCTCTGAAAAATGGTCACTAACGCCCATTTCCATTGAGTGCTCAAGGTGTATTAATGGCCGATGAAAGAACACTAGCAAGGTATACGTTAGTGACGTTAGTAACGCCATTAACCACACATAAGCTTTTGGTAATAATGTGGCAGCAACACTATGTGGCACGAGCAAAAACCACGCGAAGGGGTTAGTCGCGCCACCCGTCAAATATAAAACAACTGCCAACGCGAGCACGTCAATAACTAACTGGAAAAAGAAAAAATGACTACCAATACTATCAAGTCGTTTCAGCAAAAATAAGGTAAAAACACTCAATACTAACAAACACACTAAGGTAATGACTATTAGATTAAGCGGTAACGACAAACCTAAATAATACTCGGCAAATAGGAGAACAACGAATTGACCGCCTATGCTTAACGCACGCATTGATAATAAACGTCTTAAATTCTCGTCTGCCAAAGGCAATACCTTAGGTACTAGCTTTATCATTTTTAAAATTCACCTTTTGTTTAACTTGATATAAAAAGCCAACGGTCTGCGCCCACTAATTCCCTACTCACTTCCGTTTTATAATCTTTTTTTTGTTTTACCCTAGTAAAATGGAGAAAATCTGCCATATTTATAATAGCTATTATAACTATGGAAACCTAATGGATTCTTCACTCATGCAAACCCAGACTTCAGCCACATCGCTGCCTAATCGGGTTGAGTTTGCCGAGCAAACTGAACAGCTTCTTGAGTTCAGCGCTCGCACTCAGGCAAAGGCAGTCATGCTGTTCATCACGTTTGATTCCTTAGTCGATGATATCAATCAACGTCAAAACAACCTGGCTATTAAGGCAATCAGCAAACGTTTACTAACTAATGCACGTGAATCTGATATCTACGCACATTTAGATGATATGAATTTTGCGAACCTATCCATTGCAACCAGTGAACAACACGCCCCTATTTTAGTAGAAAAACTTAAAAATCAACTGGCTGAGCCCATCACATTGGAGGATGGTTTAATGATCCGCTTGAACGCTAAAGTTGGTGCTGCCTTGTTTCCCGAGCACGGTTCTGATTACCAAAGTTTACTCGACAAGGCTATGCAGTCGCTTCATGGCTAATGCAGTCGACTTAATGGCTAATGCAGTCGACTTACAACTGTAGCATTTAAGGCTTACGTTCTATTTTGCGTACGCCTTAATTGCCGTTTAACGACCCTTAGCAACAACGCATCGTTTTTAAAAGCCAGCGCCTGACGGCGCTAACTTTTTCTTTTTTAGCCGCAAAAAGAAATTAATACTTGATTAAATAACGCCGACGGCCTCATTACCTGTTCAGTTTTATCAAGGTCAGGCATATAGTAACCGCCAATATCAACTGCGTGCCATTGATCGGTGGTTAGGTCGCTGATAATTTTTTCTTCATTTTCAGCAAGGGACTGAGCTAGGGGTGCAAACCGGGCTTGTAATGCGGGTTCATCTTGTTGCTCTGCCAAGGCCTGTGCCCAATATAACGCCAAGTAAAAATGGCTTCCGCGGTTATCCAATTCGCCGGTTTTACGCGACGGTGACTTGCCTTCATTCAATAGCTTTGCTGTTGCCTGATCTAAGGTGGTCGCCAACACTTTAGCTTTATGGTTATCTTCAGTTATCGCGGTATATTCAAGAGACGCACACAAGGCTAAAAACTCACCCAACGAATCCCAACGCAAGTGATTTTCTTCAATAAGCTGTTTAACGTGCTTGGGCGCAGAGCCACCAGCGCCTGTTTCAAATAAGCCCCCACCGGCCATCAAAGGGACAATTGATAACATTTT
>JAGPVU010000044.1 GCA_018066825.1 Cycloclasticus sp.
AACCGTTTATAAATGAGTTGGCTATTGTCATAGTTCATTGCCATATTGACTAAGATGTAAGACGTGCGTGAATAGTCTGCGCGTTTTAATACTTTTAATAAGGAGAACGAGTCTGTCAGTGAGGTGGGCTCAGGCGTGATAATGACGATAGAGAATTGTGCTGCTTTGACAAAATCGAGCACATCGTCACTAATCCCTGCCGCCGTATCTATGATCAGATAATCAAATTCTTGTTGTAATTGATCTAAGGCCAATAAGAGCACATCTTTTTGCTCGGCGGTCAAATGAGTGTACTCGGCAACGCCAGTAGCGCCCGGTACAATCTTTAATCCACGGGGGCCATCAATGATGATGTCTTTTAAGGTTTTTTCGCCGTTAAGTAGGTGTTGTAGCGTGTATTTAGGCTGTAAACCCAATAAAATATTGATGTTAGCCAAACTGGCATCAGCATCAAATACGCACACTTTTTTATTGAGTGCAGTAAGCGCCAGTGCTAAATTCGTCGAGGTGCTGCTTTTACCAACCCCGCCTTTACCACTGGTGATGGTGATAACTCGGGCTTTAGGGCTTTTATTGCCCTTGATGTTGGTATTGCTGTAGGCTAATTCCATTCTTTTATTCACCAACGTGTGTCTATACAATTGCGTACTTTAATTGGTTGATTCTATCAAATAAGCACATCCATCAGTGGACTATTTACCGTAACAAATGAAAATTAAAACAAGCAAACTACAGGGCGGGGCAGGGTATTTTATAGCCGGCATCCATTTGGTGTTTCATCCAAGTTTGAGGCGCTATATCGTCATTCCTTTACTGATTAATACGCTTCTTTTTAGTGTCGCAAGCTGGGTTCTTTGGCATTATTTAATGACCACCGTCGATGCGATGCTACCGAGTTGGCTAGATTGGTTAGCTTGGCTAATTTTACCCGTGTTTATCATCAGCCTTTTATCGGTGGTGTATTACGGTTTTACAATAGTGGCCAATATCATTGCCGCTCCTTTTTATGGTCTCTTGGCTAAAGCGGTAGAGGCTCATTTAAAAGGCGAGACACCCGCTACCGCGAGTAACAGCTCAATGATTAAAGAAGCCATCAGTATTACCTTATCTGAACTGAGAAAACTATGGTATTACCTAGTGCGCGCGACCCCGTTGTTGTTATTGTCGTTTGTCCCCGGTATTAATGTATTTAGCTTGCCTGTTTGGTTATTATTTAGCGCTTGGTTTTTGAGTTTTGAATACGCCGGGTATGCGTTTGAAAATCATGCCATTTTATTCGAACAACAAAAACAGGTACTACGTAGGTCTCGCTGGACCAGTTTAAGTTTTGGCGGCTGTAGCTTGCTTGCGACGATGGTACCGGTTGTAAATTTTTTGGTACCCGCTATCTCTGTAGCGGGTGCGACTAAAATGTTAATCGATAGGGGGGACGTTTAACGGCCTTGCTTATTACCTGCCCAAAACGTGTGGTGCTTATGAATCAAAGCTTGCAACCATTGCGTTGTTATCAACAGCTTCCAAACGACACGCTTTAATCTGGTTACATATTGCAGCGGGATTAGATGTTATTGTTTTTACACGCAGATAGTTAGGTGTGTAACCCATAACGACCGAACGCCCATCCTCGCCCGTGTGTTGAACATCTTCCCATAATACATCACAGTGACTACCAATAAATGAGGCCATGAGGGTATGCCGAGCCTTAGCCGTGAGTTGATGCAGTGCTTTACTGCGGCTTTTTTTACATACTGTTTCAACTTGCTCTGGCATAGTCGCTGCTTTTGTACCCTCACGCTTTGAATAACTAAAAATGTGTAGGTCAGAAAACTTAACTTCATCAACAAAATCAAGGGTTTCCTGCCATTCTTTTTCACTTTCCCCAGGAAAACCCACAATAATATCGGAGGTGATATTAATACCTGGCACAGCCACTCGTGCCGCCTTCACTAAAGAACGAAACTCATCGGTTTTACAACGCCGCGACATTCTCTTTAAAACCGTATCAGAGCCACTTTGTATAGGTAAATGTAAGTGCGGCATCAGTCTTGGGTTTTTAAATAGTTTAAAAAAGCCCGTTGGTAAGTCCCAAGGTTCTAATGAGCCCATGCGTATTCTAGGTACCGTGGTTTGCTCCAACAAGGTTGTGAGAAGGGCTAATAAATCGCTGTCGATATCGCTACCGTAACCACCTAGATGAACGCCAGTAATGACTATTTCATTAATACCCTGTTTATGAATAGCATTAACTTCATCAACTATATCTTTGATATTTCTGCTTTTTTCTTCACCTCTTGCGATGGTCACAATGCAAAAACTGCAACGGTAACGGCAGCCATCTTGCACCTTAATAAACGCGCGCTGACGACCACGCGCAAATAACGCCACCTCATTTGGCTCTGTCGCCATTGAGGGCATAGTCAGTTCATTGGTGTGTTCTAGTGTCAGCGCGACCAACTGGTCTTTTTGTTGATTATTGACGACTAAGTCTACACCTTGGAGTGAGGCGCTTTCATCGGCATTAAGCGTGGCGTAACAGCCACTAATAATGAGCTTAGCCTTTGGGTTGCTTGCATGTGTTTTACGAATTAATTGGCGCGATTTTCTTACTGCACTTTGGGTAACAGCACAGGTATTGATAACAAGCGCATCAGGTGCATCATTTTCTTGTACGATGAGGTGCCCTTTAGCACCAAAGTCATTCGCCCACGATTCAATTTCAGCCTCATTGAGACGACAGCCTAACGTTTTAAGGTGGACGCGCATTAATCTAAAACCTGTTTAAAAACCGCTATTTTACGCTATTTAACGGGTTTTTTATAAAGTCGATGATGCTTTGTTGGCAGTTATTGCTATTTTCATACAATATTCCGTGCCTAGACGATGCAACCCATTGGTATTGTCGTAAAGGTTTGTTAATCATTTTGAGTAAAACAGACAGACTGCAAGGGTCAACGATTGGATCGTTCTCCGCGTGCATCAATAAAACAGGGCAGGCCAATTGATGCAGTTGTTTTTTAGCCTCTTTAATCAGTAATAACAATTGATTAACACTGGTGATAGGCACGTGATGGTAGTTTATATTTGGATGCTCTGGCGAACTCTCGTTAAATGCAAAAAAACCACCCGTTGAAAGAAACTTTTGGCTTAAGAAATTAATACCATTAGCCAGTTTAACAAAGGGTAACCAAGGGTCTTTTAATTCTATCGGAGTTGAACAGGCGCTGACGGAACTTATATTTAACGCGTTCTCGCTAGCGATGAGCAGCGATAATAAACTGCCCGTTGAAAACCCAACTAAATGTACCTTGTCACTGTATTGGTGAGCAATGTGAATGCTTTGTAGTACTGATTGACGCCAGTCTTGCCAGCTACGTTGCTTTAAATCCCAAGGAGAGGTCCCGTGTCCTTTTAAGCGACAGCCGATAGCCAGATAACCTTGTTGTTGCAACTTAATAGCTAAGCCATGCATTTCAGCAGGGGTTGATAGTAAGCCGTGAATCAACACAACACATTCAGCATTGGCGTTTTTGGGCATTAAAATAAAAGGTTCAGCTGCTTCAGGATCAAACTGCTGTTGAGCATTAATTTCTTCATATCGTTTGTCTTTAAATAAAGCCTTATCCCATTCATATTCACGCACCTCATCGTCAATTAATAGGCTGGCAAAAGCAGCAGATTTATCTTTGTAAGCTAAATTCATGCTATTTAGCACGGCATCCTTAACCGCTTTAATCGGCGACACTTCGTTGGCATAAACGGCCATGGGGTTTTTATAACGGATAGAATCAAAATCATGTTCCAGCGTAATTTGGTTAGTAAAAATATAATGTTCGTCGTCACAACGTAGTAAATTGGTACGGTAGGCGCTACGGAGAAACTGATCAAATGTTTGGCTATAGGTGGTGAGCAAGTTACGGTAAATAGCAGGGTTTTGAAGGGTCCGGTGAAAATTTAACGTGCCATACTGCTGTAAGGCTTTTATCACTAAGTAAATCAAACGGTGTAAGGTTTGTTTTTTTACATTTTCCTTACCTTGTTTGACGAATTGCATAATGATAGTTGCGGCTATATGTGCAATATTGATCGTCAGTTTTACGTAAATCTCACGCATATAAACATCTCTTATTTTAAGCGCATTACGTTGATAACTAAGCCTAAATAATAAGTTATTCCAGCTTTTGGTCGATTGGGTTCGCAGAAAAATATCGTTTAAGGTTAAGTCGGCATGGGTCGTAAAAACCGAACTAAGCGCAGAATCAAATTTTGTCCAATAATTTTCCACGATAATTGGCGTGCCTATTTGGATATCCATATCCGTGTCTTTGAGCAAGAAGTTACCTTCTATTAATAACTCTTCTGATAGCCTTTTTTGCACATTCTTAAAAAAGAATTGCACACCCCGTGTTAAGGCATTGCCACTGATCCTTAAGGGATAAAAGGTAATATTACAGGGTATGATGAGCGTCGGTTTTTTACTGACATCAATTAACGCTTGTTTATCCTTAAAGCCTAATTCCGCCGACCAAAGGCTGAGCGTGTCATGTTGATCATCTTTACTTATTTCTCGTACGGCTGATTTAAAAATAGCCACGGCTAACGCAATAACTGCCGGCCCTGAATGATGTTTCCTGCGCTCACCATGTGAGCGTGAATACACACGATAACGCCCTGCATTATCTATACTTCGACGGTCCTTGACGATACCACCTTCTGGAAAAGCGACTAATTTATGATTGTTAAGTATATCTTTAGCGACCAGGTACATGAGGTTATCTGCATTATTAGGTATACCCCCTAAGTCCTTTAGATAACGGCCAAGAATATTGTCACCAAATAACTCTTTAGATGCTATCGACCTAGATAAAAGCCGCGTTCTATCGTAAATTAGATATTGCGGTATAAAAGTCTCAAATCGAGCAAAATGGTTAAACAAAAAAATATGCCCCGTATCCCACGCAGCTTGATTTCCATGTGTCCGTAAAGTTAATTTAAACAGTTTAAATAACGTTTTCATCACGTGGTAGGTCCAAAAATACGTCGTTGCGCGTATGGGTTGCGCGGCTGTGATTTTATTTGCTTTTTTAGTTCGCTCTGTCATAAAAGGCCTTTCGTTTTTGCCGGTTAATAATAGACGTATCTACCCATACCTAAATAGTAACCTTATAATAAAATTTATACCCTATTAAACTAAAAATAACACTAAACTGAACTGCTTTGATCAAGCCAACAACCGCCATGCAAAGACACAGAGATTTTATACCTGCCTTAGATGACAACCAGGTAGATATTTGGCAGTTTGACCTGAGTGCTGATACCGAAAAATGGGCACCTTATGCGGCGCAACTTCTTAGTGAGGAAGATAGGCATAAAATAAACCGTTTAGTTCAGCCACAACATCGCTCACGTGCTTTAGCTATGCGTATTCAGTTAAGGTTGTTATTATCAAGTTATTTAAACGTAACGGCTGATGCCATACGTTTTAAGACAGGCCGTTTTGGTAAGCCTTATGTGGCCCAATCTACAATCACGTTTAATGCCTCTCACTCAGAAGACAAGGCTTTGGTTGCGATTGGCTCATCGGCATTTATTGGTGTCGATATAGAGTTTTGGCGACCACTTGACGACATGTCTCGCTTGGTTGAACGTCACTTTAGCAACACTGAAAAGTTATTTTGGCACACGCTGAATGCTGGGCAACGAGAAGCTGTGTTTTTTGACCTATGGTCCACTAAGGAGGCTTTTATAAAAGCCACTGGCAGGGGCTTGGGTATGGGCCTAGCACGCTGCGACTTTAGTCTGCCGA
>JAGPVU010000025.1 GCA_018066825.1 Cycloclasticus sp.
AATCACACGTAACACAAAAGAAAAACTATCGACCATCACGGTTGCATTGCATTGGATAGTCGGCCTCAGCATTATTTCATTAATTGCTGTGGGTGTGTATATGACAGACTATGAGGTGTATGCCTTATATCCGATCCATAAATCTGTCGGCATGTTGCTGTTTTTGGTTATTGTGTTACGTGTGATTTGGCGTCTTAAGCAAGGCTGGCCAGCGCCCGCCAGCACATATAAAGCCTGGGAGCAGCGCTTGTCACGTATCGTTCATTGGGTGTTGATAATTGCGACGGTTACATTGCCTATATCAGGTATGTTGATGTCGGGGCTTGGTGGTTACGGCCTAGCTATCTTTGGTTGGGAATTATTGGCGGCGACACCCAACCCAGATGAAATGGGCAAAATGATTCCTATTAACGGCCCAGTAGCAGGAGTCGCGCATGAAGTACACGAGATAGCGGGCAAAGTTATTTTTGCGGCAATCATATTACACCTATGTGGCGCCTTAAAGCATCACTTTGTCGATAAGGACGGAACCCTTAAAAGAATGTTGGGTAAACGAATTAATTAAGGCGATATGCTTAGATATACTTGGCACTCTACGAGTGCCAAGTATATGCAGGTCACAGCGACATTATTTAAAGCTAACCGAAACGGTATAGTGCGGCTGTGCCCCAAGGCCTGTATAGACGGCCGTCAAACGGCCTTTTTTTATCGGTATCGGAGTGGTTAAGCTGCCTAGTGACAGCAGCGAGCCCTGTTTAAGCGGGTATCCCATGAGCAAGAGCTTATCTCTAAGCCAGCGGATAACGTTGACAGGGCTGCCCATTAAATCGCTACAACGGCCTGTTGTTAGGTGGCTGCGATCGTCGTAGACGATACCAACCTCACATCGACTTAAGTCACGAATGTCTTCGATAGCAATCGCTTCACCCATCACGCCATAACGCGCGCCGGTATTTATGGCGGTGAGCATATCCGCGGTTAACGGTTTGTCTGTTGAGTACAGGCGGTCTGGGATCTCGATAAAGGGAATTACAGCGTCTATGGCAGCCAATAGCTCACGGTCAGTTTTTGCCTCATTAATCGAGGCATCTTTAACGCGTACGAGTAAGTCGGCTTCAGCAAAGGGATGTACGGCAGATGAAATGCGAATATCAGCCGGACTATCCATTAGCATTTTACTTAAAAAGATGCCTAATAGCGGTTCGCTTACCCCCATTTTTTGTTGCACTGCTGGGTTTGTTATAGCTGCTTTGTAGCCTGCGACTCCGCCCCAGTTTTCTGATAAGGCATAGACTACGCGTTTTTGGATTTGCACGGCCGAGTCGGGTGTTAGGCCGGGTATGGCACTGGCTTCTGTTTTATCGATGTAGTGGTGATGAATATCTAAGGCAGTGCGCGGAACAAAGGTTTGCTGGCGAGAGAAAAACACCGCGACAGCGGCCACTAAAAAAATGATGAGGGTAAATTTAAATCTCATGTGTTTGCTGTATTAAAAAAGTGTAAGAAGGTGCGCGTGATGTAATCGTGATCCAGTACCCCAGCGCTTTCGCGAATGCTATGCATGGCCCACATGGGGCAACCCACATCGACTGTACTGATGCCCAAATTGGACGAGCTTATTGGGCCAATGGTGGTGCCACAACCGAGGTCGGTGCGGTGCGAGTACTGTTGGTAAGGCACACCGGCTTGCTCGCACAGCTGAATAAAACGGGCCTGTGATGCGCTGTTTGAGGCATAACGTATATTGGCGTTCACTTTAATAACGGGACCTTGGTTAACGATAATTTTGTGGTTAGGCTCGTAGGCATTAGGAAAGTTAGGCTGATAAGCGTGGGCCATATCGGCGCTGATCATAAAGCTATTGGCTAGCGCGCGTTTGTAGTCTTCATCAGACAGCGACAAGCCATCAGCTATACGTTCTAAAACGTCGGGCAAGAAGCTACCATCCGCGCCTTTATGGCTGTTACTTCCAATTTCTTCGTGGTCAAAAAAAGCACACACATTAAAGTGCCCAGCGCTTAAGGCGCTGTCAGATAAAAATGCGCTGAGGGCAGCGTGGCAGGAGGCTAAATTATCGAGTTGGCTGTTGGCGTAAAATTCATCATCTGCACCGTACAAACTACCTGCTTGGGTATCACAGACGTGTAATTCCCAAGCGGCGATGGCATCGGGACTAACGTCAAGCTCGTTAGCGAGTAGATCAACCAGCTTATTTTGCTCGTCTATGGGCGCGTTATTGATGGCTAACAATAACGGTAACTCAGTTTGTTTGTGTAGCTTTAAGCCATCAATATTCACGGTTGAATTCATGTGAATAGCCAGGTTTGGCAATCGTAATAACGGCTTTTTAAAGTGGATTAGCTTGGCATCTAAGGCCTTCTCACGACGTAAGTGAACACGACCAGCTAGGCTTAAATCGCGGTCGGTTAAGGTGGCTAAAATGGGTGAGCCATACACCTCAACCGCTACGCGATGAAACGATTCTTCTTGTATGTCCGGCTTAGGTTTAATCCGTAGACCGGGCGAGTCGGTGTGAGCACCAATTAATTTAAAGCCCTCACTGGCAAGGTCCTCGGCACCCACGGTAAAGGCAATAAGGGACGAGCCATCGCGGATAACGTAATAACGCCCATTGGGTTTAATGTCCCAAACTTGGCCTTCATGCAACTCGCTAAAGCCCTGCACGTTGAGCTTTTTTTGACTGCTTTGTACCGCGTGCCATGGGCTTGGGCTGGCATCGATATAATCGAGTAGTTGCTGTGCATGTTGCTGGGCAGCTGACATATTATTCCTTAGGCTCAAGGTTGAGAGAAGCCGAGTTGATGCAGTAACGTAGGCCGGTGGGTTGTGGGCCGTCTTCAAATACGTGCCCTAGGTGACAATCGCAATGAGCGCACTGTACCTCAATGCGTACCATACCGTGACTATGGTCCTTGATCTCAATAATGTTATTACTTTCGATAGGTCGCCAAAAACTGGGCCAGCCGCTACCAGAATCATATTTAGTGTCCGATTCAAATAACGGTGTATCACAGCATTTGCAGCGGTAGATGCCCTGGGTTTTGCAGTCGGCGTAAAGGCCAGAAAAAGCGGCTTCGGTGCCTTTTTCTCGACACACTTGAAACTCTTCTGGGCTTAGCTTGAGCCGCCAGTCTTGGTCTTTTATTTGAGTCATGATGTTACCTAATTTAAGTTTAAAAATTATACCCGAGAAGTGCTTTTGATGACCATGTGTTAGCTAGCTGCAGATTGTTTTATAACCAGTCACTGAGCTGGATGCCAAAACCTAGGCTATTCGTGTGATTGTCATAATCCAATAGACTTTCGCCATAGCCATTAAACCACTGCACATAACCGCGTACTTTTTTATGGATGGGGAAGCTCCATCCCAGTTCAATCGCACCACGGTTACTACCGGTTTTAAGGTTGTTTCTTAGCATTACGTCAAAGGTGTGCGTCTGTTTTTTGTAGATGCCGCGTAGTTCAAAGTGGCCCATATAATGGTCGATATCTGGGTTATCATCGCTGTGGGAACTTTCGGGTATTCTAAACCAGGGTTTAAAAGACAGATAGACGTCCTCTTTTTCGAACAAAAACTCAGTATACAATCGGTTCCAGCTCCTGGACAACGAGCCTGATTGGCCATTGGATTGATGGCTAAAGCCGGTATGGATCGCTGAATTATGCAGGCCGACAAAGTCGTAATTGGTAGCAAACGCTAACCAAGATTCAGCCTCGTGATTGGTGTCACGAAACGGTGATGAGTTAGTTTTATTAAATTGCTGCCAAAAAGAGCGGTTAGTGTAGGCGGCGTATAAGTCGCCTTGGCCATTAAAGATGCCTTGAGCTATAGGCAGTTTCATGCTGATTTGAAACTTGGTTTCTAGGTGCTGTAGATCACTGTTTTTAGTCGGGAAAGCTTGTTCAAAAACCTGTTGGTTCGGCTCATTGGTATTGTAACTCAGCATAATATAATTGGGTTTATGTGGTAACAGGGAAAAGCTGTTCCACGACACCTGTTTTTCATATAGCTGGCGTTGTTTTAAAGCCGATACGTGACTTTTGGGTTCGAACGGCTGAGCCTGCTGACCCACCGTTGCGAACGAGCAAAGTTGTCGTAAGTCTCCAACGGTCAAGGAATCATCAGCAGTACTCAATGCTTGAATTAAACAGGCGTCAGGTGTTAGCACTTGTTCTGCCAAGGCTGGCAAAGAAACAAATAGCGAGATGAAAAGTAGTTTTTTCATGAGTATGTCACCACGGAGGATAGAAAAAATGGCTGATTTTACAGCCATTTTTTGAGCGATGGGAAGGCTGCGATACTATTTTTTTGGCAGGCTTTGATAAATCAACTTAATCCAGTGTTCTTGGTTAATAAAACCGCCGCCCCACGCGGTCCAATCACTGGGTAAACCACCGAGCTGTATGTCTTCTAGGGATTCGCCTTCATCCGCGGCTTCTTGTACATGGGCGGTGGTGCTTTTTAGCATTTCATAATAGGTTTTTAAACCCTGCATATCGGACAGACCGCCGTGGCCAGGAATCACCAAGGCATCGTCAGGCAGGCTCGCGATAATGTTTTTAATGTTTTCGGTTAGCTTAAATGCGTTGCCACCGGTATCCAAATCAACAAAGGGGAACACGCCATTGAAGAAATGGTCACCTAAGTGAGCGACATTGCTCTTGGGAAAGTACACCACGCTATCACTGTCGGTATGGCCGTGGGGGTAATGGATAAAGCGAATGTCTTCGTCATTAAAATGAATATTAATCGCTTGATCAAAGGTAATCAGCGGCCAGGCTTGTTTTGCTTGAGCAGGCGACTTGCCAAAAAAGTTTTGCTGATCAGCCATCAAGCGTTTGCGTACATTGCCGTGGGAAATGATGGTGGCTTGTTTTGAAAAATGGGCGTTATTACCGGTGTGATCGCCATGCCAATGGGTATTTAGTATAAAGCGCAGTTTACCTGCGTTAATGGCAGAAAGTGCGGTGCTTATTTTGTCTGACATGGGCCCGAGCTGGTCGTCAATTAATAACAGGCCATCATTACCTGCGGAAACACCGATGTTACCACCGGCAAAGCCGCCCACACCTTCGAGCATATAAATATTACCACGGACATGGGTTGTTTTTAGCGTAATCTCAGGTGCTGCTTGTTCTGAGTGTGGATCAGAAATAGCCGGTGAAATAAAGAACGCGCACAGTAATAACAGTAAAAATTTCGTGTATAAGTTCATAACGTCTCCTTAATTAAACGCATTTTATCGATTGGCTCACTCTATTTCAGGAGGAGACCACCCAGAATACCACAGCTTAATGGGTATTATCTCTGGCGGCAGGCCGTTTTTATGAAACCACGAGTCTACCGCGAACCCTTGTTTGTTTTTTATCTCTTGTATCGCGGCGGATGTATGCGGCCAGCCGTTTAAAAAGAAACCCCGGTTGATTCTGTGTACGGTTCGATGCAATCGTATGAGTCCACGTTGACGAAACATCTTCAAATAGGTAGTGCTATTTTTGGCTTCATCCACACAATCCATTTGCTGGCGCTTGCTGATAAAGAATGCCTTAAAGGTGCCGGGCAAGTCATTTTGTGTGTTGGTCATTGGACCTACTAAACGCTCCATTTCGGCAATCGCTAAGGCTATTTTCTGCCGTTCCTGAATGGCGTTAGCGGCAGGCGGTGAAAATAGCGCATCAATACGAGACCACTGATCAGTGCTGAGCGAGATCCGTTGAGTTTTTTTGCAGCCATAGCCATAACACACAGGAAACGCATCAATCGAATTAATAGTGACTGTTTTGTTAAGGTTTGCACAGCCGCTGAGGAACATTAAAGGGGCAAAGATGATAGCTAGATGGGCAGGGAGAAGTCTACGCATACGGCAGTCGAGTGTTACCCCAGCGCTTTGCTGACTAGGGTCTGTAAATGTTCAGGTAAAGTTAAATTAAGAGCGGCTTGATGGCCTTCGTTAGACATTTTCCCCCAGGTTTTTTTAACAATATCGATGACTTTCTCATCGTCGTGTTTTGCTGCAAAGGCGTCGAAATAGTGATTTAAAAAAACTAAGCACGATACATCTTCTAAGGTCTGGGATTCTTGATCGGTTTTTAATTTTTTCTTTTGAATAATATGTTTGGCGCGATCAATGTCTTGTTCCGCATAACCGGCTTCACTCATCGCATCGGCTAATATTTCAGCATGTAGTTTGGCCAAATCGCTACGCCAGTTTAGATAGCCTTTTAAGCCAGCAGGATAGTCTTTACGAGCGAGCTTCCAGCGGCACACATGTTGTGCGTAGCAGGCCAGGGTTAGTGGCTCAGAAGCCTCGCTATCAAAAGTTTGTAGGGTTTGCAGCATCCGTTGCGAATATAAGGCCTCTGCACCATTATTAGGATCGCCTGCATTAGCCGCATCAACCAACTGTAGGCTTGTTTCTAGTTTTTTGGTCATAGTAATCGGGTTATATTATCTTGCATTAGGTCTTTTTATGGGCGTATATTCAGAAGGCTGTAGGCATAATAAAACAAAACAGAGTCAAATCACAGGGAGATTGCCATGCGACTATTAACCATGCTGTATGGGGTGCTTAGTTACTTTATATTTTTTGCGGTGTTCGTCTATTTTATTGGTTTTGTAGGCGATGTGTTTGTGCCTAAATCATTATCATCTGTGGCCGAAATGTCTTTTAGTGACGCGCTGGCGATCAACGTCGGCCTGATGCTACTGTGGGGCGTGCAACACAGCGTGATGGCGCGCGATTGGTTTAAGGAAATGATCGCTTCAGTGGTGCCGCATCACGTTGAACGCAGCACCTATGTTCTAGCGTCAGCGATTGTTCTAGTGGTGTTGATGTTTTACTGGCAACCCATGGATACACTTATTTGGCACGTGGATGATATTTTTTGGCGGCAAGTGCTTTGGGTGATCTTTGGACTGGGTTGGGTGTTGGTGCTGGTTGCGACATTTTTAACGGATCATTTTGATTTGTTCGGGTTACGCCAAAGCTGGTTGTACTTTGTTAAAAAAACCTACACGCCGGTCGTGTTTACAGAGTATTTGTTTTATCGCTGGATTAGGCACCCAATGATGTTGGGCTTGTTTTTGGCGTTCTGGTCCACGCCTATTATGACGCTGGGTCATCTGGTTTTTTCAATCGGCATGTCGAGTTACGTGTTGCTGGGTATTCATTATGAAGAGAAAGGCTTAGCGAAAGAGATCGGCCAGCCCTACCAAGACTACCAGCAACGCACATCAAAAATCATCCCTAAGGTGTATTAAGCGAGCGGCATCAAGGGCTGCGCCAAGCTAGCCCTTGATTTTTTGGCGGTATGTTCTAAAATAGCACCACTTGGGTAAGGAACGCTGCGACAGGTCTCCCCTGCTAGGCTTGCTCAAGGTTCAATATCCAACGGCGTTCATTATTAACAGGTCACTGAAATAATGAACGTTGTGTCAGGGTAACTAAACTACCCATCTGCCCTCGCTGGCGAACACAGCCACCATTCATTTGAGTACCTTTATTAATTTTAAGGCGAGTTTACTATGAGCAAGAATTTTATTTTTACCTCTGAATCCGTGTCTGAAGGGCACCCAGATAAAGTGGCCGACCAAGTATCTGATGCGATGTTGGATGCCTTGCTGGCGCAAGACCCCGAGTCGCGAGTCGCCTGTGAAACCATGGTGAAAACCGGCATGGTTATTTTGGCCGGTGAAATTACCACGAATGCTTGGGTTGATACCGAAGAGTTGGTGCGTAATGTGGTGAAAGAGATTGGTTACGATAAGCCTGAAATCGGTTTTGATTGGCAAAGCTGCGCTGTATTAAATGCCATCGGTAAACAGTCACATGATATAGCGATCGGCGTTGATGAAAGCGAAGAGCATGAGCAAGGCGCTGGCGATCAAGGTTTAATGTTTGGTTATGCCTGTGATGAGACAGGGGTGCTAATGCCAGCCCCTATTACGTATTCACATTTACTGGTTCAGCGCCAAGCCGAGGTGCGCAAAAAAGGTATCTTGTCATGGTTGCGCCCAGATGCAAAAAGCCAGTTAACCTTACGTTACGAAAACAATGTGCCGGTTGGTGTTGAAGCCGTGGTGTTATCAACCCAGCATTCGCCAGAGATCAGTCAAGCCGATCTGCGTGAAGCGGTCATAGAAGAAATTATTAAGCCGGTATTGCCAGAAGCTTGGTTCGCTAGCTGCCGCTCTGAGAATATTCATATCAATCCTACAGGTCAATTTATTATTGGTGGCCCGGTCGGCGATTGCGGATTAACGGGGCGTAAAATTATTGTAGACACCTATGGTGGCATGGCGCGTCATGGTGGCGGTGCTTTTTCTGGCAAAGATCCCAGCAAAGTGGATCGATCTGCAGCGTACATGTGTAGATACGTCGCGAAAAACATCGTTGCTGCGGGTTTAGCCAAGCGTTGCGAAATTCAGGTGTCGTACGCCATTGGGGTGGCAAAGCCGACCTCTATCAGCGTGGAAACGTTCGGTACCGGTGTTATTTCAGACCTTAAGATTGAACAATTGATTGGAGAGCATTTTGATTTGCGCCCTAAAGGTTTAATAGCCGAGTTGGATTTAAAGCGGCCCATTTACCAACAGACAGCAGCGTATGGCCATTTTGGTCGCGAGCTGGCTGATTTTACATGGGAACGAACTGATAAGGCTGAGCTGCTGCGTGATGCGGCCGGCATTTAATAGACAAAAGGAAAATAACAAATGAGCACAGTATCTATAGAAAAATTTAGCGATTATAAGGTCGCTGATATGTCATTGGCCTCTTGGGGCCATAAAGAAATAGCCATTGCCGAAAGCGAAATGCCGGGGTTGATGGCCTTACAAGACGAATTTGGCGACAGCAAACCCTTACAAGGTGCACGGGTTGCCGGTAGTTTACACATGACCATTCAAACAGCCGTGTTGATCAAAACACTGGTAGCTTTGGGCGCGGAAGTGCGTTGGTGCTCGTGCAATATCTTCTCGACCCAGGATCATGCAGCCGCTGCGATGGCTGATTTGGGTATTCCGGTATTTGCATGGAAAGGCGAAACCATCGAGGAATACTGGTGGTGTACCGAACAAATGATGACTTGGCCGGGCGACCAGCAAGCCAACATGATCCTTGACGACGGCGGCGATGCAACCTTATTGCTGCATAAAGGCGTTGAGTTTGAAAAAGCAGGTGTTGTGCCTGATGCAAAAGCCGATGACAACGAAGAGTGGTTGGCGATACTCGAGGTCTTGCGACGCAACCTCCCCGTTTCACCAACTAAATGGCAGGATATGGCGGCGAGCGTTAAAGGCGTAACCGAAGAGACCACGACGGGTGTTCATCGTTTGTATCAAATGCAAAAATCGGGCGAGTTATTGTTCCCCGCAATGAACGTGAACGACTCGGTGACTAAAAGTAAATTTGATAATCTATACGGCTGTCGTGAATCGTTATTAGATGGCATCAAGCGTGCAACCGATGTGATGATTGCCGGTAAAATTGCGGTAGTGATCGGTTATGGTGACGTAGGTAAAGGCTGTGCGCAAGCGTTTAAAGGCATGGGTGCGACCGTATGGGTTACCGAAATAGACCCCATTTGTGCACTTCAGGCGGCGATGGAAGGTTACCGCGTGGTGCGTATGGATGAGGTGGCGAATCAAGGAAATATTTTTGTCACCACAACCGGTAATTTGGGCGTGATTACCCACGATCATATGGCAGCAATGAAGAACGAATCGATCGTTTGTAATATTGGTCACTTTGATTCAGAAATTGATATCGCGTCACTTGAGCAGTACGAATGGGAAGAAGTAAAGCCACAAGTGGATCACGTGATTTTTCCTGATGGTAAGCGCATCACTCTATTAGCAAAGGGGCGTTTAGTAAATTTAGGTTGTGCCACTGGGCACCCAAGTTTTGTGATGTCGGCTTCTTTTACAAATCAAGTGATGGCGCAGATCGAATTTTTTACCAATGGCGACGCCTATAAAAACGAAGTGTATGTGCTACCAAAAACCTTGGACGAAAAAGTCGCGCGTTTGCATTTGGCTAAAATCGGGGTCAATTTAACCGAATTATCGCCAGAGCAAGCTGATTACATTAATGTGCCCGTAGAAGGGCCTTATAAACCGAACCATTACCGTTACTAATATGAGTTTAGAGCCCCATCAAAAAATTAGCTTCGAGTTTTTTCCGCCAAAAACGGAAGAAGGTCGAGTTAAACTGCTAGAGGTGAGCAAAACGCTAGGTCAGCTTGACCCCGCGTATTTTTCAGTGACCTTTGGTGCGGGTGGTAGTACCCAGCAGGGTACTATCGATACCGTCCTAGAGATTAAACAGCAAGGCTTTTCGGCGGCGCCTCACTTGTCTTGTGTCGGCTCGACAAAAGAAAACATTCGCGCTATTTTAGCGAATTATAAAAGCCATAATATTGATCGAATAGTCGCGCTACGGGGCGATATTCCCTCAGGAACGCTGGATGTGGGTGCGTTTCGCTACGCCAATGAGTTGGTTAGCTTTATTCGCGAGGAAACCGGCGATCACTTCCATATCGAAGTGGCGGCTTACCCCGAGATTCACCCGCAGGCGGCGAGTGCGCAAGCGGATTTGGTAAACTTTAAACGCAAAGTTGAAGCGGGTGCTAACAGCGCCATTACGCAGTACTTCTTTAACTTTGAAGCGTATATTCGATTTGTTGAAGATTGCGACAAAATGGGGCTAATTGTGCCGATTGTGCCGGGTATTATGCCAATAACTAACTATTCCCAGTTGGCAAGGTTTTCCGATATGTGCGGTGCCGAAATCCCGCGTTGGATCCGTAAGCGGCTAGAAGGTTTTGCTGATGACCGTGAGTCGATAAAAGCATTTGGTGCTGACGTGGTCAGTGAGCTGTGTCAATCGTTACTTGACTATGGCTGCCCGGGGTTACATTTTTATAGCATGAATCAAGCAGAATCGAGCTTGGCTATTTGCCGTAACCTAGGTATTGATACGCCATGAGTAATAAAAAAGAAACACCGTGCGCGATATACAAAACAGCCAAACGCGATGGTTTGTACCTCTATGTGAAGGAACAAGATGATTTTTCAGATGTGCCGACAGAGGTGATGCAGCAATTTCCGAGGCCGGAACACGTATTTGATTTGCAGCTGTCGGTCGATAAAAAGCTGGCGCGCGAAGACGTGAATAAGGTCATCAAAAACCTACAAAGCCAAGGGTTTCATTTGCAAATGCCGCCTAAACAAGAAGCGCCTATTGATGTGATTAACATGCCGGATAGTTTGCACGGCTAACGATGCGTATATCCCGCCTGTTTGTAGACCAGCCGTTAGCAGAAGGCGCGATACTGCAACTTGAGCCAGAGGCGGCGCATTATCTCCGCAATGTTTTACGGCTAAAAAAAGGTTTTCAACTGACTGTTTTTAACGGTCAAGGCGGAGAATATTCTGCAACGGTGTCAGACGTTCATCGCAAAGGAGTGATGCTTCGCATAGATGATTGGCAAGACGTGAGCCTTGAATCGTCGTTAGCGATAGAGCTTGGGTTAAGCGTATCGCGTGGTGAGCGAATGGATGTTGCTATTCAAAAAGCGACCGAACTAGGTGTGGCAAAGATCACCCCGGTTATTACGCAGCATTGTGTGGTTAAGCTTACAGAAGAAAGACGGCTTCAACGCCATCAGCACTGGCAAAATATTGTTTATCGGGCGTGTGAACAATGTGGCCGCAATACGCCGCCGGTGTTAAATGTCACCATGGATTTTGCCGACTGGTTGGAAAGTGACTTGGCGTCAAGCCGAATTATTTTTGAACCAGCTAAAACCGATACACTGAAATCGTACCCGTCTCCAAAGGATGCCGTTGCCGTATTAATTGGGCCTGAAGGCGGCTTCTCTGAAGAAGAAGTTGTTGATGCTCAATCAGCAGGGTTTGCGGCCCTGGGCTTTGGTCCAAGAGTGGTCAGAAACGAAACGGCGGCAATAGCCAGTATCGCAGCGATGCAGGTGTTATGGGGTGATATGGGATAACCGCATACTACCAAAACGGTAGTAAAAAATTTTATTCGTAAAATCCCGTGGTGTTAATATGGACGAGGAGCGAATTAATTTTGGAGTACTCATGCGGTTAGGCGTTGTAATGGATCCGATTGGATCTATCAATATCAAAAAAGATACCACCTTTGCCATGCTATTAGAAGCGCAAAGCCGCGGCTGGGAGCTGGTGTACATAGAGCAAACGGATTTATATCTGGATCGAGGAAAAGCGATGGCTAGCGCCCGCTCGTTATCGGTGCAAAGAAACCCCGAAAATTGGTTTGAGCTTGGCGATACGTATGACCTAGTCTTGGCCGATTTAGACGTCATCCTAATGCGTGTCGACCCGCCTTTCGATATGAATTACATTTACAGCACCTATTTGCTTGAGCAGGCCGAAGCCGAAGGCGCGCTGGTGGTCAATAAGCCGCAAAGCCTGCGCGATGCCAATGAGAAGTTATTTACCGCCTGGTTCCCTGATTGTTGCGCACCAACCTTAGTGACGTCGCAAAGCAAGCGCATTCGCCAATTTTTAGTAGAACATGAAGATATTATTATCAAGCCACTTGATGGCATGGGCGGTGCGTCTATTTTTAGGCTTAAAAAAGCCGATCATAACTTAGGCGTGGTACTGGAAACCATGACCGAGCACGGTAAAAAGCTGGCGATGGTGCAACGCTATTTACCCGAGATTAAGCAAGGCGATAAGCGCATATTGATCGTTAATGGTAAGCCAGTACCCTATGCCTTGGCGCGTATTCCGGCAGAGGGCGAAACACGCGGTAACTTGGCGGCCGGTGGCTCAGGTGAAGGCCGTGAGCTTAGCGATAGAGATCGTTGGCTGTGTGAACAAATCGGCCCTACGTTGGTGCGTAAAGGCTTATTATTTGTCGGACTCGATGTGATTGGTGATTATGTGACAGAAATTAACGTGACCAGCCCTACCTGCGTGCAAGAGCTGGATAAGCTGTACGGCTTAAATATCAGCGCCCTATTAATGGACTGTATTGAGGAAAAAGTCCTTTAGCGGTGGCTGCCGTCATCATTTCTTCTGCCGATAAACTAGGCCTTACGTTATTTATGGCTGGTGTTGTGCATGCGTTGCTTATCTTAGGCGTTGGTTTTGAAGTAGAAAGCTCAAGCGCCAAAGGTAAACCCCTAGAGATAGCGTTGGTTAAAACGGTTCAAAATGAGCGTCCTGATAAGGCGGATTTTTTAGCTCAAGAAGATCAAGTTGGCAGTGGTGAAGCTGAAGAGAAGGCGATCAATCAACAGCGTTCAACGCCGAGGCCTTCAGTCGAAAAACCGGTAGCCACTGAATCAACTAAAGACCAGCTGAGCAAAGCGCAGGCAGATAAGCTGTTAGTGCAAAAAACCGCAGAGTTGGCGATAGAAGCCAGCAATAAGCGCGTACCGGATCAAGCCAAAGTATTGACGACAGCGGACCTGTTGCAACAAAGCGAAGAAATGGCAAAACTACAGGCAGAAATTAACGAGGCCGTGACCAGTTACTCTAGACGGCCGCGCAAATTACACATTAACTCGATTAACGCACACCAATACAAGGCCGCCAGTTACGAAGCGGCCTGGCAACGCAAGGTTGAAAAAGTGGGTAACTTAAATTACCCGGGCGAAGTTCGGCGTAAGCGGCTATCGGGTACCTTGGTGCTGAGCGTTGAACTGTATGCCGATGGTAATTTAAAAAAAATTATCATTAATCGTCGCTCTGGGCACAAAATTATTGATGACGCAGCGGTCAATATTGTTAAACTGTCAGCACCCTTTGCACCCTTACCTATTGAGTTGCAAAAAGAGGTCGATATTTTAGTGATCACGCGAACGTGGCAATTTTTAAACGAAGGTTCTTTGCGAACAAAATGACCAACGCAATGATAAATAAACAACAGTATTTAACAAATAATTTTTTAATTGCCATGCCAGGCATGGACGGTTCGGACTTTTCCAAATCGGTCACCTACTTGTGCCAGCATGATGAGCAAGGCGCCTTAGGCCTTGTAATTAACAAATCGCATGAAATGACCATGGGCGATATTTTTAAGCAATTAGGTGTTGCCCCCGTGAGGCCCGAAATTGCAACAATTCCGCTATTTATGGGCGGCCCTGTACAACCCGAAAGAGGCTTTGTATTACACACGCCGGTAGGGCAATGGGATTCAACACTGCAAGTAAACGAAACGCTGGCGTTGACTAGCTCAAAAGACATATTAGAAGCCATTGCGCAGGATAAAGGCCCAGAGAAGTGGCTTGTTGCTTTGGGTTATGCCGGCTGGGCTGCTGGTCAGTTAGAACTAGAAATTCAGCGTAACTCGTGGCTACATGGGCTTGCTGAGAACGACATTATGTTTGATGAAACACTGTCTTTACGGTGGGAGCTTGCGGCGCATAGAATTGGTGTTGATATCAGTTTAATGAGTACCGAAGCCGGCCATTGCTAATGGCGGTGTGTCTCGGTTTTGATTATGGCGTTAAAAAAATTGGCGTAGCCGTCGGCGATACCGACACCCATATTGCCAATCCATTGACCACCTTGCGGGCGGTGAACCAAAAGCCCGCTTGGGATGAAATAACAAAACTGGTAACAACTTGGCAACCAAAAAAGATGATCGTTGGTATTTCGCGCCAGCAAGACGGTAGCGATAATGAGGTGACGCCAAAAATGATTCGCTTTTCACGTCAATTGGAAGGGCGTTATCAATGCCCTGTTGAGCTGTTTGACGAGACGTTAACGACCTATGAGTCCAAGCAGCTACTGTTTGATGAACTCAAGGTTAGTGCAACCAAGCTTTGGCAAGTACAAGACCAATTGGCGGCCCAACTCATTTTGCAAAGTTGGTTAAATAATGAACAAGTGAGTCTGTAGGTTATGGGAAAAACATTAACATCCGTCGATATTGACGCCACTATTAAGGCAATGAGTGTCGATCTTGCTAATTTACTGGTGCAAAAAAAAATCACGCAGCCGTTGATGATTGGTGTTCATACCGGTGGTCTTTGGGTCGCACAAAAAATGCATCAAGCGTTGGATTTGAGCAAGCCGCTGGGCGAAATTGATATTTCCTTTTACCGTGATGACTTTACCCGTATCGGTTTGAACCCCCAAGTAAAGCCAAGTCAGGTACCCGTTAGCATAGAAGGTGAAGACATCGTATTGGTTGATGATGTGCTGTATACGGGCCGAACGGTGCGCGCAGCACTGAATGAAATTTTTGATTATGGACGACCTAATAGCGTTACTTTGGTGGTTCTGGTTGATAGAAGTGGCAGGGAGTTGCCCTTACAGGCAGATGTTATTGGTCTGAAACTGGATTTATCACCACAAAAACAGGTAAAATTGACGGGCCCAGCGCCGTTGGCGCTTGAAACCAACCGGAATTGACTGTATGAGCTCTAGCAAGCACCCTGCTAGCACGTCCTTCAAAGCACCTGATAGTTCCAGCTTGCAGCTAAATGATCAGGGCAAACTGCGCCATTTTTTGACCACAGACGGATTATCTAAACAGGTATTGACCGAGATTATGGACGTCGCCGAATCGTTTTCCGGCGTTTCAGAGCAGGCGGTTAAAAAAGTGCCGCTACTACGCGGCAAAACCATCGCCAATTTATTTTTTGAAAACAGTACACGAACCCGTACGACGTTTGACCTAGCGGCCAAACGATTATCGGCTGATGTGATCAATTTGAATATAGCAACCTCGGCGACCACCAAGGGCGAGAGTATTCTCGATACCATTCGTAACTTAGAGGCGATGCAGGTCGATATGTTTATCGTGCGGCACGCCGACAGCGGCGCAGCACATTTTATTGCTCGTCACGTAGCGCCGCATATCAGCGTTATTAACGCCGGTGATGGGCGGCATGCACACCCGACGCAAGCGATGCTGGATATGTTTACTATTCGTCGGGTTAAAAAAGACTTTAAGCGATTAAAAGTCGCAATCATTGGCGATATTTTGCACTCTCGGGTCGCGCGCTCTCAAATCCATGCGTTGAATACCTTAGGGGTACAAGAGGTGCGAGTGATTGCGCCTAAAACCTTATTGCCGAGTGACACAAATTCGCTGGGTGTTCATGTGTATGGTGACTTGAAAACGGGGCTTGACGATGTTGATGTGGTTATCATGTTGCGCTTGCAACGTGAGCGAATGGGCGCGGCTTTATTGCCCAGTGAACACGAATATTTTGAATGCTTTGGCTTAACCGAAGAACGCTTAAGCTACGCCAAGCCGGAGGTGTGTGTAATGCACCCCGGGCCGATTAATCGCGGTGTAGAGATGGACGCCGCTGTGGCCGACGGCCCTAATTCAGTTATTTTGCAGCAAGTCACCAATGGCATTGCGACCAGAATGGCGGTGATGGCGCTAACCTTGGGTCATTACGCAGCAGGTAAGCCATCGTGAATATATGCATTAAAAATGGGCGACTTATTGATCCGGCAAACCAACGCGACGGGGTGCACAATATTTATATCGCCAGCGGTAAAATTCAGAGCATAGGTCGCTCACCCAACGGCTTTGTCGCAAAGCAAACGATTGATGCAACGGGCAAGCTCGTGATGCCGGGCTTTGTAGACTTAGGTGCAAGTTTAAGAGAGCCTGGTTACGAACAGAAAGCCAGCATAAAAAGTGAAACTAGAGCGGCAGTTGCGGGTGGTTATACGGCGGTGTGTTGCTTGCCTAATACAAAACCCGTACTCGATACACCTGCAGTGGTGCAGTTAATTTTGGATAAGGCTGAACTGGCAGGCTTTGCAAAAGTGTTACCCTTGGGCGCATTAACGGTGGGACTTAAAGGCGATACATTGAGCGAAATGTACGCGCTTAAAAAAGCTGGTTGTGTCGCTGTGAGTCAGGCACCTAATAACAATTTAACCAGCCAAACGCTGCGGCGAGCCCTGCAATATGCCAGTTCTCATGACCTATTGGTTGTTCTAAAGCCAGAAGACGTGTCGATTAAAGATAATGGCTGCGTACATGATGGTGCAATGAGTTCCAAGCTCGGTTTGGCGGGCATTCCAGCATCGGCAGAAACGGTAGCTGTTGCACAGATCATACAACTTGCGGAAGAAACACAGGCGCGGGTTCATTTAAGCGGTATTTCATCGGCCAAGTCAGTGACTATGCTGGCCCGTGCAAAGTTTGCAAATATTGCGATTAGTGCGGATGTTCACGCGCACCAATTACATTTAACTGAACTAGATGTGGGTACCTTTGATGCGAACTATCATACCTCACCACCCTTGCGAACCTTTGAAGACAGAGATGCGCTCAGGGCGGCAGTTGCGCAATCGATTATTAGTGTCAGTTCGGGTCACCAACCACACGAAGAAGCGGCAAAACAAGCACCCTTCCCCTCAACAGAAGCGGGGATTTCTAGTTTAGAAACGGTGCTGCCGTTGATGCTGAGATTGGTCGATGAAGGCCTGTTAGACATTAATCAAGTGGTTGATCGCTTATCGCTAGCGCCAGCGACGACCTTGGGATTAGATATGGGGAGTCTTGGTAAAGGATCGTTAGCAAATGTTTGTATCGTCGATCCTGATGCGGTGTGGCAACTTACAAGCAAAACTTGGCGTAGCCGCGGTCAAAACACGCCCTTTTTTGGGCAACAAATGAAAGGTCAGGTAACGCATACGCTCGTTGACGGCCGTATCGTGTTTAAAAATTAATAATGCAGCAAACTACATGTAATACCATCTTTGTTGAAGAGGCGGAAATTCTTTCGCAACAGGTGTTTGAAAACGGTCAATTTATTTTGCGAGTGCAAGCGCCCAAATGTGCCAAGACGGCTCAAGCAGGTCAGTTTGCTCACTTACAGTGTGATCCGCAGCGACTCATGCGTCGACCTTTATCCATTATGCGGGTATCAGTCAAAGAAGGCTGGGTGGAATTTTTGTATAAAACGGTAGGGGAAGGCACGCAATTGCTGTCACAACGAAACGTGGGCGATACCCTAAGTATGATGGGGCCGATCGGGCAGCCCTTTACGCTAGACACAAAACGCCCGAAGGCGTTATTACTGGGTGGCGGTGTTGGTATTCCACCGATGGTTTGCCTATCGGAGACAATTAGTCAACAGCACCCAACTATTCAACCCTTGGTATTTATGGGGTCAGAAATCCCCTTTCCGTTCAAACGGACGGTGTCCAATATGCCGGTAAAAGGCCTCTCTGCTGATGTTAGCGATGGTTTTCCGTTACTGGAAAGCTGGGCTATTCCTAGTCGCTTAGCGAGCATGCAAGGCTTTGAGGGGGTTTATCAAGGCTATATCACGGATCTTGCGCGTGATTGGCTTAATGCCTTAAGCGATAAAGAACAAAATCAAGTATCGGTTTATGCTTGCGGCCCAACGCCCATGCTAAAAGCAGTCGCCGCTTTGGCAAAAGAGTTTGATTTACCTTGCCAGGTATCTTTAGAAGAATACATGGCTTGTGCCGTGGGTGGTTGTGCAGGTTGCGTGGTGAAGGTAACGACTGATCAGGGTGAAGCAATGAAACGTGTTTGTGTTGACGGGCCAGTGTTTGATGCAACAACGGTATTCGACTAAACGTAAAAATTAGTTTTCATCGTCGACCTAAACTACACTACCGAGAATGAAAAATTTTACATTGAACGACGAATCGTTATTAACAATGATGACAGCGCTACCGATTGGTGTGCTGTTAGTCGACCTCACGGGTGAGATAGTTTTTGCGAATAAAAAGTTTCAGCAGTTATTGGGTTACACCTTTGACGAGTTAGCAACGCTTAGCGTCAATGACTTGGTCCCTGCTCGCTTGCGTTTAGCGCACAGTAAATCGATGCAGCATTTTATGGATGTGCCAACAGCACGCCCTATGAATGCAGGTCGCTTATTGCCCGCGATTAAAAAAAATGGCGATGAGTTACACCTGCAAATTGGTTTGACACCTGTAGCCGTGCAACAAAATGAATATATTCTAGTCTCAGCCATCGAGGCGCAAAATCAAGTGTTGAAAGTCACCTCACCTAATGACGCCTTAACAGGGCTGCCCGGCCGGGGGTTATTTAACGAAGTCAGTGAAAACCTACGACGTCTAGCGTTAAGAAATAACGCTTGTTTTGGGATGATGTTTATAGACCTAGATAAATTTAAACAAGTGAATGATGACTTAGGACACCACGTGGGTGATGTGCTGCTGTGTCAGGTGGCAGAGGTTTTGACCAGAAACCTGCGTAAAAATGATATTGTTGGACGTGTCGGCGGCGACGAGTTTGTCGTAAGCCTATATGGTATCGAAAGCCAACAGGCGCTTGTTGCCCTCGGCAATAAATTAATTGGAGAGATTTCGTCAATCGACGAAGTAGAAGGCAATACCGTCGATATCGGAGCGAGTATAGGTGCTGTTTTTGTCGCACCACCGCTGTCTCATACGTTGGATGAGTTGACCGAGAAAGCTGATGCGCTGATGTACGAAGCTAAAAGGGCAAGCAAGGGAACGCTGCGTGTTGAGACTATCTAAACGTAAAACCCGATAAAGAACGGGATTAAAGGAGTAAGGCATGGGTTCTTGTTGCGATGATGAATGCGCTCTAGATCGCTTGCAAAGTAGGCAGCGTGTCACCTTGATTAGGGTGCTTTTGATCAA
Organism: Cycloclasticus sp.; assembly: GCA_018066825.1. Classification (GTDB taxonomy): domain Bacteria; phylum Pseudomonadota; class Gammaproteobacteria; order Methylococcales; family Cycloclasticaceae; genus Cycloclasticus. The sequence continues at coordinate 19,664 of JAGPVU010000025.1, forward strand.
CGCTATTATGTTTGTCCTTATCGTATTAGCCGCCTTGTTTGCTCAATCGGCGGCGCTTTTTTCGGATAGTTTAGATAATTTAGGCGACGCCCTAACCTACGGCTTAAGTTTGTACGTGGTAAGCAAAAGTGCGTCGAGCAAAGCCCGTGTTGCCTTATTTAAAGGTGCATTGATATTTATAGCCGCTAGCCTAGTGGTTGCGCAAGTGGTCTATAGGCTGCTTAACCCAGTGGTACCCGCATTTGAATTGATGGGTCTATTCAGTGTGTTGGGTTTGATGGCGAATGGCGTTTGTCTTTTTTTACTCTGGCAACATCGGCATGAAGATATTAATATGAGTTCAGTTTTCGAGTGTTCCCGAAACGACATTGCTTCGAATCTGTCAGTTATTTTAGCGGCCATAGGGGTGTGGTTTTTTGAGTCGGGTTGGCCAGATATTATATTGGCGTCGTTGCTAGCGCTGATGCTGTTAAATTCATCGGCACGAGTGATCAAAGGTGCTTGCTTGGAATTAAAACAGCCCGCTAGCTAATTTAAAGCAAGCGAGTTAATGTAGTCTTTTTTTGCAAAACAAATAGGACGTTCATATGCAAAATAGTGCTTACCCCACAAAGATGCGTGAGTTTCAGAACCACCACTTTGACTCTACTATTTGGAATGAGTTTACGTTTCGTGACGATGATATTATCATCGCGACTTATGCAAAGTCAGGAACAACGTGGATGCAACAGATCATTTCGCAACTATTATTTAATGGTGAGAGCGACTTGGATGTGGCGTCTATGTCCCCTTGGATGGATTTGAGAGTACCCCCCAAAAGTGTCAAATTACCCGAGGTTGAGGCGCAGCAACATCGCCGGTTTTTGAAAACACATTTACCAGTTGACGCCTTGGTTTTTGCCAAAAAAGCCAAGTATATCTATATTGGCCGAGATGGGCGTGACGTGGCTTGGAGTATGTACAATCACCACGTCAATGCGAATGAAGCCTGGTATCAGGCGTTGAACGATACCCCGGGAAGAGTTGGCCCCGCGATCGAAAAGCCCCCAGCCTCAATAGTCCAATACTATCATGACTGGCTCGATCATAATGGGCATCCGTGGTGGCCGTTCTGGGAAAATATTAGGTCTTGGTGGGCAATTAGACACTTACCTAATGTACATTTTGTGCATTTCGCAAATTTGAAAAACAATATGGCTGAAGAAATTCGTCGCATTGCAATGTTTCTTGAGATCCCCATTGATGAGGCTAAATGGACCGACATCCTTCGTCATTGTAGTTTTGACTATATGAAGACCCATGCAACAAAAAGTGTACCGCTTGGTGGGGCTTTTTGGGAAGGTGGTGCGCAAACATTTATCCACAAAGGAACTAACGGCCGTTGGCGCACAACGCTTAACGCCGATGCTGTTTTAAAGTATGAAGACAGGGCTAAAAAAGAGTTAGGCGAGTCGTGCGCTTTATGGTTAGAGACAGGGCAGTTGCCTTCTTAATGGCGGTGTAACAGAAGGGTGTTGGGGCATAAATGGTTAATAACGACACGTTAGATAAGCTGGACTCCCCCTTGGCAACGTGGGTGATCGCCTTATTGATTCTATATTCGGTGATCTGTTTTTCTTTTGAAACATTGCCGAACCTCAGTGAGGGTACGGTTTATTTTTTGCAGTGGTCAGAACGTGTTGTTGTGGCGCTGTTTAGTCTGGAATACCTCTACCGGCTATACGCAGCTAAGCGTAAGTTGCGCTTTATATTTAGTTTCTATGGGCTGATTGACCTGCTCGCTATTTTGCCTTTTTATCTAGCCTTGGTAGTTGATTTGAGGGCGCTTCGTTTACTGCGTTTACTGCGTATCGTTCGATTGTTACAACTGGTTCATTACAATAAGGCGCTCACCCGATTTAACAAGGCCATCTCTAAAGCAAAAGAAGAGCTCATCATTTTTATCACAGCGATTTTGGTGTTGTTATACTTTTCAGCGTTTGGTATTTATTACTTTGAACACGAAGTGCAGCCGGCTGTTTATGCGTCTATTTTCGATGCATTGTGGTGGGCAGTAGTCACGTTAACGACGGTGGGTTACGGCGATATGTACCCGATTACAATAGCTGGAAGGATTTTTACCTTTGTTATTCTTATGCTAGGCTTGGTCTTTATCGCAGTGCCTACGGGTATTGTGGCGTCAGCCTTATCGGCGGTTCGCCGAGAAGATGAGGAAACTGAAAAGGAAAAACAACAAGAAAATAAGCGCTAACTTAACGGCCCCTTTCTACCCGCCCCAATGGCCGTGATAAACAGCGGCACCACAAGCACCCTATGTATTTTTGTTGATTTTTTAAATAGCCAAGTGTGCTATATGCCTTAAAGGAATAAACAATAAGGTTAAAAGAATTTATTTTATAAGGCATTTTTTTATATAATGAAGCATTAAGCCCCTTTTTCAGAGGGGTTTGTCATTTTCACCTACCCCTTCAGCGGAGAGTTTAATGAGCGTAGAGGCAAATATAGCCGCACAATCGCGCACGGTTTTAACGGCACAACCAATTGCTGTTTCCAAACTTTTGAGTCTACTACTATTGATGGGCTTAGGGGCTTGGTTTGTGTCAGAAACTGCGGGCCAAAGGCAAGCGTTGTTACTGCTGTTGGGTTATGCCTTAGGTGCGGTTTTATTGTACACAACGTTCAGTTTTTCAAATGGCTGGCGGCGCATGGTATCTGAACGTAGAAGCCTGTGGTTACGTGCTCAAATGGTGATGCTGGTAGTGGGATCAGCCATAATACTGCCTGTATTGGCCGACGGTAGCTTATGGGGAACGAGCGTCTCTGCTTACATTCGCCCTCTGGGTGCTTCACTCGTTGTCGGCGCATTTATTTTTGGTGTGGGCATGCAGCTGGTTGGCAGTTGTGCCTCGGGTGTTTTGTATAATAGCGGTGGCGGACAAATCAAAATGTTATTGGCGTTAGTTACGTTTGCCGCAGGGGCTTTATTAGCAACGGCGCATTATGGTTGGTGGATGAATCAGTTAAACTTTATGCCGATCGATTGGACCAGTCGGGTTGGCGTGTGGGGGGCAATATTGATTAATACCGCCATCGCAACGGGGTTTTATTTGTTTTTCAAGCAGGTCGAGAAAAGACGTTATGGACGTGTTGAACCCTTGTGGAGTCAGCAAAGCAACGGCTTGGGGAGGTCATTGTTGTACGGTGCATTAGCATTAGCGGTACTTAACGTCATTACTTTAGGTGTAGCAGGCAGGCCTTGGTCGGTGGCCAATGCATTTCCATTATGGGGCGCTAAAGGCAGTGCTTGGCTGGGTTTTGATTTAGACCTGGATTTCTGGGACTACTGGACTCAAGCCGCCGCGGAACGGGCGTTGTCGGGCGGGTTACTGGATGATACAAGTAGCATCATGAATATGGGTATCGTGCTGGGCGCCTTAGCAGTGGCATTGATGACAACAAGGTTTAACTTAAGATGGCGTATTTCAGTTTCAGAAATGGCATCGACTGTCATAGGTGGCTTGATGCTGGGTTATGGCGCGACGATTGGATTTGGCTGTAATGTAGGGGCTTTTTTTGGTGGTGTGGTGTCAGGTAGCCTGCACGGTTGGGTTTGGTTTATTGCGGCATTTTCAGGCACAAGCTTGGTAGTGCTGTTGAAAAACGCTAAGACGGAAGCGGATTAAAATACAGCGTGCAATGATTGAGCTTGCTAACTGAAAGCGCTGATTACACGAGTTTAAATTGCTTCACCATCTCGGCCAGTCTTTTTGATAACTCGACTAAGGCCTCGTTGGACTGCTCAACTTTATGGCCACCATCAGCGGTTTGGTCGGCTATGTCGCTAATAATCTTAGTGTTGGCGTTAATTTTTTTCGTAACCAGGCCTTGCTCACTGGCGGTGCTGGCAATTTTTTTGTTGAGCGCCATCATACTGGCCACCGAAACTACGATTTTTTCGATCACTTCGCTAACTTGATTAGCTTTTTCAACGCTGGCTTTGGCTCGGCCGTGACTACGATCCATCACTTCTACAGCAGAGCGTGTGCTGGTGCGAAGCTTACCGATCATCTCTTGTATTTCTTGTGTTGAGGTTTGAGTCCGTTGGGCTAGGGTTCTCACCTCGTCGGCAACCACGGCAAAACCACGGCCATGCTCACCGGCACGGGCAGCCTCAATCGCGGCATTGAGTGCTAGCAGATTTGTTTGCTCAGTAATGCCTTGGATCATTTTGACAACCGAATCAATATCTTCACTATCGCGTTCAATTAAATTGAGCGCTTTAACTGATGATTCCACCTCATCGGCCAACTCATTAATAGAGTTAACCGCATCAATCACCACCTCTTTACCTTGGGTTGCGGATTGGTTACCGGCATCGGCTGAGGCTTCAGCATTGGATGAGGCTGCAGCAACGGCATCAGTGGCACCGCTCATTTCATTGATTGAGGCAATAAGATTGGCTGTCTCGGCCTTTTGAGAGTCAATGCCATTGGCCATTTGCATAGTAACGACAGCGGCATCAGTCGTAGCAGTGGTTAAGTTTGATTCGACGTGAATAATGCCTTCGATCATTTGGCGAAGACTTTTGATCATTTCGGCGGTAGAGGTTTGTAATTGACCAATTTCACCGCCACCTATATTCTCAACAGTAGCCGTCAGGTCGCCTTTAGCAATTCTTGCCATGAGTGACACGGTCTCTTGCAAGGGTGGCAGGGTCGTTCGCATCGTATTAAAAATAACAGCGATTAAACTACCAAGGCTGACAAGCACTAATAAATTAACAAGCAGTTTAACAAACCCAGCCGCGTCACGTAAACCTGCACCAAAGGATGCGGAATTAGTTCTGGGAAACTCCATAAGTTTGTCTACATGACTAATTTCTTCAGACGTTAAGTGTTCCGGTTTAGATTTTTTTAGGTACTGGATAATGCCGGCATGATCTTTAGCGGCGACACTTGCAAGGTCGAGTAAGTAACCCTGGCCCAATAACCTGAAAAGGAGCTGTTCAACGCCAAAAAGCTCTATACCTGGCTTGATGGCTTGGTCGTGGGCCATGATTAAATTGTCTAATAAAACAAACCTTTTAACGGCTTGTTTTTGCAGTTCATGATCAAAGCTATTGACCGCCACAATATGTATCCGCTCGTAATAAGCAAAATCGGTTACTTTGCCCATCATGCGGATACCAAAGATAACAACGAGGAGCGAAATAAAGCCCGCTGCGATAGCGATTAAAAATTTTGACTTAAGGGTTATATTATTCATGCGACTCAGCGTTGTTAAGTTGACTAAAGGTGAATGCCACGTTTATTTTTAGTATAGCCAAGGATTTAAAAAAAACCGTATAGCTCATCAGAAGATGCACTGTTAAAAACAGAAGGGTTAATTAATGCAACTTAAACTGCTTAACCATCTCGGCTAATTGTTTTGATAAATCAACCATCACTTCATTTGATTGTGCTACTTTGGCCCCGCCAGCTGCCGTCTGATCGGCAACGCCGCTAATTATTTTAGTATTGTTATTAATTTTATTGGTAACGGCACCCTGATCTTTGGCTGTTTGTGCGATGTTCTTATTGAGTGCCATTATTTCTGACATAGAACTAACAATTTCTTCGATCACGTGACTGACTTGAGTGGCTTTTTCTACGCTCAAGTTCGCTCGCTCATGACTGCGATCCATGACCTCAACTGCCGAACGGGTACTGCTCCTAAGTTTAGCAATCATGTCGTGTATTTCTTGTGTTGAAGCCTGGGTGCGTTGAGCTAGGGTTCTCACTTCGTCGGCGACCACAGCAAAGCCACGGCCATGCTCACCGGCACGGGCAGCCTCAATGGCGGCATTGAGTGCTAGCAGATTTGTTTGCTCAGTAATGCCTTGGATCATTTTGACAACCGAATCAATATCTTCACTATCGCGTTCAATTAAATTGAGCGCTTTAACCGATGACTCCACCTCATCGGCTAACGCGTTAATAGAGTTAACCGCATCAATCACGACTTCTTTACCTTGGGTTGCGGATTGATTACCTTGGTTGGCAGATATTTCTGCATTCGATGATGTTTCAACGACTGCTTCAGTAGCACTGGTCATTTCGACAATAGAAGCGATCAAATTTTCTGTTTCTAATTTTTGAGAGTTAATGCCTTCAGCCATTTGTAGGCTTACGGTTGACGCATCATTAGTTGCATTAGTTAAGTTCGACTTAACCTGAATAATGCCTTCGATCATTTGACGTAAGCCTTTTATCATTTCTGCGGTAGAGGTTTGCATCTGACCAATTTCACCGCTACCTATATTCTCGACAGTAGCTGTCAGGTCGCCTTTAGCAATTCTTGCCATAAGTGACACGGTCTCTTGCAGGGGTGGCAAGGTCGTTCGCATCGTATTATAGATAACAGCGATTAGGCTACCGAGGCTAATAATGACTAACAGATTAACCAGTGCCTTAACAAAGCTCGCTGCATCACGTAAACCCGCCCCAAATAGTTCGGTATTTGTCCTAGGTAGGTACATAAGTGCATCCATTTCCGTGACTTCCTGAGGTGTTAAATACTCGGAATTGGATTGGTTTAAATAGTCTATAACGGCAGCTAAATCATATTCATCTTTGGCAGCAAGGTCTAGTAAATAGCCTTGGCCCAGCAGCCTAAAAAGTAGTTTTTCAATGCCAAAAATAGCATTGGAAACATTAGCGGGTTGAGCGTGGGCTTTTTTTGCGTTTGTTAATAAGATGCTTCTGTCGCTTTGTTGTCGGGCTAATTCATGGTCAACATTGTTTACCGAGATAATATGGGTGCGTTCGTAGTAAGCAAAATCGGTGACCTTGCCCATCATGCGGATACCAAAGATAACAACGAGGAGCGAGATAAAGCCCGCTGCAATAGCGATTAAGAACTTTGATTTTAAGGTTATATTGTTCATATCTATTAAGCTTCTT
>JAGPVU010000069.1 GCA_018066825.1 Cycloclasticus sp.
ACCAATTACTAGGGATTCACCAACTTTACGTGTCAAAATTAACATAATATCTCCGTTTTTGCTTTAATACCTTAAAGCGTTGCCAGCCCTACTCGATTCATTATTGTTATTTTTATAGCCGCGCATTGTATCATAGCGAATTACTCGCCGGCACCTCTTAAATGCAGATTATTCTGCCGATAAACCAAAAGACTCATGAAGCGTTCGTACAGCAAGTTCTAAATACTTTTCATCGACAACCACAGATATTTTAATTTCAGAGGTCGAGATCATTCGAATATTAATCCCCTCGTCTGCTAAGGCGCTAAACATTTGACTGGCAATCCCCGCGTGTGAACGCATGCCAACACCCACAATCGATACTTTTACAATCTTGTCATCGCCCGTTACTTTTTTTGCACCCAAGTCTTGGCAAATATTTTGCAATATTTGCATGGTTTTGGGGTAGTCATTCCGGTGCACTGTAAAGGTAAAGTCTGTGGTTTTATCTTCAGCTATGTTTTGCACAATCATATCAATTTCGATATTCGCATCGGATATCGGCTTTAATATTGCCGCAGCAACACCGGGCATATCGGGCACGCCTTCTAAGGTTACTTTTGCCTCATCACGATTAAACGCAATGCCTGAAATTAATGCTTTTTCCATGTCGTCGTCCTCATAAGTAATTAACGTGCCTTCACCTTCATCAAAGGTGGACAGTACACGCAAGGGAACATTGTATTTACCGGCAAATTCTACCGAGCGAATTTGCAAAATCTTTGAGCCTAAACTGGCCATTTCTAACATTTCTTCGAAGGTTATTTTGTTAAGCCTTCTTGCCTTTGGTTCAACTCTTGGGTCGGTTGTGTAGACACCATCTACATCTGTATAAATACGGCATTCATCCGCCTTTAACGCCGCAGCCAGTGCCACTGCAGTGGTATCCGAGCCACCGCGCCCCAACGTGGTTATCGCGCCGTTTTTGGTCACCCCTTGGAAACCCGCAACCACCACAATACGACCTGCTGCTAGGTCGGCTTGAATATTATCGGTGATAATTTCCTCAATTCGGGCCTTACCGTGTGCTTCATCGGTAATAATTTTTACTTGCCCGCCAGTGTACGACACCGCGTCTTGTCCAAGCTCTTCTAGCGCCATGCATAACAAAGCAATGGTCACCTGTTCACCGGTCGATAATAGAACATCCATTTGCTTGGCAGACGGCGTAGCTTGCATTTGTTTTGCCAGCTCAGTCATGCGATTGGTTTCGCCACTCATTGCGGAAACAACAACGACCAATTGATCGCCGTTTGCTTTTTTACAAGCAACTAGTTTTTTTGCGACGTTTTGTATTTTTTCTGTTGTTCCAACAGATGTGCCGCCGTATTTATGGACGTGTAAACTCATATTGTTATTTTTCTACCCTTTCAAATGTTGTTTAACCCAATCAGGTACCGATTGTAATGCCCCGTCTAATGCCGCTGGGTTATCGCCACCCGCTTGCGCCATATCGGGTCGCCCTCCGCCTTTACCACCCACCTGTAAGGCGACTGAATTGACTAAATCCCCGGCCTTTATTCGTTTGGTTTGATCTTTTGAAACCCCTGCAATCAGGGTTATTTTGTCATTATCCACGGTCGCTAGGACAATCGCCGCTTGGTTTAATTTATTTTTTAACTGATCAACTAGATCACGCAAAGTTTTTACATCGGCGCCTTCAACCTTAGCGGCCAACACCTTAATGCCATCCACATCGACAGCTTGACTCGCTAAATCTCCACTGGCGCTTTTCGCTAATTGGGTTTTTAACAGCTCCAATTCTTTTTCTAATGTTTTGTTTTTTTCTTGCAGTTGACCGACTTTTTCTAGCGTCATATCACGATTTGCTTTCACTAAACCGCCAATTTTTTGTAATAATTTATCGCTTTCTTCAACCCAATTAAGTGCACCCTCGCCTGCAATGGCTTCAATACGTCGTACACCGGATGCAACACCTGACTCTGATGTTATTTTAATAAAGCCAACATCACCTAGACGATTAACGTGCGTACCACCACACAATTCAGTCGAAAAATCGCCCATCTTTAATACCCGAACTTTATCACCATACTTTTCACCAAACAGCGCCATCGCACCATTAGCTATCGCCGTTTCTTGATCGGTTATTTGCGTTTCAACCTCAGCATTCAAACGAACTTGCTCATTGACTGCACGTTCAATCTGACGTAATTGTTTATTGCTAATGGGCTCGAAATGGCTAAAGTCAAAACGTAAACGATTGGCCCCAACTAAGGAACCTTTTTGAGTGACGTGCTCACCCAACACCTTCCGTAACGCGGCATGTAATAAATGGGTAGCAGAATGATTGGCTGCCGTGGCGACACGTTTATTTGCATTCACTGAGGCAGTCACTGATTCATCCGCCGTTAATTGACCTTTAATTAAACGGCCAATATGAAAGTAGGTATCGCCTTGTTTTTGTACGTCTGACACCTCAAACACCGCTGTTGATGTTGTAATAACACCTAGGTCGCCAACCTGACCGCCGGACTCAGCGTAAAAAGGTGTTCGGTCCAGTACTAAATAAGCCGACTCCCCTTCTAGCAACGTTGTTACCGCCTCGGCCTGCTTAAATATGCCTTTTAATGACGCCTCAGATTGTAACGATTGGTACCCTACAAACTCACTGACCCAGTTTAAATTAGGCAATGCATCTGTATTGGCTGAAAACGAACTGGCCGATCTAGCCCGCTCACGCTGAGCTTGCATGGCGCGATCAAAACCGGCCATATCTACCGTTAGATCGTTTTCTCGGGCATAATCTGCGGTTAAATCAATCGGAAAACCAAACGTGTCGTAAAGTTTAAACGCAGTTTCACCGTCGATGGTTTTATTGCTTAAGTTTTTAGTATTATCCTGTAGTAACTTCATGCCTTGCTCAAGGGTTTCAGCAAAGCGCTGCTCTTCCTTCAGTAAAATATTGCTGATTCTATCGGCTTTTTCCGCTAGCTCGGGGTAGGCCTCTGCCATTTCTTCGACCAAAGGCGTTACCAACTTGTGAAAAAAAGCGTGTTTAGTGTCCAACTTATAACCATGACGAATCGCGCGCCTAATGATGCGTCTAAGTACATAGCCTCGCCCTTCGTTAGATGGCAACACATCATCAATTATTAAAAAAGCGCAGGAACGGATATGGTCGACTAATACACGTAAAGAGGTGTGACTTAAATTGTCGGTGTTTGTTAATTTAGACGCCGCTTTAATCAGCGCTTGGAACATATCTATATCGTAGTTGTTATGCACCCCTTGTAACACCGCAGCGACTCTTTCCAGCCCCATACCTGTATCAACCGATGGTTTAGGTAAGTCTGTCAACTCACCTTTCGCGTTGCGGTTGTACTGCATAAACACTAGGTTCCAAATTTCAACGTAGCGATCACCGTCTTCTTCAGGTGTTCCCGGAGGCCCACCCGCCACGTCTTCGCCGTGGTCATAAAAAATTTCTGAACAAGGGCCACAAGGACCTGTGTCACCCATTGACCAAAAATTATCTTTGGCACCAATTCGCGATAAACGATCTGGACTTACGCCAATCTCATTCAACCAAATGTCTGCCGCTTCAGGGTCTTCATCAAACACCGTAACCCATAGTTTTTCAGCCGGAATTTCTAATTCATTGACTAAAAATCCCCAGGCGTATTGAATCGCTTCGCGTTTAAAGTAATCGCCAAAGCTAAAGTTACCTAACATTTCAAAAAAGGTGTGATGACGCGCGGTGTAACCCACATTTTCAAGGTCATTGTGCTTACCACCCGCTCTAACACAGCGCTGCGAAGACGTTGCCTTGGTATAAGCCCGCGTTTCTTGCCCCAGAAACGCCTCTTTAAACTGCACCATACCGGCATTAGTAAACAGCAAGGTTGGATCATTAGCGGGTACTAACGAACTCGAAGGGACAATATGATGCCCTTGCTTTTCAAAATAGTTTAAAAAAGCTGAGCGAATATCAGCACTACTTAAATTTTTCATTTCGTTAAAAACCTGCGTTAAGGCAATTGATTGAATAGTTTTCTAATCATGTCGAGTGTAAATCCCTTGTGTTGCAAAAACCGCGTCCGTTTGGCTCGCTCTTTCATATCTGTTGGCGCACATGAGCCATATTTCTTAACGTGCAAGCCCATTAGCACGTCAAACCAATCGGGCTGTTGCTCAAACACGTCGTTGATGCTGGCGTCGATGCCACGCTCTTTTAATTCATACTGTATGCGGCTTGGTCCGTAACCTTTTTGTATTTGAGATCGCGCATAACTTTCTGCAAAGCGTTGATTGCTTTGCCAACCATTACTGGCAAACTCGGCCAATACATCATCAATTTCGTCTTTTTCAAAGCCTTTTTTTACCAGCTTTTGTTTAAGCTCTCGCTGGCTATGTTCGCGCCTCGTCAGCAAAGCTAAACAATTTTCCCTTAGCTTTGCTGCTCGTTTTTTCTCCTTGTCGTTCAGGCCTCAGCGCCTTTTTCGCTCAAATCGCTTTGTGGCCGAGTTGACGGTTCAAACGGTTTTTTTTCTGGTAGCAGTGCTAAGCGAATATTGGCTTCTAACTCAGACGCCTTATCTTTATTTTCCTTGAAAAAGACTTTGGCGTTATCTTTACCTTGGCCAATTTTAATCCCTTCATAACTGTACCAAGAGCCTGCTTTTTCGACTAAGTCCAGGCTGACACCTAAATCGATTAATTCGCCTTCTCTTGAAACACCTTCACCGTAAAGGATTTCAAATTCTGCCTTTTTAAAGGGGGGAGCTACTTTGTTTTTTACAACCTTGACGCGGGTTTCGTTACCTAAAATTTCATCACCCTTTTTAATCGCTCCGATGCGACGAATGTCTAGTCGAACCGAAGAGTAAAACTTGAGTGCATTACCACCTGTCGTCGTTTCTGGGTTACCAAACATCACACCGATTTTCATCCGAATTTGGTTGATGAACACCACCAAGGTGTTTGAACGTTTAATGTTACCGGTTAATTTACGTAACGCTTGTGACATTAAACGCGCCTGCAAGCCCACGTGGTGATCACCCATATCGCCTTCGATCTCTGCTTTTGGTGTTAACGCCGCAACAGAGTCAACAACCACCATATCGACAGCACCTGAGCGCACCAACATGTCAACAATTTCTAAGGCCTGCTCACCAGTATCTGGTTGCGACACCAACAATTCATCCATATTAACGCCAATTTTATCCGCATACACAGGGTCCAGTGCGTGCTCAGCATCAACAAAGGCTGCTGTGCCACCCGCTTTTTGACACTGCGCAATAGTTTCAAGGGTTAAGGTCGTTTTACCGGATGATTCTGGACCATAAATTTCCACCACACGGCCGCGCGGCAAACCACCTACACCTAGGGCAACGTCCAAGGCGATCGAACCGGTTGAATAGGTTTCAATATCGGGAATCGCAGTGCCGTCACCCATTCGCATAACGGAGCCCTTACCAAACTGTTTTTCAATTTGTAATAACGCGGCACTCAGTGCTTTTTTCTTGTTCTCATCCATTTGCTATCCCCTTTATAAAGCCCCTGCTTCATGCAAAAGCGGTTATCTTAATTAATCGTAAATTATCACACAAACTAGGTGTTCAGTATAAGGGTTTTCTACCTTAAGATGCTCATTACGAGAGACTATCTATCATCAACTGCAAGGCGGTCTCTACGGTCTGTTGGCGGATTTTCTCACGGTCGCCTTTAAAAAACTTTTTAAAGCTGCGTGACTCTGATGTTAAATGCTTAACCGCAAACCATACCAAGCCTATCGGCTTATCTGATGAGCCACCTGCTGGGCCAGCTATACCGGTAATAGACAGCGCCAAACTTGCATTAAATACGCTTTGCGCTCCGTTTGCCAACTGCTCGGCAACTTGTGGGCTAACCGCCCCAAATTGTTCGAGCTGTGTAGTATCCACGTTAAGCAAATCCCGCTTGGCCTTATTACTGTAACAAATCACACCACCCAGAAACCACTCGCTACTGCCTGCCTGATCTGTCAGCACTTTTGATAGCCAACCACCACTACAGGACTCTGCTAAAGCCAGTGTTTTATTTTGCTTTAATAGTAAGCCAGCTAGCTGTTCACAATGTTCATTTATTTTATTATTCACGATTTTTAACCTTTTAATAGCTGCCAATAGTCCAATAAAATACGCTGCCAATCTGCAAGCTTGTTAAACTACTCATATGCCGCCTAATGTAACAATAAATAGCAAAGAAACGCCAATGATGCAGCAATTTTTGCGCATTAAAGCCGATTACCCCAACACGCTTTTATTTTACCGCATGGGTGATTTTTACGAGCTTTTTCATGATGATGCCGTAAAAGCGTCAGCGCTACTGGGTATTACCTTGACCAGTCGCGGAGAGTCCGCCGGTAAACGCACCCCGATGGCTGGCATACCTCACCACGCCGCGGATGGCTACTTAGCTAAACTGTTAAAAGCCGGCGAATCTGTCGCCATGTGCGAGCAAATCGGTGACCCTGCCTTATCCAAAGGCCCCGTTGAACGGAAAGTTGTTAGAGTTATTACGCCTGGCACCTTAACCGAAGAATCGCTACTCGATGCTGTCAAAGATAGTTTATTGTGTGCGGTGATGGTGAAAAAAACCACGTTTGGCCTCGCTACAATTGATCTGGCCAGTGGACGCTTTTTTTTACAACAATTAGCCAGCGAAGAATCGCTAAAAACTGAAATTGCGCGGATTAATCCCGCTGAATTACTCATCAGCGAAGACAGCCGATTAAACCCCTTGTTTAAAAACCGACCCGGCCTGAGTAGCCTAGCCGACTGGCACTTTGATCAACAAACGGCCAAGCGCCTATTATGCAAACAATTTGGCACAAAAGACCTCAGCGGGTTCGGTTGCGATTTGGCACCTTTGGCCATTTCCGCAGCTGGCGCCTTACTGCACTACCTTAAAGGTACTCAGCAATCGACTTTACCGCATTTACAATCAATGCGGCTCATTCAAGAAAGCGACTACATTAAAATGGATGCCGCAACTCGCCAACACCTTGAACTGGACTACCACCCATCCGGCAATTTAACGTTTACCCTGTTTGGCTTACTCAATCGCTGCAAAAGCGCGATGGGGTCCCGGTTGTTGCGCCGTTGGATTCACTTACCTTTAAGGCAGCAATCAACCATTGAACATCGCTATTTGGCCATTGAACAGTTACAACAACCTGACCAGCTAGAGTCGATACAAGCCAACCTAAAATTAACCGGCGATATCGAACGTATTAGCAGCCGTATTGCGCTATTGACGGCCAGGCCACGTGACCTTGTGGTGTTACGACAAACCCTATCTGTGCTACCTGATATTAAAAACCAATTAGCAAAACTCGACGCACCCAGACTACAGACGCTACGCCAGCAAATGGGCGAACACCAAGATTTATACCAGCTGTTAGATAAGGCCATTGTTGAAAACCCACCTGTATTAATCCGCGATGGCGGTGTTATCGCCAATGGCTATGATCAAATACTCGATGACTTTAGAAATACCAGCGCCAATGCAGATCAATTTTTACTCGACTTAGAGGAAAACGAGCGTTCAAAAAGCCAATTAACCAACCTAAAGGTTAACTATAATCGCGTGCATGGGTATTACATTGAAGTACCGCGCGCTCAAGCTGACCGGGTGCCAGAACACTTTATTCGTAAACAAACGTTAAAAAACGTTGAGCGTTACATTACGCCTGAATTAAAGGCGTTTGAGGATAAGGTTCTTAGTGCTAAAGAACAGGCGCTTTCCTACGAAAAAAAGCTGTACCACGAACTACTTCAAGGATTTTCAACGCGCTTGAACGAACTACAGTCCTGCGCCGAAGCATTGGCGGAAGTTGATGTCTTAAGCAATTTTTCCGAAAGAGCATTAACCTTAAACTATAGCCGCCCCCAATTGACTAACACCCCAGGCTTTAAGATCGAACAAGGACGCCACCCCATCGTTGAGAATGTTTCTGACGTGCCGTTTGTGGCCAATGGTATTGACCTAAGTGCTGAACGACGCATGCTCATCATCACTGGGCCTAACATGGGCGGTAAATCGACATATATGCGACAAATTGCGCTGATCTCCTTAATGGCTTATTGCGGTTGTTACGTTCCCGCCAGTCAAGCTATTTTAGGCCCTGTAGACCAAATTTTTACCCGCATTGGTGCCTCGGACGACCTAGCAAGCGGCCGCTCTACGTTTATGGTTGAAATGTCAGAAACCGCTAATATTTTGCATAATGCTAGCGATACTAGCTTGGTGTTAATGGATGAAGTGGGTCGCGGAACCAGTACCTTCGATGGTTTATCGTTGGCTTGGGCGTGCGCGCATTATTTATCAACGAAAAGTCGGCCCTTCACCTTATTCGCGACACACTATTTTGAAATGACAGCACTGGCAGAAAGCGCTCCATCGGTCTCAAATATTCATTTGGATGCTATTGAACACGGTGACGATATTGTCTTTTTACACGCGGTAAAAGACGGTGCGGTCAGTCAAAGCTATGGCCTACAAGTTGCCGCACTCGCTGGCGTCCCCAAAAGCGTTATTGCCACCGCGCGAAAAAAACTCGTTAGCCTTGAGTCGCAACAGAAAACAACTATTAATACACAAAGTGATCAAATTGACCTATTTGAGCAAACGACCAACAGCGAAGCCCTTGCTTTTATTCAACAATCAACACCTGACGAGATGACGCCAAAAGCCGCCTTAGAAGCTTGGTATACCTTAAAAAGCTTGCTTGACTAAGGTTTTTTTACCAACCTAAGTGTTTAAGCAACTCGTTGGCAGGTACAAAACCAGGCACCAAGGTGCCATCATCAGCAATCATGGTTGGCGTACCATTAACGGCAAAAGCTTGTGCTAATTGAATGTTTTCATCTATCGGGCTATCACAGGTTTTACTCACCACTTTATCATTCAGCTTAGCATCGGTGAGCGCCTGATTACGATCCGACGCGCACCACACAGAAACCGCTTTATGGTATGACTCGGTATTGGGTCCTGACCTAGGAAACAATAAGTAACGCACGCTGATACCTGCGTCGTTATAGCTTTTTAAGTCCGCGTGTAATTTTCGACAATAGCCGCAATCAATATCTGAAAAAATGGTTAGCGTATGTTGTGGGTTTTGGGCTGGAAAAATAATCATCGTCTTGCTATCAACTTTTTCAAGTGCCGCTAAACGTACTTTTTTAAGCGCTTGCTCAGTAACATTCGTACGGCTTTGCAAGTCGACCATCTCACCTTGGATAATGTAACGACCATCTTCCGACGCATAAATGATGCGTCCACCGACATCTACTTGATACAAACCCTTTATCGCTGTTTCAGTTACATTAGCTGCGCTAACGGTAGGAATAACCTTAGACAGGCTGTCAGCAATCTTTGATGCATCGGCCGATACCATTTCACTGCACAATAAACCAAATAAAACAGCCATTAACAACTTTTTCATCACACCACCCTCACCTGTATAATTAATTAAATTTTGACTAAGTGAACTATTAGACACGTTTAAACACGAAAAACATACACGAGGGTGAAAAATTTAGCCACGAGGGTGAAATTTTGAATGGATATCCTTTAGACGCTCACGCGCTATATGTGTATAAATTTGAGTCGTTGATAAATCGCTGTGCCCTAACAATAGCTGCACCACCCTTAAATCGGCCCCGTGGTTAAGTAAATGGGTTGCAAAGGCGTGACGCAAACTGTGCGGAGAGATAATTTGTTGAATGCCCGCTACACCTGCATACCGTTTGATCACATGCCAAAAAGCCTGCCTTGTCATACCCGTGCCGCGCGTTGTCGGAAACACAAAATCGGTTTTTTTTTGGCTTAAAATCTGTAAACGTTTTTCGCTGATAAAATCCTGTAACCAGATAAGCGCTTCTTCACCGACAGGCACCAAACGGTCTTTATTGCCTTTACCCGTGACTCTAACTAAGCCCTGCCTAAAATTAACCTGGGACAAAGTTAAGCCAACCAATTCGCTCACCCTAAGCCCCGTCGCATAAAGCAATTCCAGCATCGCCCTATCGCGAAAACCTAGCGCCATACCAATATCGGGCGCTCGCAATAAATCTTCAACGTCTTTTTCCGATAAGGTGACTGGCAGCGGCCGACCCAATTTCGGTGCGTCGATCATCGCGGTTGGGTCTTCAGTCAATTGACCTTCACGCACACCATAAACATAAAAGCGTTTTAAACTGGATAAAAACCGGGCTGATGAACGGGCTGAAATACCCCGTGACAAGCGTTCTGCCAAATAAGCCGAAACGTCGGATGATTGCACCCCGTTTAGGTTTTTATCTTGTTTTTTGAGCCAGATCGAAAACTGATTAAGGTCTGAGCGATAGGCTGCCACGGTATGTTCACTCAAACCATATTCAACCCATAAGGCGTCAAGAAACGAACCAACTTGATCTAACTGCTTTTGTTTGAGTGTTGCCATTTAAGTATTTTAGCAATTAGCGTCTGCTTATTGCTAAGTACTTTTCAAAACAAAAAAAGGTCGGTTAAACCGACCTTTTTGGATTGTTATAAAAAAGCCTTACAGTTTTTCTTTAATACGTGCTGCTTTGCCACGTAGTTCACGTAAGTAATACAATTTAGCGCGACGTACTGAACCGCGTCTTTTTACTTCAACGCTGTCGATCAATTTACTGTATGACTGAAATACACGTTCAACGCCTTCACCATGAGAAATTTTACGCACGGTAAACGCGGAGTTTAACCCACGGTTACGCTTAGCAATAACAACACCTTCAAAATTCTGTAGACGTTCGGTGGTA
Organism: Cycloclasticus sp.; assembly: GCA_018066825.1. Lineage (GTDB taxonomy): Bacteria > Pseudomonadota > Gammaproteobacteria > Methylococcales > Cycloclasticaceae > Cycloclasticus. The sequence continues at coordinate 10,827 of JAGPVU010000069.1, forward strand.
CCTTCTTTAACTTTTACTTTAACAATAACGGTGTCGCCTGCACTAAATGATGGCAGGTCTGCAGTCATTTGTTCAGCTTCTAATTGTGCAATTATATTACTCATTTTCTATTCCTCAGTTTTCAACTGTTTACTTATTCAATTGTTTTATCTTCTCAACCAATATAAATCCAGCTTAATCGTTACTATCAACCCATTCAGCTTTATATTCATCGAGCAATAATCGTTGGTACTCACTTAACTCTTTTATCTCAAGTAAATCCGGCCGCTTAAGCCAAGTTTTACCCAAAGCTTGTTTTTCACGCCAAGCCGCAATTTTTGCGTGATCACCACTCATCAACACCTCAGGTACCGTCTGACCGTTAACAGTCTCTGGCCTCGTAAAGTGAGGGTGATCCAATAAGCCCTCTACAAACGAATCCTCTATTGCAGACAGCTCATGTCCCAATACGCCCGGAAGCATTCTTGAGACGGCGTCGATAAGCACCAGTGCGGGCAGCTCACCTCCGCTTAATACAAAGTCACCTATCGACCACTCTTCATCCACGTAAGACGTTAACAATCGCTCATCAACCCCTTCATACCGCCCTGCCAATAAAATCAACCGCGGCATTTGCGACAAATAGTTAACGCCTTGTTGATCTAAACGTCGCCCCTGGGGGCTCAGGTAGATCACCTTCGCAGGCGCGTCACTTGCTTGTTGGGCCGCATCAATCGATTTTTTTAGCGGCTCAACCTTCATTACCATACCTGGCCCACCACCAAAAGGTCGATCATCAACCGTTCGATGCTGGTCCTCGGTAAAGTCTCGAGGATTCCAAGTCTTCAACTCAAGCCGCTGATCTACAATCGCTCGCCCGACTACACCCATAGAGGCAGTCTGTTCAACCAATTCGGGAAACAATGTTATAACATCGAATCTCATCTGGCTTAAAAGTCAGCGTCCCAATCCACGACCATTTTTTTCTCACTTAGATCGATTGATTTAATCACCTGATCCATAGCAAACGGTATCAACCTTTCTCTGTCACCTTGAACAACCATGACATCGTTGGCCCCGGTTTCCAGCATTCGCTCGATAACGCCATACACCTGACCGTCGTTTGATATGACTGTTAAGCCCATCAAGTCTGACCAGTAATACTCATCATCAGCCAATTTTTTCAATTGATCAGAGGGTATATAAATATCACACCCAATCCAATTTTCGGCCTCATTTCTGTCATCAACGCCCTCTAATTGGACAATGATGGTTTTTCCATGCGCCTTACCAGCCTTTAACTTAACAGGCTGGCGCACTTTATTACGTTCGATATACCAGGGTTGATAAGACAATATATTTTCTTTGTCTTCAGTGTTGGCATAGACTTTCAACCAACCTTTTATCCCAAAAACACCTGTAATACTGCCTAACTGCAACCATTTTTCACCGTTGTCTGTAACAGAATAACGGTCTAACTCTGGCATGTTAGGCGGCTGCTTCGACAGCCTCTTTAATTAACTTGTTTACGCGTTCAGTCGCTTGAGCACCTTGAGTAACCCAGTGATCTATACGTGCTGAATCTAGCGTTAAACGAACCTCACCGCCAATCGCTCTAGGGTTGTAATAACCCACGCGTTCTATATAGCGACCGTCGCGACTTCTGCGACTATCTGCAACTACAACGTGATAGAAAGGGCGTTTTTTTGCACCGGTTCTTGAAAGACGTATCTTTACCATTTATTTTCCTTTGAATTCTGTTTTGTAAAACTTAAATAGGTTAACTCGTTAATTTTACGCGAATTATTTAACTGGGTGAAGTCTTTTTAGTCACATACGGGTATTTTTTTAAAATTTTTGCTATCCCTGTTTGCTGTTAATGAAAAAACAAACCGTGACCCTCGGTTAATTGTTAAAAAGGAAAACCTTGGCCTTGTCCCATCTGCCCTTTTAATCCGCGCATCATTTTAGCCATGCCGCCTTTAGACATTTTTTTCATCATCTTTTGCGCTTGTTTAAACTGTTTCATCAATTTATTAACATCTTGCACATGTAAGCCGGCACCGTTGGCAATCCGTTTTCGTCTAGAGCCGTTAATTAAAGCCGGAAACACACGCTCTTTTTTAGTCATTGAGTTTATTAACGCCACTTGCCTGCTCAGATCCTTATCATTCACTTGGCTTTTTACAGCTTGTGGCACATTCGACATACCGGGGATTTTATCCATCATCGCGTTCATACCACCCATTTGCAGCATTTGCGATAGCTGATCTCGGTAATCAGACAAATCAAAACCCTTGCCTTTTTGTATTTTTTTCGCAAGTTTGTCTGCCTTTTCTTTATCGACATTGCGTTCTATTTCTTCGACCAAACTCAGCGCATCGCCCATGCCAAGTAAGCGTGAAGCCACTCGATCTGGGTGGAAAGGTTCTAATGCGTTGACCTTTTCTCCGACACCTAAAAATTTTATAGGCTTGCCCGTAATTTGGCGAATTGATAACGCTGCCCCACCACGTGCGTCGCCGTCTGTTTTGGTCAGCACTACACCCGTTAAAGGCAAGGCATCGTTAAACACTTTTGCCGTATTTGCAGCATCTTGCCCGGTCATACTATCAACCACAAACAAGGTTTCAGCTGGATTAATTATCGAATGTAGCTGGCTAATTTCAGCCATCATCTGATCATCAATATGCAAGCGACCCGCCGTATCCACGATCAAGACATCACAAAACTGTTTGCGCGCTTGCGCCATCGCCGCCTTTACAATATCAATGGGTTTTTGCTTAATATCACTTGGAAAAAATACCGCATTCACTTCACCGGCTAGTGTTTCTAGCTGATCAATCGCCGCAGGGCGGTAGACGTCAGCACTGACCACCATAACGGATTTTTTTTCGCGTTCAATTAACAAACGTGCTAGTTTTGCCACTGTGGTGGTTTTACCCGAGCCCTGTAAGCCAGCCATTAAAATAACGGCTGGCGGGGCCGCAGACAGATCCAGCGATTCATTCGCTTGGCCCATCAACTTAACCAACTCTTCGTTGACAATTTTAAGCATCGCCTGACCTGGCGATAGACTTTGCATGACATCTTGACCTAAGGCGCGGGTCTTAACGGCATCGGTAAAATCGCGCACCACCGTTAATGCCACATCGGCTTCA
>JAGPVU010000085.1 GCA_018066825.1 Cycloclasticus sp.
CCGCTCTTCAGCCTAATAACACGCATACCGTCAACCTACAGCCAACCCAAAAAATTCGACAACCATGGCTATTTAACCGAATGAATTAACCGATGAGCATTACTTTTCGAACGTGACAAAACGAACAGCTGGCGACCTATCTTCTTCTATAACCTCTTCTTCTTGTTGTAGTTTCTCAAGGGCCAGTTGTTGATTGTGCTTGCCAACTGTACCAGTTGATGCTGTCGTTGGTGCTGTATAGGCAGTATCGCCCAATAAGTCGACCTTAGATAACATCACTGAAAAAATGACAAAGGATGCTGCTAGGCCGACGGCAATATAGGTTTTATTGTTAAATTTATTTTTTTTGTTGGCAAATAGTATTGGCTCAACCGATAATTCCTGTTGAACATTTCTTAAGAACGTATCGGGCGCCACAACAATGTCTTTGCTCAATGCCTCTCGAATGAGCGCATAACGATCAAATTGCTTATTCAAACTTTCGTTAACTTCAAACTCCTTGAATAACTCAAGTGCGTCTTCTTGAGGCAACTCAAGATCTAATAAGGAGGAAAGGCGTTCTTTATGATCGTCATGCATACACTATTCCATTAATCAGGTTAGTTAAGCAAAGGCTCTATGATGGTGTCCACGGCTTCTCTGGCTCTAAATATTCTTGACCTAACTGTACCGACGGGGCAGTTCATCCTTGTTGCAATTTGCTCATAACTCATACCATCAAGCTCTCGGTAGCTAATGGCTTCACGAAGTTCTTGAGGCAAATTTTTAATCGCTTGTTGAATCGTCATCCGAATTTCTTCACTGAGCAATAAGTGTTCAGGCGTATCGTTTTCCCTGAGTCGAAAAGAGTCTTCATAATTCTCTGCATCCATAACATCCAATTCATTGTCTGAAGAGCGCCTCGCTCTTGCCACCAAATAATTTTTCGCCGTATTAACCGCTATCCGATACAGCCATGTATAAAAAGCGCTATCACCTCTAAAGTTTGGTAGGGCTTTATACGCCTTAATAAACGATTCTTGTGCCACATCTTGCGCCTCACCCGAATCACGAACATAACGAGCCACCAATTGAATAACACGCTGTTGATACTTTAAAACAAGCTGGTCAAATGACTTTTTATCGCCTTGTTTCACGCGTATTATCAACCTCTGATCTTCTTGATCAGACACAGGCACATTCCACCTTGGGAGCAGTTAATTTAATGCCTTGCTGTAGAGACAATGATATTATTGATGAGTTCAATTGTTGAAGATAAAAAAACAATTTTTTATTTAATCCGTATAATTTAACGATGCTTTTCTTCATTATGACCTTTTGTCGTTGATCTAATCAAATTAATATCATGTCAGATACCAATTTTACTTTTGATGTCATCATCGTAGGCAGTGGTGCCGCAGGCTTAGGGCTTGCTCTATCTATGCCCACCCACCTTAAAATTGCGATTCTTTCAAAACTCAGCATGCACGAAAGCAGCACTTATTACGCACAGGGAGGTATTTCTGCAGTGCTTGATGAATTGGACAGCACTGATTCACACAAGCGAGATACCATAAAAGCAGGCGCCGGTTTATGCCATGAGGATATCGTTGAATTGGTAGTCTCTAAAGGAAAGGCCAGTATCGACTGGTTGATGGAAAACAAGGTGCAGTTTTCTTTTGATGACAGTGAGCATTCTGATAACAAATTGCATTTAACGCGTGAAGGCGGCCATTCACACCGACGCGTAGTTCACGCCGATGATTCAACTGGCCGCGCGGTACAAACGGCTTTATGTGACCAAGTTGTAGGCCGAGATAATATTAAACTTTTTGAACACCATAACGTGATTGATTTGGTGTGCAACACTGACAGACATACAACTAAAAAAAGCATTTCAGGCTGTTACGTCTTAGATACTAAAAAAGACACCATATTCAGCATGCGCGCACCCTGCGTCGCCTTGGCGACCGGTGGCGCCAGTAAAGTCTACTTGTACACCAGCAACCCAGACGTATCAACAGGCGATGGCATCGCGATGGCTTGGCGTGCAGGCTGCCGCGTTGCGAATATGGAGTTTATGCAATTTCATCCAACTTGTTTATTTCATCCACAAGCAAAATCTTTTTTATTAAGCGAGGCAATTCGTGGCGAAGGCGGTTTATTGTTGTTACCGGATGGCTCTCGGTTTATGCCTAATTTTGATAAACGCGCAGAGTTAGCGCCCCGCGATATCGTTGCTAGGGCCATTGATCATGAAATGAAACGACTCGGGGTCTCTTCGGTCTTTTTAGACATTAGCCACCGCACGGCTAAATTCACTAAATCGCACTTCCCAATGCTTTATGAAAGATGTCTCGCGTTTGGCTTTGATATGACCAAAGACCCCCTACCCGTTGTTCCAGCGGCACACTATACCTGCGGCGGCGTGATGACAGACAAGCAAGGACTAACCGACATCGGCGGCCTGTATGCAATTGGCGAAACCGCCTTTACTGGTCTTCACGGGGCTAACCGAATGGCGAGTAACTCGATCTTAGAGTGCCTAGTGTTTGCCCAACAAGCCAGCGAAGCCATTACAGATTTTCTTAAACAAAATCCTAAACCCTCCACTATAAGGCCCTGGGATGATTCAAAAGTTATTAATTCTGATGAAGCCATCGTGGTATCGCATAACTGGGCAGAGCTACGCCAGTTTATGTGGGATTATGTTGGCATTGTACGTTCGACCAAGCGTTTACAACGAGCGAAAAACCGCATTACCTTATTGAGTAAAGAAATCGAGGATTATTACGTTAATTTCCACGTGACCAATGATTTTTTAGAGTTACGCAATCTGGTTCAGGCGGCCGAATTAATTGTAGACAGTGCCCTGCTAAGAAAGGAGAGCCGCGGCCTACATTACACCTTGGATTTCCCACTTCTAGATGATGAACGATTCAAAAAAGACACCATTCTTACCCCTTAACAGCCATTAATTTTTCGCCATAGAGCGTCAGCGTCATACGCAACCGCCGATTATCTTCGCAGCTCATCGAATCACTCAATAAAACGATGTTTATGCGTTTTTTCTTGCTCGCAAAATGCAGAAAGAGAAAGGGGCCTATGATAGCGCTTGTAGAACTTAGTGAACACAATATTGAGCTGCCCTTATCATCGATTAATTGCCAAAAGCCATCAGCGTTGCAGCGTATACGACTAAAGCCTTTGTATAGCCATTTGGTCGTACTAAATATTCGTAGTAGGTATATAAAAAGCGCTAAAGACAACGCCGTTTTTACGCCGATAGTCAGGCCATTGATCCAACATGAAAGAAAAGCAAAGCCAAACACAAGCATCAGCAACAACGTTAGCCTAGTTGATTTTTGTAGCTTTATTTCAAATGTCGGAATGGATTTTTTCAACGATACAGGCCACCACAGGGTCATCGGGTATGTCGCCATACAGCATAAAACCTAATATCACTGGGTCTTCGATCTCAAGCAGGCGATTAAACGCTTGTTTTTCTTCACCTGTCAGACCATCGTATGAAGACTCAACAAAGCGGGTAAATAAAACGTCAAGCTCCTTAACGCCACGACGGCAACGCCAAAGGAGCTTAGATTTTTCGGACATTAGGCGATCTTACGCTCAACCAACAGCTTTTTAATTTCCGCGATAGCTTTAGCAGGGTTCAAGCCTTTAGGGCAGGTTTCGGTACAGTTCATGATGGTATGACAGCGGTATAGTTTAAACGGATCTTCCAATTCATCTAAACGTTCGCCCGCATTTTCATCACGCGAGTCCGCTAACCAACGGTAAGCCTGTAATAAAATAGCAGGACCTAGGTAACGGTCACCATTCCACCAGTAACTGGGGCATGAGGTTGAGCAACAAGCGCACAAGATACATTCATATAAGCCATCTAATTTAGCGCGCTCTTCTTTTGACTGAAGGCGTTCTTTATCGGGTGGCGGTGGTGTCGTCGATTGAATCCAAGGCTTAATAGAAGCATATTGCGCATAAAAGTGCGTTAAATCCGGCACAATATCTTTAACTACCGGCATATGTGGTAAAGGATAAATCTTAATCGGCCCTTTAATGTCGGAAATATCTTTGGTGCAAGCGAGGGTGTTGCGGCCATTGATATTCATCGAGCAAGAGCCACAAATCCCTTCACGACAAGAACGTCTAAAGGTTAAGGTAGGATCGATTTCATTTTTGATTTTGATAATAGCATCCAGCACCATCGGACCACAGGTATCTAAATCAAGGATGTATTTGTCTAAACGCGGGTTTTCACCGCTATCGGGGTCCCAACGATAAACATGAACCTCTTGTACGTTGGTTGCACCCTCCGGCGCTGGGTACGTTTTCCCTTCTTGGACGACAGAGTTTTTTGGAAGTGTAAATTCAGCCATTTCTTAATCCTCGTTAAACTTAATAGACACGCTTTTTAGGCGGCACCACTTCCACATCATCCGACAATGTATACATATGCACGGGGCGGTATTTAATATCAATATTATTGTTTTCGTCGAACCACATAATCGAATGTTTATGCCAGTTATCATCATCTCTATCAGGGAAATCCTCACGCGCGTGTCCACCACGGCTTTCTTCTCTGTTTAAGGCACCGCTGATAGTCACAGCCGCTTGTGATAACAAGTTATCCAATTCTAAGGTTTCAATCAGGTCCGTATTCCAAATCATCGAGCGATCTGACACCGACACATCTTTGAAAGATTCCTGAACTGCTTTTAACTTATCAACACCTGTTTGCATCGATTCACCCGTTCTAAATACCGCTGCGTGCATTTGCATGGTTTTTTGCATATCCAAACGGATATCTGCGGTCTTTCTTGAGCCGTTCGCATTACGGAAATGATCTAAACGCGTAAGTGCTTTATCACACGCCTCAGCGGCAAGCATTGGGTGATCGGTATCTGGTTTAACCACTTCAGCGGCTCTGATCGCCGCTGAGCGGCCAAACACCACTAAATCGAGCAAGGAGTTTGAGCCCAATCTATTAGCACCGTGTACCGACACACAAGCCGCTTCACCGATGGCCATCAAACCAGGGACGATTGAATCTGGATCACCGTCTTTAAGTGTGACCACTTCGCCTTTATAGTTGGTTGGAATGCCGCCCATATTGTAATGAACCGTTGGTAACACAGGAATCGGTTCTTTGCTGACATCAACCCCGGCGAAGATTTTTGCGCTTTCGGCAATACCGGGTAAACGCTCATTGATCACCTCAGGACCTAAATGCTCAAGGTGAAGGTAGATATGGTCACCATCAGGACCAACCCCACGGCCTTCGTTAATTTCGATTGTCATCGAGCGACTTACCACGTCGCGAGAGGCTAGATCTTTTGCATTTGGTGCATAACGCTCCATAAAGCGTTCGCCTTTAGAATTCGTAAGATAACCACCTTCGCCGCGCACACCTTCGGTAATTAAACAGCCTGAACCGTAGATGCCGGTTGGGTGAAATTGTACAAATTCCATATCTTGCAAGGGTAAACCTGCACGCAAGGCCATCGCATTACCATCACC
>JAGPVU010000119.1 GCA_018066825.1 Cycloclasticus sp.
CGTCTTTATTTTATCTAGCAATTACTCAGGCTCGCACTTCTTATCCCTCTTATTGGGTAGCCATTCTAAAGCCGTTCATTTAGGAGAAACAAAAAACCTAGTAAAAGGGGATGTTAATTGCTACACATGTGGCGAATTAAATGATTGCGTTTTATTTAAAGACATTAATGAACTAACAGCCGACTCTTTCTACCCAGAGCTATTTAATCGCGCTGGTGAACAGGTAAACTTACTTGTCGACACATCCAAAAAAATAACTTGGGTAAACAAATTCATACATCAAAAAAATGATTATGACATTAAAGTCATTCACCTAATACGTGACCCAAGAGCACTGCGTAGAAGGTGGACAAATAAATACAACTCTATAACGAGCAAAATAAACCAACGAAGACTAACCTTAAAAGCGTTCCCAAAAAAAGTATTTAGCCTCTTTTTTGCCAGTCAAAATACAATCTATTTATATAAGTGGCTTAAACAGAACCAAGAGATAGCAAATTTCACCAAGCGACATTCCCTAGACAGTAAAATTATCACCTATCATGACCTGACTCTAGAGCCTGATAAGACCATGTCAACGCTAATGGGCTGGTTAGGCGAAAGTTATGAAGCCTCACAATTGCGTTACTGGGAGTTTGACCACCATGGCACTCAAAAAAGCGAATATGATTGGGTTAAAAAAGAACAAACCACCTCGCATTTCGATTTACGTTGGAAAGATGAGTTAACGCCAAGTCAATCTGAATTGTTATTAAACAACCTGAATTTTAAATCATTCCTAAAAGAGCAACAATTGTCACAACTTGACGATGGTTTAACATCAAAAAAATAACTCAAAAATCTGTAGCTCTTTAGTTAACTTTCTATCCGACTGTTTTGGTAGCTGCCATCAACCACGTGCTGACACCACGATTGATTGTTTAAGTACCATTTCACCGTTTTACGAATACCGCTCTCAAATGTTTCTATCGGCTGCCAGCCCAGTTCTTTTTGTATTTTAGTCGCATCAATAGCATAACGAACGTCGTGTCCTGCTCGATCAGTAACGTAAGTAATTAAGTCTTTATAAGCACTTACGCTGGCTGGTTTTTGAGGGGCTAATTCTTCTAAGAGCTGGCAAATGTTATTAACCACGTCGATGTTTTGCTTTTCGTTATGACCACCGATATTATACGTTTCATTAACAAGGCCTCTAGTTGCCACTAACACTAATGCCCTCGCGTGATCATCTACGTATAACCAGTCTCTAATTTGGTTGCCTTTACCGTAAACCGGCAACGGTTTACCCGCTAAGGCATTCAAAATAACCAAGGGAATTAACTTTTCTGGAAAGTGGTAAGGCCCATAATTATTTGAACAATTTGTAATCAGTGTTGGAAGGCCAAAAGTTCTAAACCACGCTCTAACCAAATGATCTGAGCTCGCTTTGCTAGCTGAATAGGGCGAACTTGGGGCATAAGGCGTCGTTTCAACAAACAGATCGTCAGTGCCTTCTAAATCGCCGTAAACCTCATCCGTTGAGATATGGTGAAAGCGAAAGTTGGCTTTTTTATCCACTGCTAGGCCTTGCCAGTAGTGCCTCGCTTGCTCTAATAAATTATAAGTACCTACGATATTCGTTTGAATAAACTCGGCAGGCCCATCTATCGAACGGTCAACGTGCGATTCGGCAGCCAGGTGCATAATAATATCCGGCTGCTGTTGCCTTAAAACCCGCGTTATTTCTTCTGCATCGCAGATATCAACGTGCTCAAAAATATAGCGCTCATTATCGCTAATCGTCACCAGTGATTCTAAGTTACCTGCATAGGTCAGCTTATCTACATTAATCACCTTATGATTGGTATCGTTAATCAGATGCCGAATAACGGCTGAGCCAATAAACCCTGCACCGCCAGTCACTAAAATTGTTTTCATCTATTTTTTCCTACAATTCGGCTAAACACATTTTTAGAGACTCTCTCCAATAAGGAATAGTTAAATTAAACGTTTGCTTGATTTTGCTCTTATTTAGCACACTATATGCTGGGCGTTTTGCTGCCGTTGGGTAGTCTTTGGTTTCGATTGGTGTGACCTGGCAGCTTAAACCACTCTCACCAAAAATCGCCTTAGCAAAGTCATACCAACTGCATACGCCTTCATTACTGTAATGATAGATTTCAGTAGTAAAAATGGCCTTATTAAATTCTTCACTTTGCGCCACTGTCATAATCGCTTGGGCTAAATCATTCGCGTAGGTAGGGGTACCAATTTGATCATAAATAACCGCTAGCGAATCACGCTCTGCACCCAGTTTCAGCATCGTCTTAACAAAGTTACTACCCGTTGGCGAATAAACCCAACTGGTTCGAACAATTAATGCATTGTTTTCCATCGTTTGCATAATCGCTTGTTCAGCTGCCAGTTTAGTAACCCCATAAACACTCTGCGGATCGACTGGATCTGTTTCAATATAGGGTCGGTATTGCTGGCCGTTAAAAACATAATCCGTAGAGATATGAATCAGTTTGACGTTTTGTTCTTTAGCGATAGTAGCTAACTGTTTGACGGCCAAATGATTAATCGCATCGGCTGATGCTGTATCAGACTCTGCTTTATCCACTGCGGTATAGGCAGCACAGTTAATTATCAGATCAAATTGATTATGCTGAAAATATTGGCGCACTTGTTCATGTTGGCATAGGTCAAGCTTTGTACGGTCGACAAACACCATCGAGTAGTGCGGGCATTGATCTGCCAAACGCATAAACGATTGCCCTACTTGCCCCTGACTACCGGTTATTAGAATAGTTTGTGCCTTAGGCATAGTAGTTGGTCTGACTATCAAAACAACGACCCAGGTCTAGCCAAGAGGGTTGCTGGGTATCCTTGGCCGATAACGATAGGCTCTCACGGGTTAACAACCAGTCTATATCTAACTCAGGGTCATCAAACGCCAAACCTCTGTCACATTCAGGAGCATAGTAATTATCCACCTTATAAGCGAAGGTTGCCGAATCGCTCAGCACCACAAACCCGTGTGCAAAACCACGCGGCACAAAGAGTTGTTTTTTGTTCTCTGCCGTTAACTCAATAGCGACGTGCTGGCCGAAGTGGTCACTACCGCGTCGCAGATCAACCGCCACGTCTAGCACACGCCCTTCGATAACCCGCACCAATTTACTTTGCGCATAAGGGGGTAGCTGAAAGTGCAGCCCCCTTAGCACGCCTTTGGATGATTTTGACTCGTTATCCTGCACAAAATGTATGCGATGTCCTAACGCCTTTTCGAGTAGGTCTTGGCGAAACGTTTCGCTAAAATAACCCCGCTCATCACCGTGTAGCGTTGGCTCAATAAGCAACACATCAGGAATTGATTGCGACGTAATCTTCATACTAAATTAAGCACCTTGCGCACAACGCAGAAGGTATTGACCGTATTGATTTTTTGCCAGTGGTTGCGCTAAGTCAATGAGTTGTTGTTTACTAATATAGCCCTGCTCAAAGGCAATTTCTTCCAAACACGCTATTTTTAAGCCTTGTCGTTTTTCAATAATCTCAATAAACTGCGCCGCTTCGAGTAAACTTTCGTGGGTCCCCGTGTCTAACCACGCGTAACCTCGCCCCATCAACTCAACTTTTAGCCGTTGCTCCGATAGATAGAATTGATTAACCGATGTTATTTCCAATTCACCCCTATCAGAAGGTTCAACAGATTTGGCTTTTTGAATGACATCATTTGGGTAAAAATATAACCCTGTGACCGCATAATTGCTTTTGGGCAGCTTGGGTTTTTCCGCCAAACTAATCACATTACCCGCCTTATCAAACTCTGCAACACCGTATCGCTCAGGATCAGATACCCGATAACCAAATACAGTAGCGCACTGTTGCTCGCGTACATTATTAACAGCATTAGCCAACATAACAGTCAAGTTATGCCCATGATAAATATTATCTCCGAGGACTAAACACACGTCATCGTCAGCAATAAATTCTTCGCCCAAAATAAAGGCCTGGGCTAAGCCATCTGGTGATGGTTGCGCCACATAGTCAAAACGTATTCCCAACTCCGAACCATCACCCAATAAACGCTGAAAACTGACTTGATCCTCAGGTGTCGTAATAATAAGAATTTCTTTGATACCCGCCAACATCAATACCGAAATCGGGTAATAGATC
>JAGPVU010000144.1 GCA_018066825.1 Cycloclasticus sp.
AGCGTCTAGTTTTTGAGGCGATAAAAGGCTTATCTGATGCTGAAAAGTATGACTTAGTACTGCATGATGGTGTGGTCTTTGCCAGTGATAGTGTGGATATAACCGACAAGGTTCAAAAGCGCTTATCAACCCAATAAACTAGGTTACTGGTGTTATTGGGTGGCCATTAGTCTGAATCAACTTGCTAGGGAGTTAGGCGCACAATTACTTGGCGACCCTAATCATCAGGTGGATGCCTGTGCTAATTTAGATACGGCAAAAAGCAACCAGCTGTCATTTATTTACAATAAAAAATACGTACCGGCCTTAAAAGAAACCCAGGCCGGGGTGGTTATCGTATCGCCAGCATTTGCATCGGATTGCGTAGGTAACGCACTGGTGGTAAATAATCCGTATTTGGCCTACGCCAAAGCGGCTGTATTAATCTATCAAGTCGAAAAAAAACCAGCTTTTATTCATCCAACAGCCGTATTTGGCGATGATTGTAGTGTGTCTGATAATTGTACGATTGCTGCTAATGTGGTGATTGGCGACCGCGTGACGCTTCAAGAGGGCTGCAATGTGGGCCCGGGTTGCTTTATTGATGACGATGTAATAATCGGTAAAAATAGCCGTTTGGTGTCAAATGTGACGCTCTCTAAAGGAACGATACTTGGTGAGAATAACATCATCCATCCCAGCGCTGTTATCGGCAGTGATGGTTTTGGCTATGCACCTGAGGACAATAAACAAGGCTGGTTTAAGATCCCTCAACTGGGTCGAGTGGTTATGGGCAATGATGTTGAAATTGGCGCAAATACTTGCATTGACTGTGGTGCGTTAGGTGATACGGTTATCGGTAACGGGGTTAAAATAGATAACCTCGTGCAGATAGCGCATAACGTACAAATTGGAGATCATACGGCGATTGCCGCGTGTAGCGGAATTGCGGGTAGTACTAAAATAGGGGCGCACTGCACCTTGGCAGGCGGTGTTGGACTAGTAGGGCATATTAATATTGCCGATGGCGTGCATATTACTGGTATGACGATGGTCACCCATTCCATTAAAGAAGCGGGGGCTTATTCATCTGGGACACCGTTCCAGAGCAATGGGGATTGGCTTAAAAACGCCGTTCGATTTAAACAATTAGACACATTGAGCAAAAAAATTAATAAATTAATTAAATCTCAAAAGGAATCGTGATGCATATCAATGATGTTAGACAAGTAATGGATTTTTTGCCGCACCGCTACCCTTTTTTGATGATTGATAAAGTTGTTGAATTCGAACCGGGTAAACGCCTATTGGCGCTTAAAAATATTACTTATAATGAACCTCAGTTCACCGGCCACTTCCCACATAATCCAATTATGCCTGGAGTTTTAATTATCGAGGCACTGGCTCAAGCTGCGGGTTTATTGTCGATGAAAACCTTAACCGAGCGTGGGGAACCGTTTGGTGAGTATTATTTAGTGGGTATTGATAACGCTCGCTTTAAACGTTCGGCTGTACCCGGTGATCAACTGATGATAGAAGTTCTATTTAAAAAAAATAAAAGAAATATCTGGGCGTTTGAAACATCAGCAACTGTCGATGGTCAATTGATTGTTTCAGCCGATATTATGTGTGCATCTAAGGAATCGACTAAATGATCCACCCGAGTGTAATAATTGATCCAAGCGCTACGATTGCTGCAAACGTAAAAATTGGCCCTTATACCGTTATTGGCGCTAATGTAACGATTGGTTCAGGAACGGTTATTGGTTCTCATGTCAGCATCAACGGTACCACGACGATTGGTAAAAACAATCGGATTTATCAATTCTCATCCATCGGCGAGGACCCGCAAGATAAAAAGTACCATGGTGAGCCCTCGTTTTTGGAAATTGGTGACAATAATGAAATACGTGAATTCACCACGATTCATCGCGGCACGCTACAAGATAACAACCTAACCTCTATTGGTAATAACAACCTATTTATGGCGTATACCCATGTCGCCCATGATTGCGTTATTGAAAATGACGTTATTTTAGCGAATGCCGCTTCTTTAGGTGGTCACGTACACCTGGGTTCTAACGTAATACTGGGGGGCTTCTCAATTGTTCACCAATTTTGTCAGTTAGGGGAATATTGTTTCTCCGCAATGGGTAGCGCAATTACTAAAGATGTGCCGCCCTTTGTTATGGTTGGCGGGCGCCCAACAAAGCCGCACGGAATTAATTCAGTTGGATTGGAGCGACGCGGTTTTGAAAAAACCACTATTTTACAAATTAAGCGGGCCTATAAAACCTTGTATAAATCGGGTTTAAAACTATCTGAAGCGACCACACAGTTAAAAGAGTTGGCAGAAAAGGAACCTGAACTTCAGATTTTGGTTGATTTTTTAGCTAAATCTAACCGAAGCATCTTACGCTAAAAATTAGCGGGCCATGATCCGTTTTTATGGCGGCTAGCTGGCATTGACTCAATAGTACGCGGTTAACCTTATGCCCACAGATAAAGACAGTCCTATTAAAATAATGATGGTCGCTGGGGAGCACTCTGGTGATATCTTGGCTGCGGGTTTAATCAAGCAATTAAAAAAACGCTACCCACAAGCAACATTTACGGGGATTGGCGGTCCGCGAATGATGACAGAAGGCTTTAAATCTTTATATCCCATGTCAAAATTATCAGTATTCGGTTTGTTTGAAGTGATCAAACATTTACCCGAACTACTTATGATTAGGTGGCAGTTAAAAAAATATCTTATTCAGCAAAGGCCGGATGTATTTATTGGTATTGATGC
>JAGPVU010000152.1 GCA_018066825.1 Cycloclasticus sp.
CGAATGGTGCAATCAACCCCTGTACCTACATTAATATGCGACAACATCGGCTGCGTATGCGTTTGATACGTTGCGCTATCTAGGTTCATTGTAAACACACTGGCTGCCGCCATATCATCCACATGCAAAAACTCACGCATCGGCTTACCCGTTCCCCAAACAACTACCTCTGAATCATTTGCTAATTTCGCCTGATGGAAACGGCGCATCATCGCAGGAATCACGTGTGAGTTTTCAGGATGAAAATTATCATTTTCACCGTATAAGTTAGTTGGCATCACAGAGCGGTAATCTACGCCATATTGACGGTTATACGACTCACAAAGCTTAATGCCTGCAATTTTTGCAATGGCATAAGGCTCATTAGTAGGTTCCAAAACACCCGTCAATAAAGCTGATTCTGTCATTGGCTGTTCTGCCTGCTTTGGGTAAATACAAGACGAGCCCAAAAACAATAGTTTCTTAACGCCAGACACATAAGCCTGATGAATAATATTCGCCTCAATCATCAAGTTTTCATAAATAAACTCTGCAGGGTATTCATTATTCGCATGAATGCCTCCCACCTTGGCTGCCGCTAAATATACTTGGTCAATCTTTTCCTGCTGAAAAAATTCAGCCACTGCCGATTGAGACAGCAAATCCAACTGATCACGTTGACGAGTAACCAGCTCAACATCACCCTTAGATTCAAGCTGTCTAACAATAGCCGAACCCACCATGCCACGGTGACCCGCTACAAATATTCTTTTTTTAGTCGTCATCTAATTTTCTACAGGAAGACTAACTTCATGACCATTTTCTTTTAATAAGGCATGCCGTTTGGCAATATCTAAATCATTGGCGACCATCTCTGCGCACATCTGTTCAACGGTAATTTCTGGCACCCAACCGAGTTTTTCTTTTGCCTTTGCTGGGTTACCTAATAAGGTTTCAACTTCTGTCGGGCGGAAATAACGCGTATCCACTCTAACAATAACATCACCAACTGCTACGCCGGGTAACGTTTCACCTGTTAAAGCTTGAACAGTGGCAATTTCGTCAACACCCTCTCCACTAAATACCAGTTCAATCCCTAATTCAGCCGCAGAAAGGCGCACAAACTCCCGTACTGAGATTTGTTTACCGGTAGCAATAACAAAATCATCAGCCACGTCTTGTTGCAGCATCATCCATTGCATACGCACATAATCTTTCGCATGGCCCCAATCTCGTAGCGCATCCATATTCCCTAAGAACAAACAGCTTTCTAAGCCTTGTGAAATATTGCTCAACGCACGGGTAATTTTACGTGTTACAAACGTCTCACCACGGCGTGGTGACTCATGGTTAAACAAAATACCATTACACGCATACATGCCATACGCCTCACGATAATTAACCACTATCCAGTAGGCATACATCTTAGCCACAGCATAAGGTGAGCGAGGGTAAAATGGAGTCGTTTCTGTTTGCGGTGTTTCTTGAACCAAACCATACAGCTCAGAGGTGGATGCCTGATAAAATTTTGTTTTCTTCTCCAACCCTAATATACGAATGGCCTCAAGCAAACGGAGCGTTCCCATTGCATCCGTATCAGCCGTATATTCAGGCGACTCAAACGAAACCGCAACATGGCTTTGCGCCCCAAGGTTATATACCTCATCTGGCTGAACCAACTGCAAAATACGCGTTAAATTTGATGTGTCCGTCAAATCACCATAATGCAAATGAAACATAGCATTGTCCACGTGCGGATCTTGATAAATATGATCAACCCGTTCCGTATTAAACGAAGACGAACGACGCTTAATACCGTGAACTTCATATCCTTTTTCTAGTAATAGCTCAGCAAGATAAGATCCATCTTGACCGGTAACGCCTGTAATTAATGCGACTTTATTTATCATAAATAACTAATTTCCCTATACGTTAAAATTCATATGTTCGGCATATTACACGCCTAAATTTACTACTATCTGTAATCCCTACTTGCTACATCAACTACACAACTCTTCTATGTCACGCTCAAATCGACTCAATATTTTATCCCTAGATAAATATTCTACGGCATAATCACGCGCTATTTTATTAGGCTTGCTCAGATCTTTTTTTAACAACAGCTGTAAAGTACTCATCAATAGTTCCGAGTTCTCTGGCTCAATACGGCTATAAATACCCGGAAAACGTTCATCCAATAGGCCCAATTCAGTATTATTTTCTGCTGTCACAATCGCATGCCCACCCGCCGACAATATATTGGTTAACTTTGATGGTAAAACTGCATCAGCAGCGCCACACTTTTGTATCACTAAATGAACATCAGCCATTGCCAACATTTCTGGCACTCGCTCCCAAGGCTGCAACGGTTTAAAGTAAACGTTCGATAAGCCACGCGCAACTGCATCGGCTTTCAGCGCATCAACATGTACACCCGCACCCACCATTACAAAGTGAAGTTTACTATCCGTTATTAAACTCTCAGCAGCGTTTAAAACAATCTCTAAACCTTGTTTCTTACCCATATTACCCGCATACAACACAACCTTATCATCTGCCGCAAAACCCCACTCCTTCTTAAGTACGGCCCCATCAACAACCGGCGTTACAAAATCAATATCAGCCCAGTTAGGGAACAAACATAATTTACCTTCATCCACGCCTTTGTTCTTAGCATTCTCCATCATGCTATAAGAAATCGTAGAAACGGCATCAAAGCGGCGCATTAACCAACTCTCTGTTTTTTTAGCCAAGCGAGCAATTAAACCTTGCTTCATCATTCCAAGGCCAAACATTGCATCTATTTCAAAATCTTGGATATGCAACACTGATTTCGCACCCGTTAACTTGCAATATAACAAAGCAGTAGGAGCGCAAAATAACGTAGGCTGCACAATAAACAACACATCAGGCTTAAGTTTCAGCAACGTCAACAAACGTAAGCCTGAGCTAAGCGCAAAACTAAACAAGTGCAATAATCGCTTTAGCGTAGTAACACGCTTAGGCACATAAAGAGGGCAACGGTAAACAGTAACACCCTTATCTTGTTGTTTAGACCACCAGTTTTTATAGCCTTTGTGAACCGCCCATTCAGGATAATAAGGCAATGCCGTTACTATATGCGTATCAATACCCCTACTCGCAAAGTCTGCGGCCAACTCACCGTTATATTTACCTATGCCTGTTAATTCTGGGGAGTGGTTAATACTGTAAAGAAGGAATTTCATGAAAACCCTACACGCGTGCTTTCACAGGCTTTGCAGGCGATCCAACACATATCATTCCAGCAGGCAAATCATTAAAGACAGAACTGCGTGCTCCAACCAATGTACCCTTCTTAACTGTTATTCCCGGTGCAATATATACATCCGCTGCTAACCAGACCTCATCCTCAATGGTGATTTTCTTATCAACCATATCGAATGTCTCTTTAGTATAATCATGCGTCGCAGCACATAAGTAAGACTTCTGACTAATAACCACGTTAGAGCCAATTTCAATTTCACCAAGCGTATATAGCTCTGCATTATCGCCTACCCATGAAAAATCACCGATCGTTAATTTCCAAGGGTAAGTAACTCTTACTGAAGGACGGATAATGACACCTTTACCTATTTTGGCCCCAAAGCAACGCAATAAAAAACTCCGCCACTTGTAAGTAAATTGAGGAGACATTGAAAAAAATGTAGACTGAGTTAGCCACCATAATTGAACGACTAGTGCGGAGCGACCACGAAAACCTTTGGGCAGGCTGAATTGATCTAGTTTCTGATAATCTCTATCCATTAAAGTTTAATACCATGCTCTTCATAAAGTATTTTTCGAATCTTCTCCACGTCACCACCACTGCGTTCCTCAATTTCCATAATCTTTACATCGACCAACATCCGATACCAATAGCCCTGCATAAAATGCCAAAGAAAACCTTTGCTGCCATCAAGAAATCCTAAACGTAAAAAGTAACGGTAAAAAAAGTACAATGTTGAGCGCAAACCTAGCGGTAACTTTGTATAGACACCATCCTTCATTATGCGTTTCCACTTTGCCTGAGGATCATCATTTTCCTTGAGAGATTCATCTCGCTCTAGCAACTGATACTTATTGTTCAGCAGGTCCACCATCTCACGCGAAGCATAAGAGTTGTGTTTGTTAATCCAAAAGGTGATCCCTTTGAGGTTGTCATCCACCAGATGACCCTGCAGCATCTCCGTTTTTGAACCTGCCGAAAGCACGATATGTTCATCCATCCAACGCTGCTCAATTCGTCCCTGACCACTACGCCAAATCCGCATCAACGTATGTGGGTAAAAACCGCCATGACGAATCCATTTTCCATAGAAAAAAACCTTACGGCGAATATAGAAACCAACGGTTTCTTCAGGCACACCGTTCAAAGCCGTTTGCAGTTCGGCCTGCAAATCCGGTTCAAGGTATTCATCCGCATCCATGCGCATTATCCATTCAGAATTTGCTCCACAATTATCCAGCCCCCACTGGAATTGATCAGCATAATTTTTCCATTTCCGCTTCGCTACAACAGCCCCTAGAGACCCTGCTATTTCAACAGTCCGATCCGACGAGAACGAATCCACAATAAATATCTTGGAGGTAATCCCCTGCAAAGAACGAATACAGCGCTCGATATGAATCTCTTCATTATGAGTAAGTATTACTACAGTAATTTTAGTGTTATTAGCCATTATTTAATTCGTCTCCACACACTTTTAGATTTTTAAATGCCCAGTACCTTTTCCAAAGAAGGGTATGGAAACGATCAATAGAAAGGTATAACAAGATAGCCAATAAGTTACTGACAAAGAAAGAGGCCATAAAAACTACCGGCCCATAATGGTCAAACCAGCCCAAACCATACAGTACAGATAACAGCGTAAAATGAATCAAGTATAACGAATATGATATCTCACCAATAAACTTAGCAAACCTACTCAACCAGCCTCGGTCAATAAATGTGCTGGGAAGAAGTAAAAAAAGAATGAAAAAAAATGTGGCAATAATAACGTTCACCATATCATAAGGGATTGGACTACTGAACATTGGTGAAAGTTTCATATGTGCAACTCTTGCTAGAAACAAAATGAAAAGTATCGCCATCGATGTATATATGAAGCCTTTGTTATCGCTCAGTCTGGTGAAAGACCCTCTGCAATAATAATGCCCAACCAATGCACCAA
>JAGPVU010000163.1 GCA_018066825.1 Cycloclasticus sp.
GACGACGATATGATTCGCGCCTATTTACGTCTGATGCTACGTGATTTAGGCGTTAAAAACATACTAGAAGCCGGCACTAGCGAAAAAGCGCTGCGTGAAATGAAACTGAAAAAAATCGACCTCATGTTTCTCGATATCAACCTGCCTGACGCGGATGGCATTGAATTCACAAAAATCATAAAGACCAACCAGCCTAACTGCGACATTATCATGATAAGCTCTGAAGTCACTATGGAGCGGGTTAATCAAATCACCCAATCTGCGGCAAAAGACTTTATCGCAAAACCATTTAATGCCAATGTGGTGGAAAATAAATTAAGCAAAATCCTAAGCAGCATAAACGCTTAAATCATTGCATCCATATCGACGCATTAGATCGCTAATGCTTCTCTAGTTCACGGTCAATCAAGCCTTAAATAATGTTTTAAATCCTAAAAGAAACCTAATCTACCCTAATACCTAGCTCAATTTTTCTCTGTAGATATCTATTTTATTACCCAATGTATTTTATCTATCTAATTGAATTAGAAATATTTTTTATCCTTAATGTAGACTTTTCTAATATAACAACTATATTTAAACAAGCGCTCGATCAAGATCGAGGCACGTCGAGCGCTAAAAATTGAGGATGTTGAAAAGTATTTTAACCACGAAGGTGGGGGGTGCTTATGAACAAAGTACAGGATGTAAATATTATTTTAATCGATGCTGATGATAGGGTTCGCGGCTATTTACGTTCTATGCTGCTTAGATTCGGTTTTGCCCATATTCGAGATGTGGGTTCTGGTGAAAAGGCCCTCAAGGAAATTTCATTAGATCCGATTAACCTTGTATTTCTCGACATGAACGTGCCTGATATCGAGGGGCTTGAGCTAATAAAAAACATCCACGAAAGACAGCCTAAATGTCAGATTATAGTGACAAGCAATAGTATCACCGAAGGGCTGGTTCGTCAGATAACCGAAGCACATATCAAAAGGATTATTCTAAAA
This sequence comes from Cycloclasticus sp., assembly GCA_018066825.1. Classification (GTDB taxonomy): domain Bacteria; phylum Pseudomonadota; class Gammaproteobacteria; order Methylococcales; family Cycloclasticaceae; genus Cycloclasticus. Next base: position 993 of record JAGPVU010000163.1, read on the forward strand.
CCCTTTAACAACCACACAATTGAGACCAAAGTACGTGAAGTATTACCCCTCCTTTATACAACTAATTGGTCCACAGAACCCGTCCTTAGCACATAACGAGCCCAATGATTCAGCCAAAAAATACAATGACTCTTTTCAACAAGACAGCTGCTTAATCTAAAGCAACTCCTGTCCCTCCTAAACCACAATAACCACCCGGGTTTTTAGCTAGGTATTGTTGATGATAATGTTCAGCGTAGTAAAACGTTGGCTGGGGTAATATTTCTGTCGTAATGTCACCCAAGCCTGATAAACGCAACTGCTGTTGATAGGCCTCCCGCGCGTGCTCTGCCAGTTCGGCCTCGCCTGCAGAAGCATAGTAAATTCCCGAGCGATACTGTGTCCCCAAATCATTCCCTTGACGCATGCCTTGTGTGGGGTTGTGTGATTCCCAAAACGTTTTTAATAACTGCTGATAGCTGATTACATCTGGGTTGTATACCACCAACACCACTTCATTATGCCCGGTCATACCGCTACATACTTCTTCATAACTTGGGTTGGGCGTATAGCCCGCAGCATAGCCGACGGCCGTAGCATAGACACCATCAAGCTGCCAAAATTTACGTTCGGCGCCCCAAAAACAACCTAAGCCAAATAACGCCGTTTGCAAGCCATCAGGAAATGGCGCTTGCAAGCTATGTTGACGGTGCACAAAATGCACCTTTGGAACCCGCATCGCTTCATCGCGACCTTTTAACGCTTGTTCTTGCCGGGGTAATTCTGTTTTATTCATAGTTCAAGTATCGCTTGAAAAGTTGATGAACACAATAACACTTAAACGGCACCCATCAATCCCGTTGTCATTAATCGAGTATCGGGTAAGATAATCCGTGCCTACCTGAGTTTACGGACATAGTACAAGCCCTACAAAACCTGATCTAGGTGCATGCTCTTGGTTTAAAACGTGGTTTTTGATCTATCACTAAGAAGGAATGTTGTCATGAAGCGATTAAATTTTGTATTGACTCTACTGCTTTTTGTTACCTCAGCGGCCATCGCCGCCGAGACAACAGCGCCTAATTTTCAGCAACTTAAAGCTGACTGGTGGACACATTTTGCACCCGAAAAAAAGCTAACCAACGAGCTTCTTCAGCAACGCCTAGATGAACTAGGTAGCTCATTAACACGGCTTAGCCAAACGTTTAACGAAAATAATCGCCCCATTTTATTACCGTTAGTTATTCAGTTACGTGAGTTGGCAGACGTCTATGGTCAACCCTTAACGCCAATCACAAGCAACGTAATACCTGCGCTCCCTGAAAAGAAAAGCTACCTGTTGTCGGATGCCTTTTCACTGCAACTGGATTATCTGGAATTAAATGCTGAAATAGAACACCAACGATCCGATATTTTATGGCGTCGAGAGCTAATTGAAACCGAACGAAAACAACAGTCACAACGTAAAATAAGTTACCAAGAGGACAGCAATAACCCCACAGAAAAATTAGCCTTGGCGTTAACGATTATGGCCTCTAGATTTCAACTGGAGCTAGATCTTGTCAAGCTCACGCACCTGCAAGCAAGACTGGACCAACTTATTAACAAAAAATCAGTCCTGCAAAAAACACTCAAAAACATGGCGCCTTTGCTAACGTTTGAGACAGGTGATCTTGAACGTTGGAAAAAGCAATACCAACAATCGCTTGAAAACATCATTCAAATCAGAAAACAGGCAGTCCGTCATATCACAACAACGCTGGGTGATAATAACGATTCATTGCATAAAACAGATCGGGAACTACGCATTAGTACCGAAGAACTTCGTGCCGCACGTGCCGACATTATCGTGGGTATGATTGAATTAACACGGCATGAAGACACCAGTGATTTGGGTAGCCTTAAACAGAAAGTAGCTGATGCTGAGGCCTTATTAAAAAGTCAGGCACCCAAACAGGCTTATATTGTCAATTCACTGTCTGCGCTCTACGGCTGGGAAGAAACCAACAAAAAATCTGCCAATGAAAAACTGCCACCCGTTGAGTTGTTAGCTTTAATAAAACAACAAATCAACGCCGTGAAAACCGAGTTAGATCTTTTAAAGTTTTCAGTGAGTTTGACCAGAAAAAGGATGTTAGTAGGCGCTTTTGGTATAGAAGATAGCTGGGTAAAATTCACGGGGTTTATCAATAATGGCTATGAAAACATACACACCGTGTTAGCCACCTCTTTATTTGAAATGAATGAAACACCCGTCACGCTTATGGGCTTAGTTCGTTTATTTATTATTATTTTTATTGCCTGGGCGCTTTCTAAAACAGCTCGCAGCGGTATCAATCACTTTTCTAGCCAACGTGCTAGCGTTAGCCCTAGTTCTATTTATGCCCTAAGTCGCGTTTTACATTACCTTATCTTATCGATCGGCGTAGTGATTGGCTTGTCGTCTATCGGTGTCGACTTTACTAAATTTGCCCTGTTGGCTAGTGCACTGAGTATCGGTATTGGTTTTGGCTTACAAACCTTGGTTAGCAATTTCGTCGCGGGCTTGATTATTTTATTTGAAAAGAGCTTAAAGGTCGGTGACTTCGTTGAGCTTGAATCCGGCATTACCGGTGAAGTCATGGAAATTAATATGCGTAGTACTTTAATTACCACTAACGATAATATCGACATCTTGGTTCCAAACTCCGAGTTTATTAACAAGAATGTGACTAACTGGACCATGCGCGAGGTCTACCGCCGCGTACGCGTCCCGTTTGGTGTTGCCTATGGCAGCGACAAGGAGTTGGTCAAAAAAGCCGCCCTAGAGGCCGCAGACAACGTTCATTGGACACTAAAAACTGACCCCAACCGAAAGCCTCAAGTTTGGCTTGTGCGATTTGGTGATAGTAGCCTTGATTTTGAACTCGTCATTTGGTTGATTCCAGAAGCGGTAAAAAGGCCTTCAGGTGTTCAAGCCAGTTATTTATGGGAAATATCTAATAAATTAGCCGAACACAATATCGAAATCCCATTCCCTCAGCGGGATCTACACTTACGCAGTGGTTTTGAGACCTTAATTAATAAAGAGCTTTAACACTTACCCAATGTCCAACGCCCAGCACCAATAAGTATTTTAGACTAAGTGTCGACTGAACAATTAAATGTAGGCTTGATGGTGTATTTTCACGTTGATGAGATAGCCCACTTGTTTTACATTGGCACGAAACCTTAAACTTGCTCAACCCTTCTAAATTTGCTGGGTAATAGTTATTTTAGGCATAATAAAATGGCATCTATAAAAACTACGCAGCTACTCCTTACTGTTTGCATCGCAATTAGTTCTGCTACTTGTAGCATCATACCCAGCAAAGATGAACGAATAAAATATGCTGACCGACTGGCCTCTGACCAAAACTGGCAACGAGTCGAACTTAACACATCGCCTTTTAAACTAACTGCCTATGAAGCAAAGCCATATCAACAAAATAATACTTTAATTATTTACCTTGAAGGCGATGGTTTTGCCTGGCGGTCAAAACGTAAAAGTGCGATTAACCCAACACCAATAAACCCAATTGGATTAAAGCTAGCACTACACCATAAAAATGGCACCGCAGTCTATTTAGCACGGCCTTGCCAGTACAGTAAATTCACATCTATATCACCCTGTGAGACTCGTTTTTGGACGACTCATCGTTTTTCAACAGAAATAATTTCTAGTTATATGCAGGCCTTAGATACGCTAAAATCAAAATACCGTTCGAATAAATTTATTTTGATCGGCTACTCTGGAGGGGCATCAGTGGCAGCACTTCTGGCAATAGAAAGAAATGACGTTGCAAGAATAATTACGGTCGCAGGAAACCTAGATCATAAGAAATGGACAGACTGGCATAAAATATCACCGTTAACTGGCTCACTAAACCCAGCCAATCAAAATAGTCGGTTATCAAATATAGAGCAAACACACCTAGTTGGAAGCGAAGATAAAATAGTACCTCCGGAATTAACCACCAATTTCGTTAGTCAAAACCACACTAATCCACTATCGAAAGTCGTCATAATTCAAGGCCAAACGCATCATTGTTGTTGGGATACAATATGGCCTAACTTATCTATCCACCATCAATTAACGTTCGTCAAACAGGCTATTGAATAATAAAAGCAGCGTAAAAAATCTAAACAGCTAATTTTCAGGCGTTAGCCAACCAACGCTATAAGCTTAATTTAATGCCGCAATTCCCTTTGTAATTCCGTTTAGAGAAACATCTAACGTAATTGGTTTGGACCTAGCTGACGCATAGAATTCTATGTAAAGTTTACTACCCGCTTTCAATTTTTTCACCATGCTTTTGGATAGCTTTGCCGTTGCCATGCAACCCTTATTGGTACATCTTTTAAGGCTTACTGCTATGTTTGTTTTATTATCAACTGTAGCCTTCACACCGGATGGAATATAAATACCGAGCGGTGCTGTAACAATTAAAGATAACTCGTTAGTCGTTGTAGGCTTCATTAAAACAACACTTAGTACAAGTTTGCTCGTTTTTTTATTCACCAGCGTCTGTGAAATATTACACCGTGTTTTATTCGATGCCTGCGTTTGGCAAGCATAACTCCAGTCACCAAATTTTTCACCGACTTTTGTTGCCGCAAACGTATGT
>JAGPVU010000173.1 GCA_018066825.1 Cycloclasticus sp.
CGAAGCGTTTGCGGCACAAGCATTGAGTGTTTGTCGTGAGCTAAAACTACCGATGGATAAAGTGAATGTAAACGGTAGCGGTATTTCGTTGGGGCACCCAATCGGTGCATCAGCCAATATTATTGTCGTTAAAGCCCTGCATGAACTAGAACGAGTTCAGGGTAAGTATGCGTTGGCTACGCTATGTATTGGCGGTGGTCAGGGTATTGCGACGCTGTGGGAAAGGTTATAGTTTTAAGATGAAAAAAGCGGGCTTAGGCCCGCTTTTTTATGCGTTTAAGTTCCTTAGCTTGTAAAGCCTTAGGCAGAGAAAAAGTGACCTTTTCTTGAATGCCATGGCTTTCGGTGACGGTTTTACCGCCCCATTGTTTAAGTTGTTCGATAACGCGTTGAACCAATTCTTCTGGTGCAGAAGCGCCAGCCGTTACACCGATGTTGTTGGCGCCACTTAACCAAGTTCTATCAATATCTTCTGCTCCGTCGATAAGGTAAGCCGGTTTACCCAGTTTTTCGGCTATTTCACGTAACCTATTTGAGTTGGAACTGTTGACCGAGCCGACAACCAATACTAAGTCAGAGCGACTGGCGAGGTCTTTTACTGCATCTTGCCTATTTTGTGTGGCGTAACAAATATCACTCTTTTTAGGCCCAGAAATTGTTGGAAACTTGTTGCGTAAGGCATCAATAATTGATTCAGTATCATCCATTGATAAGGTCGTTTGGGTCACATACGATAACTGGTGCCGAGGTGAAATAGACAATGATTCGACGTCTTCTGGTGATTCTACCAAGGAAATATTAACGTCCGCTTGGTGTTGCTGGTAACGCCCCATAGTGCCCTCAACTTCGGGATGGCCCTTGTGGCCAATTAAAATAACGTTGTGCCCTTTTTTAGCGTTACTGACAACCTCCATATGAACTTTAGTTACTAACGGGCAAGTGGCATCAAATACATTCAATTGACGACGTTTCGCTTCGTCTTCGACGGCCTTTGATACGCCATGCGCGCTAAATATCACCGTTGAATCGTTAGGTACCTCATCTAGTTCTTCAACAAAGATAGCGCCTCTTTTTTTTAAGCTCTCAACTACAAATCGATTATGTACGACTTCGTGCCTGACGTAAATTGGCGAACCGAGTAATTCCAGCGCACGCTCAACGATATCAATAGCGCGATCAACGCCAGCACAAAAACCGCGCGGGTTAGCCAGTAAAATATTCATTTCTTTTCCTGTGTTGTTTGATGCCTATTTTTATCCCACAACACTTCGGCTTCGCCATTCTGTCTGGCCAGTACGCGACATAAAACAAACAGTAAATCAGATAAACGATTCAGGTATTTAATCACGGGAGGGTTAATCGTTTCGACGCGTGCAAGACTGACTGAAATTCGTTCAGCGCGACGACAAACCGTTCTAGCCACATGACAGCTTGCGGCGGCTAGATTGCCACCCGGTAAAATAAATTCTTTTAGGGCGGGTAAGTCAGCGTTGTGTGCGTCGAGAAGTTCTTCTAGCTTGTCTATGGATGTCTCGTTGATGGCGCTATAACCCGGCACACAGAGTTCACTACCCAGATCAAATAAGTCGTGCTGAATATCCAGCAATTGTTGAGCAATAAACGCATCGATTCCAGTAGCGATGACCATGCCAATGTGGCTATTAAGTTCATCTACTGTACCGTAAGCGTCGACACGTAAACAGTCCTTTTCGACGCGACTTCCATCGCCCAAGCCCGTTGTGCCAGTGTCGCCGGTTCGGGTGTAAATTTTCGATAGTCTATGTCCCATAACTATGAAACTAACGGTTGTGTTGCTAAGATGATGCCATCTTCGTCTGCATATAAATAGTCAGCCGGATTAAATGTAGCGCCTGCGAATGTTACCGGGATATTCTTATCACCCCAGCCTTTTTTAATACTTTTCAAAGGGTGTGTTTGTAGGGCTCGAACACCGATTGGCATTTGATTGATGTCGGCGGAATCTCTGATGCAGCCGTAAACAACCACGCCCGCCCAGCCATTTTTGCACCCCATTTCAGCTAGCAGGTCACCTAATAATGCACAACGTAAAGAACCGCCACCATCAATCACAAGTACGTCACTAGACACCTTGTTGGAGAGCATTTCGCGCACAAAGACATTGTCTTCAAATACTTTGACTGTTTGAATTTGACCGCTAAAACGCTTATTGGCGCCAAAGGCCTGAAATTGGGGGGTAACAACTTGTATGTTATCTGAAAAGTCATCACATAGATCTGCTGTCTTAAAAGTCATGAGAGTAAAGAGGCTTATAGTGAATTATTGCCCCATTATAAACCACTTATCATCTAAGAAAAATTTGTCCACTGCGGATCTAAGAATTTTTAAGGCCTTCTAAACCTAAATGCTCATGGAGGCGTTTTAAGCTGCGTGATAGCCCCATGTGTTCGATCGTCTCTCTATATGAGATCGACGATCGCTAGTTTCTACGAATCGGATGACTTGTCGCCTTATGGAGGAGCAACGTTGTTGAGCCTTGCGATGATCGACGAGACCGATATAACGGCAACGACACTCTTTATTGGTGCACTCTTGCAAGGGTAATGGTGGTACGGCGTTAAGCGAGAATTTTTTATTTTCAAGTGCGCGTATTTCAGAGCAGCATTGCACTTTGTTTTTATAGCTTAGGGCGATGGCCCAAAAATGCCCGGAGTCGGCCATTTTTTTGAGATGTTGACGGTGGTCAATCGCTTGTTTGGGATAACGCTTAACCTTAACTGCCTTACGTGCTGTATATTTGTAATAAATCACACACGCGCTTGCTATTAGTATAACTATAATCAACGTTGTCATTCGGACGCCCTCCATAGTGAACGAATATTGATTATATAACGTTTGGCGAATATCGCAAAACGAGGGGGGGGGGGGCTTTTTTTGGATGGATAACCAATGAAATTAATTCGAATTAGCTTTTTGTTAATGCTATTTGTGGTGGCTGCTTTTTATACCAAATCCCAGCGTTTAGCGACCACATCATGGGTAGAGCCATTAATTGTTTCCATTTACCCTATTAATGTCGATCAGCGAGATGACACGGCACGTTACATCCAATCTCTTACTGCAAGCGACTTTAGTGAAATAAATGATTTTTTTATCGATCAATGGTCGCTGTACAGTGGACTAGACTTCACCCCTTTTGATGTTAAGTTAAGACAGGCAATAAGCTCTCAGCCACCTAAACCGCCTAGTAATGACAACCTGTTCAGTATTGCTTTTTGGAGTATACGTATACGGTTTTGGGCTTTTCGACAAGTGGCTGATGATACGAGTAAAACGATTAATGTGTTTATTCGTTACCATCAGCCGAATGAAAATGAACCAATCGCGCACTCTTTGGGATTACAAAAAGGCTTAATAGGTGTGGTGAACGGCTATGCAGGTGAGTCCTTTCAGGCACGAAATAACGTCGTGATCGCACACGAGATTTTACATACGGTAGGCGCCTCTGATAAATATGATTTAGCCTCAGGTCAGCCTATCTTTCCACAAGGCTTTGCGCAACCTGACAAACAATTCAAACAAAAAAAAGCGGTGTTAATGGCGGCTAAAATACCACTCAGTTCGACTGAATCGCTTATGCCAGCATCACTAAAAAATTGTATTATAAGTGTAGAAACAGCGACAGAAATTACTTGGATTGAATAGTTTTTGATTTAAATCAATGAGAGTCTTAATAAATAAAGTAGAATAAGCTAATAATTCAAAGGAATATAGGGAGATAGTTTAATGTTTTTTACTGAACTCAATAACACGCAATGTAAAACCTATTTAATTGCAGATATAGAATCGGGTGTCGCTGCGATTATCGATCCTGTTGAAAGCCTGATTGACCGTTATTTGGCTGTATTGGCTTATCATCAGTTAAAACTTGAATTTGTTGCTGACAGTCACACGCATGCTGATCACCGATCAGCCTGTACGGCGCTTAGACGGTTAACGGGTGCTCAGGTGCTAATGCATGAAATATCGCCACAACCGAAGGTTGATCGTCGAATTTATGATGGGGACGAGCTGTCTGTTGGTAATATCAAAATAAAGGCCTTACATACACCAGGTCACACACCGGATAGTCTAAGTTTTTATGTCAATGAGGACAGGATTTTGACCGGTGACGTTATTTTGATTCAAGGCACAGGGCGTGCCGATTTTGCAGGTGGTAATGCGGGTGACCAGTATGATTCCATTAGTTCAAAAATATTTACATTACCTGACGAAACGCTATTGTTTCCGGGTCACGATTATCGGGGTAATACCCAATCAACGGTTGGTTCAGAGAAAGCGTTAAACCCTCGTATTGCTGGTAAAACCCGCGATCAATATATTCAAATTATGGATAATCTTAATTTGCCGTTACCCGAACGCATTCAAGAAGTATTACAAATAAATCAAAGTGAAGTAGACGATGACCGTCTTAAATTTCCTCTATTAGCCGAGTTAAATCAGGTACTACAGATGGAGCCGCTAATGGTTAAAAACAAAATAGAAACGGCTAAAGAAATGGTTATCATAGATGTAAGGGAAGAATCTGAGTACCACGGTGAACTGGGCCATATTAAGGGCAGTAAACTGGTGCCTATGGCGGAAATTCCTGCTTCATTGGACAGCTTGGAAGCCTTTCGGGATAAAGAAATTATTCTAGTGTGTCGTTCAGGCGTTCGTAGCACGACTGCCGCCGCTATTTTAAAAGGCTTGGGTTTTG
>JAGPVU010000179.1 GCA_018066825.1 Cycloclasticus sp.
ATGGCTTTAAGGTATTGAATGTCTTTATGTAAAGCAGGGTTAACGGCAATAATACCGTAAGGGTTTTTTAGCAACACACCGCCACTGTGTAACAACGCTAAGGACAGCTTATCCTGGTACGCGAGCCAAGTGCCACGGTCGGTTAGTGTATAAGCGCCTAGTTCATTGGCCATTAATAGTACATTCCCCATGCCTTGTCCTGCTTCTTTGTACCACTTTCCAGTAGGGCGAATGGTGGCGTGCTTCCAAATAATCAACTCTTTTTGGTGGGTGCCTGAATGGTCGCCGCGGGAAACAAACGTTGATTTACTTAACGCGATTTTTTTGAAGGCGTTACGGCTGCTATTAGTGCCTTTGACCCCGGCAGGGTCATGGGTTGGGCCGACTAAAACAAAGTCATTTTCCATCACGTCCCGACGATTAACACCGAAGCCTTCGGCGGTAAATACATTTTCTGCTTGTCTGGCGTGCACCATAACAACATCGGCATCACCATTTTTTGCGAGCTGTAAGGCCTTGCCTGTCCCAACGGCAATTACATTGACTTCAACCCCCGTTTGTTTAGTAAACGCAGGCAGTAACACGGCCAATAAGCCCGAATTTTCAGTGCTGGTTGTGGTCGCTAGACGTAAGGCGTTATTAGCCCCTACAGGGAGGCTCAGTAAGCAGATAAGGAGCGCGGTTAAATAAGGTTTCTTTTTCAAGCGGATGTTGGTTCTCAGTTAAAAAATTATGGTAACGTTGGGGGGCTATGTGGGCAAGTTAAAAGGGTTACTATCGACACTTTATATTTGAATATTTAAATTTTCGGAGAGAAAAAATGGTTAATTCATTCAATGCAATCGTAGCACAAGATGTTGCTGGTAAAACGCTGGGGAAATTACAGCAATTAACACTTAATGAGCTACCCGAGGAAGACGTCTTAATTGCAGTGTCTTACTCGTCGCTTAACTACAAAGATGGTTTGGCAGTGACAGGGGCAAGAGAAATTTGCAAGCGCTTGCCCATGGTTTGTGGCATTGATTTAGCAGGTACGGTTGTGGCGTCACGGTCGGCAAAGTTTTCTCCTGGTGATTCGGTGTTGGTGAACGGGTATGGTTTGAGTGAACATCACTGGGGTGGTTACAGTCAAATGCAGCGCGTCAACGCAGACTTTGTGCTTAAAGTGCCAGAGACCTTTAGCTTGCAAGAAACAATGGCAATAGGAACGGCAGGCTATACAGCGATGCTGTCAGTATTAATGCTCGAGAGGCAAGGCGTTAAACCAGCGGATGGTGAAGTGCTTGTTACTGGCGCTGCCGGTGGTGTAGGCTCAGTTGCTATCGCCTTATTAGCTAACTTAGGCTATCAGGTGGTGGCTTCAACAGGTCGACCAGAAACACACGAATACCTCACGCAATTAGGTGCTCAGGGTTTTATTGAACGCCAATCGTTAGCAGAAAAAGGCCCGCCGCTAGCAGATGAGCGTTGGGCGGCTGCGATAGATTCAGTTGGCTCCCACACCTTAGCGAATGTTATTGCGCAAACTAAACGTAACGGTTGTGTCGCCATGTGCGGTTTAGCCGGGGGTATTGACCTGCCAAGTTCGGTGTTTCCTTTTATTTTACGCGGTGTGGTTCTAGCGGGTATTGATTCTGTTATGGCCAGTATGGCTCTGCGAGTAGAGGCTTGGCGGCGCTTGGCGCTCGATTTGCCCAAGGATAAAATAATGGCCATTAGCCGTGTTGAACCGATGTCTAAGGTCCCTGAGTTAGCGCAACAAATAATAGCGGGGAAAATTCGTGGCAGAGTGGTTATTGATGTTAATGCGTAAGGAAAACCTCATCTCCAGTAGGTAATTAAAATCCAGCAATTTGTTGGCATTACATAGGGTGCGAAGGGATTAAGTTTTATTTCATGGTCTAGACCTGGGTCGGGTCGCTATGGGTAAGGGCTAAGTCCTGCTCGTGAGTTATAATTCTTGTAATTAGCACCTTTAAAGCAGCGTTATTTTGGATGTTTATTGCATTCAAGCAAAAACTAGAATTTCTCCTATACTATTTCTCATAGAGTCAATTTGGAGAACTCCACAATGAAGGTTGAAGTAAAGCAAAAAAAACAATTATTTACAAAATTAAGTAAGTTGGTTTTCGCTGAATTTGATAGCAAAAAAGCAACGTTGATTGATGCTTTTATCCGCGAGTACTATAGTGAAGTGACGCTACAAGACTTGCTAGAAAGAACAGCAGAAGACTTGGTAGGTTCAGCTGTAGCACATTGGCAGTTAGCGCAGACGCATAAGAAAGGTTTTAAGGTTAAGGTTTATAACCCAGTAACTGACACCGATGGTTGGGCGTCAAACTATAGCGTAATAGAAATTGTTACAGCTGACAGACCCTACCTAATTAACTCTTTGACGATGAACCTGAATCAGCGGGGGCTTACCTGCCATTTTGTTGTACACCCTATTATCGATGTATGCCGAGATAAATCGGGCGCACTAACAAAACCTAAATTGAAAGATAAGGTTACAAAAGAGGCATTTATTCGCCTTGAAATTGATCGTCAAGGGATTGAAGGTAATGAGTTGGCGTTAATTCAAGCGCAGGTCCATAAGGTACTGCAACACTGTGAAGCAGTTAATGAAGATTGGTTGTACAGTCTCGAAAAGCTCTCTGAGGCAGCGAGCGCCTTAATTGATTACCCGTGTAAGGATGAAGGCCAAGACCTAGCAGAAGCAGCAGAATTTTTACAGTGGGTAGCGCAGGATAATTTTATCTTCCTAGGTTGTAGGGAATATGACTTGGTCAAAACAAAAAAACTGGATGGTTTTAAGATTCTGGCTGGTTCTGGTCGCGGTATTTTGAGAGATGAGCTGGCGACAATTCCAACCATTGATGTGATACCTATCACCAATAAAACCTGTGACTTTATGAGCGAGCCCTGCCCGTTGATTGTTACCAAAGCTACGACCAAGTCGATTGTGCAGCGCGCGGCTTATATGGACTATATTGGTGTTAAAAAGTTTGATAAAAATGGACAGGTTATCGGTGAATACCGATTTTTAGGTTTGTATACGTCTAAGGCGTATCAGCTACCCATCAATCAAGTGCCTTTAATACGTAAAAAAGTGCAAAAGGTATTTAAAAACTCACGTTATAAGGTGGATAGTTACAGCGGCAGAGCATTAATGAATACCTTGGAAAGTTTGCCACGCGATGAGCTTTTTCATGCCAATGATGAAGAATTATTGACTTTAGCCCTAGGTGTTTTGCAATTAAGGGAGCGTCAGCGTATTCGCTTATTTGCTCGGTGTGACGGCTACGGTCAATTTGTGTCGATTTTGGTTTATGTGCCCAGAGATCGTTACAGCACCCGCGTTAGAAAGAAAATGGCGGCGGTTATTTGCGACACGTTAAAAACCGATAATATAGATTTTAATATAGAGTTTAGCGAGTCAATTTTTGCGAGGGTCCATTTTACAGTTCACACGCCGGAGGATTGGTCTGGTGAGTTTAATGTTGTAGACGTTGAAAACGAAATCATAGAAGCCCTTAGGGACTGGAAAGATGACTTGGTTTCATCGCTTAACGCACAGTATGGAACAGAAAAGGGCCTGTTGCTGTTTAATCGATACGGAGAAGGTTTTGCCAGCGCGTATCAAGAAAAGTATCGCGTTGACTTTGCTATCTTGGATATTGAAAAAGCAGAAGCCTTACGTGACAAAGATGATCAGTCTATCCAAATGTCGCTTTATAAACCAGAGCAGTTGGTGAATAAAGGTCTGCAATTTAAACTAATTAACAAAGGTGCCCCCGCTCCCCTGTCGCAAACCTTGCCCGTAATAGAAAACATGGGTGTTACCGTATACGACGAGCACCCATTTGAAATAAAAGACAGTCAGTCTAACGTCAGTTATTGGGTGCATGATTTTGGGCTGATCTATAATGCGACATTGCCTAACTTTAAACAGCTCAAAGATAAGTTCCAGACTGTTTTTGAAAAGGTGTGGATGCAACACGTTGAAAACGACGGCTTTAATCGTTTGGTCATTAAGGCCAACCTCGATTGGAAAAAAATCATGTTGTTGCGTGCGTATTATCTGTATTTACGCCAAACAGGTGTTACCTTTAGCCAAGCTTATGTTGAACAAACGTTAGAAAACAACCCAACGATAGCCGGTCATCTGGTGCATTTATTCGAACTAAAGTTCGAACCGCTGGTTAAGAACAGAGCTAAAAAAATGGCTCAACATGAGGCGCTGATTGCGGCAGAAATTGAAACCGTGGTGTCGTTAGATGAAGATAGGATTTTACGTCGCTATTTGAACCTAATTCAGTCAACGTTACGTACCAGTTATTATCAAGCAGGAGAAGATGCCAAGGGGATACCTTATGTCGCCTTTAAACTTGATCCAACGGCGCTGTTGGAATTACCGTCGCCGCGCCCAAAATTCGAGATCTTTGTGTACTCCCCGCGTATTGAAGGGGTGCATTTAAGGGGTGGTGATGTGGCTCGTGGTGGGCTGCGCTGGTCGGATAGAAAAGAAGACTTTAGAACCGAAGTGCTGGGGCTAATGAAAGCGCAAATGTCAAAAAATGCGGTGATCGTGCCCACAGGTGCTAAGGGTGGTTTTATCGTTAAACGTTCATTAGAGGGACTTCCTCGAGATGAAGTAATGGCTGAAGTTATTGAGTGCTATAGTATTTTTATTGGTGCTCTGCTCGACATTACTGATAACTTAAAAGGTGAGCAAGTGGTGCCACCCAGCAATGTGGTTCGATACGATAACGACGACCCTTATCTAGTCGTAGCGGCAGATAAGGGTACGGCAACATTTTCTGATATCGCCAATGGTATCGCTATAGCCCACGGGTTTTGGCTAGGGGATGCGTTTGCTTCGGGTGGTTCGGTGGGTTATGACCATAAAAAAATGGGTATTACTGCCAAAGGTGCTTGGGAATCGGTCAAGCGCCACTTCAGAGAGATGGGTGTTGATACGCAAACTACGGCGTTCAATGTCATTGGTATTGGTGATATGGGGGGCGATGTATTTGGTAACGGTATGCTGTTATCTGAAAAAATACGTTTGCAAGGGGCGTTTAATCATTTACATATTTTTCTCGACCCTAATCCAGATACGGCGGCTTCCTTTAACGAACGTCAGCGTTTATTTAACTTGCCACGCTCAAGCTGGGAAGATTATGAGAAAAAATTGATTTCAAAAGGTGGTGGTATTTATTCGCGCGCCGAAAAATCTATAACGCTGAGCCCAGAAGTACAAAAGATGCTCGATATTTCAACTAAAACCTTAACCCCGAATGAGCTCATTCAAACGATGTTAAAAGCCCCCATCGATTTGTTGTGGAATGGGGGTATTGGCACTTACGTAAAATCCAGTAAAGAGAGCAATGACCAAGTGGGTGATCGGGCCAATGATTCGCTACGGGTGAACGGTAAAGATTTACGTTGCAAAGTTATTGGTGAAGGCGGTAATTTGGGCTTTACGCAATTAGGGCGTATCGAATACGCAGCAAAGGGCAGAGTTAATACCGACGCCATCGATAACGCAGCAGGGGTCGATTGCTCTGATCACGAAGTAAACATCAAAATTTTGTTAAATAAATTGGTAGAGCAAGCTAGTTTGAGTGGCAAGCAACGCGATAATTTATTGGCTAAGATGACCGATGAAGTGAGCGATTTAGTATTACGTAACAACTACTTGCAAACCCAAGCGATTAGTATGGTCGAAAAGCAAGCGCCTGCAATGCTTGAAGTGCACGCACGATTAATTGATCGCCTGGGTCAAGAAGGGCGCCTAGATAGGCTGGTTGAGTATTTGCCAGACCATGAGGAAATAGAGCAACGTAAAACGCGTGGAGAAGGCTTGTATAGACCTGAGCTGGCGGTCGTTTTTGCCTACAGTAAACTGTTGTTAAAAGACCTTTTCAGTGGTGCTGAGGTTTTAAAAGACGCCGGTTTTAAAGACGAACTAACCGCATATTTCCCTAGTCAGCTTAGACGCAAACACGCAATAGCAATCAATGACCATCGTCTGCGTGACGATATTATTGTTAACCAGTTAGTTAATAGTATGGTGAATCGCTTAGGGCCTTCGTTTGCCTTTAGAATGCGAGACGAAGTGGGGGCTAGCATTGGGGATGTTATTAAGCATTATAAAATTGCTTGTGAGATTTTTAATGCAGAGAGTATGTGGCGAGATATCGAAGCACTGGACAACCAGCTGGCACCAGAGGTTCAGGTTGAGTTGCTCATGGAGGTTCGAAAACTGATCGAACGCACGATGTTTTGGCTGCAAAGTAATCGAACCGGTACGGCATCAATTGATAACGTTATTCAAGAGTTTGGCGGTCAGGTAGAACTGATTAGTCGTGAGATAGTAGATCATGCGACGGCGGATGAAAAAGCAGTTGTCGAAAAACGCTCAGTAGTTTATCAGTCAGCCGGTGTAGGCGAACGTCTAGCGCAGAAGATTAGTAGCTTAGAGTTGGAGTTTACTTGCCTAGATATTATTGCCGTGCAAAGTGTCGTAAAACAGGCAAAAGCGGACGTACCACAGGTGTATTTTAGTATTCGCGATGAACTAAAACTAAGTTGGTTGCATAGCAGCATTAGCCAGCTTCCACGGAAGAACTATTGGCAGTCGCTGGCTAGGTCAGCCTTACGTGATGATTTGCACGCCGAAAGCCGAGCGTTGCTGATCTCTATTTTTCAGAGCTCGGCAAAAAAAGCATCAGTTCAGACGCGCGTGACCGCATGGTGTGAAAGTAACCGTGTGGAGATTGAGCGTTATTTACATTTACTGAATGTGATTCAGGCTGAAAATGAAACGGAAATAGAGCAATTATCGGTTATTTTGAAAGAACTGCACGCACTTGTCGAAAAAAACAAAATTAACTAAGCGTTTGTGGCAACTCAGCTATGTCGTGCCGGGCGATTAGCCCGGTGTGGTTTCAAGTTGCAATTTATGTAGCCATTGTTTAATGGTATCGGCGCTTTGCTGCCAATGTGAGTCTAGCATCATAGCGTGACTGGTTTCTTTCATATTGACGTAATCAGCACCGTAAACCTTAGCTGTTTCCTTGATGTGTTCGGGCCTAAAAAAAGTATCTTCGTCAGCGCTAAGCGCAAGCATTGGTATCTTAAAGGGGTTCTTTTTACTGGGCAGGCCAAGCCAAAGGGCATCGAGTAAGGCTTTAGGTGACTCAGGTTGCATCTGTGCGCAATAACGAATTACCACCTCATCCTCAACGTGACCAGAGAAAATGGCTTTTCTTGCTACGTCTACGGCGGTTGACCAGCTACCCAAAAGTTGTATTACATTTAATTGAGTATAAAAGCTGGGGTTATACATGGCTAGATCCATCAATGATGGGAGCATACCGTCGGCTGGTACTGATGCCAATAAAACACAGGCGGGCACCTTGTTGTGTTCAATGTATTTTTGCACCACCAGCCCGCCGAGAGAATGGCCGACCAGAATGGGTGGCTCACCGAGTTGCTCGACGACACGTTGAACATCAGTGACATAGTCGGCGATACTGTTAGTTGCCAATTGTTGGTGGCCACCACTGTTGCCATGACCACGAAGGCTAA
This sequence comes from Cycloclasticus sp., assembly GCA_018066825.1. Taxonomy (GTDB): domain Bacteria; phylum Pseudomonadota; class Gammaproteobacteria; order Methylococcales; family Cycloclasticaceae; genus Cycloclasticus. The sequence goes on from JAGPVU010000179.1 coordinate 7,597, forward strand.
GGGCATAACAAGGGTGTCCGAGATTGGCAAAAAACGGCATAAATTGTTCATTCCAGCACCAAGCAGACATATTAGCACCGTGGATAAATAGCAAGGGCTTTTGCTTGTTTTGAGTGGGTTGGACTTCAATAATATCCAAGCTAGGGTGGTTGAAAGAGCGAGGTATTTTC
>JAGPVU010000006.1 GCA_018066825.1 Cycloclasticus sp.
GGATAGAGCGCACCCCTCCTAAGGGTGAAGTCGCAGGTTCGAATCCTGCTCGGGGCACCAAATTTAGTAGATTGAAACTTTTTTAAAGAATAGTTATATATTTTTAATATTCTGAACTACACTAAAACTAGACAACTTCATACCTGACGGAATACATTTGATGAATAACTTGCTTGAGCTTTTTAAAAGCACATCTGCTCTAAACGGGGCAAACGCGAATTTTGTTGAGGATATGTACGAACAGTACCTGAATGATCCCGATTCAGTGGACCCTCAATGGCAAAAAGAATTTAATAGCATTCGCTCTAATGCAGATACCATAGACATCCCCCACTCATCGATAAAAAAACATTTTGCCGACCTTGCCAAGGCACCAACCGGTATGCGGGTTATCCAAGGCGGTGTTTCAGCAGAACAACTGTCAAAACAAGCAGCCGTTTCAAGGTTAATGAATGCCTATCGTATTAATGGGCATAAACAAGCCAATGTTAACCCATTAAAAAAGAATCAAACAAAACATGTTGCTGAACTAGATATTGCTTTTCACGGTCTTAGCGAACTAGACCTCAATACGCAATTTGACACCGGCACATTACATAATACGCCTGAGCAATTAGCCCTTAAGGATATTCTCCCCATTCTTCAAGAGACCTACTGCAGCAGTATCGGCGTTGAATACATGCACATTTCAAACACCGAGATGCGTTCATGGGTACGTCGCCGCATGGAAGGTCCGCGCGGGCATTTAAGTTTAAATATTGATCAAAAAAAGTGGCTTTTAAAGCTGTTAAGTGCAGCCGAAGGTATTGAAAACTACTTACACCGAACTTACGTCGGCCAAAAGCGATTTTCTCTTGAAGGGGGCGAAAGCTTAATCCCCATGCTCGACGAAATGCTTCAACGTTGTGGCGAACACGGCGTAAAAGAAACTGTCATTGGCATGGCTCACCGCGGTCGTTTAAATGTTTTAGTTAATATATTTGGTAAAAACCCCGCTATTTTGTTTGAGGAATTTGAAGGTAAACGTTCAGCCTCACCCTCAAAAAACGGCTCTGGCGACGTCAAATATCATATGGGGTTTTCCTCAGACATAGCCACACCAAGTGGCGAGATGCACTTAGCGCTAGCCTTTAACCCTTCTCACCTTGAAATTATTAACCCCGTTGTTGAAGGATCAGTTCGCGCCAGACAAGATCGACGCGGCCAATCTGGGGAAAATGAAGTGGTTGCCATCCAAATTCATGGCGATTCTGCTTTTTCAGGCCAAGGCGTGGTAATGGAAACCCTACAGATGTCTCGCACTCGAGGCTACGGCGTCGGTGGCACCATCCATATCGTCATTAACAACCAAGTCGGCTTTACCACCAGCAATCCTGCGGACACACGATCCACTTTGTATTGTACTGACGTAGCCAAAATGCTTGAAACGCCGATATTACATGTGAACGGCGACGACCCAGAAGCGGTACTATTTGCGTCGCAGCTGGCCGTTGATTTCCGTAAAGAATTTAAGCAAGACATCGTGATTGATATGGTTTGTTACCGCCGCCGCGGTCACAACGAGGCCGATGAGCCTGCCGTCACTCAACCACTGATGTATAAAACCATTCGTGCTATGGCCACCACACGTAAACTGTACGCCAACAGTTTAATTAAAGAAGGCACGATAAACGCCGAAGATGCTGCGAAACTTGAGGCTGAATACCGGGCCGCTTTGGAAAAAGGCGAGATCGTTTCGCGCCCTATCTTAGATCATAAGGTGAATCCTTTCGTCGCAAAATGGGATACGTTCTTAACGAGCAAGTGGGACGATCCATGTGACACCACTGTTACGGCAAAACAGTTCCATAAAATTTCTGATTTAATGCTTGAACTACCCCCCGAGTTTGCCGTGCAAGCACGCGTTGAAAAAGTCCTGGAAAGCAGAAAAAAAATGTCGGTGGGCGCTCAGCCCATTGATTGGGGCTACGCAGAGAATATGGCATATGGCACCTTATTAGCACAAGGGCGGGACATTCGAATTACTGGACAAGACGTTGGTCGTGGGACTTTCTTCCACCGTCACGCAGTACTGCATAACACACAAAACGGTGAAACCTACATACCCCTAAGACATTTGATGTTAAAACAAGGAACATTTTCCTTGTACGACTCTTTTTTGTCTGAAGAAGCTGTACTCGGGTTTGAATATGGTTACTCAACAACAGAACCCGATGACTTGGTAATCTGGGAAGCGCAATTTGGTGATTTTGCTAATGGAGCCCAAGTGGTTATGGATCAATTTATTAGTTCCGGTGAAACTAAATGGGGCCGCCTATGTGGCTTGGTCATGTTATTACCACACGGTTACGAAGGCCAGGGGCCAGAGCATTCATCCGCCCGCTTAGAACGTTATTTACAATTATGTGCCGAACACAATATGCAGGTTTGCGTACCCTCCACACCGGCACAAATTTTCCATCTAATACGTCGTCAATCACTGAGTTTTTTCCGCAAACCATTAGTTATTATGAGCCCTAAAAGCTTATTAAGGCACAAGCTGGCAACCTCTACATTGGAAGAGTTAACCAAAGGTTCATTTCAACCCTTAATACAAGAGATTGACGATATCGACCCTAAAAAGGTCACCCGAGTAACCGTTTGTTCCGGCAAGGTTTACTACGATTTGCTGGAACGCCGTAGAGAAGATAAATTAGAACACGTCGCTATTTTACGAGCCGAGCAGCTGTATCCGTTCCCTATCGAGGAGTTGCAAGCGTCATTTAAAAAATACCCTAAACTGAAACAATTTGTTTGGTGTCAAGAAGAACCCATGAATCAAGGCGCTTGGTACCAAATTAGGCATCGTTTTTTTGATTTATTAAGTAAGAAATTAGAACTTAAATATGCTGGTCGTGATATGTCTGCCTCACCCGCCGTAGGACAGTTTAGTTTACATGTCGAGCAGCAACAAAAACTAATCCATGAAGCACTTTACTAATAACATTAAGATTTTACAAAGGACCAAATCATGAGCATTGAAGTCGTAGTACCCAGCCTCCCTGAATCCGTTGCAGATGCAACCTTAGTTACTTGGCATAAAAAAGCTGGCGATACCATTCTAAAAGATGAAAATCTTGTCGACTTAGAAACTGACAAAGTCGTTTTAGAGGTGCCTGCATTAGCGGACGGCATACTGGCTGAAATTTTTGAAGCAGAAGGCGCTATCGTTATTGGTGGCCAACTGATTGCCCGTATTGAGGAAGGTGGCGCAGCCGGCAAGGTTGGAACACCTCCGGGCGACTCAGCAGAAACAGCCACCGCGGCCGTTGAAATCAACTCAGGTTCGAGTCAAGCACTAAGCCCTGCTGTTAGAAAATTAGTTGCAGAACACGGTTTAGACACCAGTAAAATTTCAGCCACAGGAAAAGGTGGCAGAATAACTAAAACTGATATTCTTAATCACTTGAACGCCCAATCAAGCGAGACTAAAGAACCCCAAATAGCCCCCATCGCTATGGCCGCTCCTGCGAAAGCAGCCGCCGCAGAACAGAAACCTATCCTGCCTTCGAGTGACCGCGCTGAACAACGCGTCCCCATGACACGCTTGCGGGCGAAAGTTGCAGAACGGTTAATTCAAGCACAGCAAAATACGGCCATGTTGACGACCTTTAATGAAGTCAACATGCAACCTATTATGGATATTCGCAATAAATACAAAGACACGTTTGCCAAGGTGCACGAAACCAAATTAGGGTTTATGTCGTTTTTTGTCAAAGCCGCCGTAGAAGCATTAAAACTGTACCCTGCCGTGAACGCATCGGTAGACGAACAAGATATTATTTACCACGGTTTTTATGATATCGGTATCGCTGTCTCCTCGCCAAGAGGCTTAGTCGTACCTGTCTTAAGAGACGCTGATTTACGTAACTTTGCCGGCATTGAAAGTGGTATTGCTGAATTTGGTAAGAAAGCACAAAATGGTAATCTAAGTTACGAAGATCTTACCGGAGGCACCTTCACTATTACCAATGGCGGAGTATTTGGCTCGATGATGTCCACGCCTATTTTAAACCCACCGCAAAGTGCCATTTTAGGTATGCACGCTATCAATCAGCGCGTCGTCGTTGAAAAGGGTGAAATGGTTATCCGTCCAATGATGTACCTAGCTTTATCCTATGACCATCGGATTATTGATGGCAAAGAAGCCGTCTCATTCTTGGTTACCATCAAAGACTTCCTAGAAGACCCTTCTAGGTTACTTTTAAACGTATAAACCTTTAGGAGTAGCTTATGAGCTCAGAACAAAAATTTGATGTTATCGTTATTGGTGGCGGTCCTGGTGGCTATGTTGCCGCTATACGATGCGCCCAATTAGGCCTTAAAACGGCCTGCGTAGACGAATTTACGGGTAAAGATAATAAAGCCTCATTAGGCGGCACATGCCTTAATGTCGGCTGTATTCCATCAAAAGCTTTATTAGAATCTTCACATCATTATGAACAATTAGATCATGGCCTCGATAACCACGGCATTACGGTAACTGGGTTAAAAATGGATGTTGCCGCGATGATCAAAAATAAAGATGAGATCGTAGCGCGACTAACAGGCGGTATTAGCGGGCTATTTAAAGCCAATAAAATCACTAGTTTTCACGGCCGAGGCAAACTATTAGCTGGCAGGCAGGTCGAAATCACCCATGGAAAAACTAAATCAACCATCTCAGCTGATAGCGTTATCTTAGCCGCTGGTTCACGCCCAATTGATATTCCTTCAGCCCCCGTAGATAACAAAAACATCGTTGACTCTACTGGCGCTTTAGATTTCCAAAAAACACCTAAAACACTCGGCGTTATCGGCGCTGGCGTTATCGGCTTGGAACTAGGCAGTGTATGGAACCGTTTAGGTTCAAAAGTTATCTTACTAGAGGCACAAGACGAATTTCTTCCCGCGGCAGATAAAAAAATAGCCGCCGAAGCCATGCGTCAATTCAAAAAACAAGGCCTCGATATTAAAATGAGCGCCCGGGTAACAAAAGCAAGCTCTAAAGGTAAAAAAGTTACCGTTAGTTATGAAGACGCAACCGGTGAACATACTATTGAGTTAGACAAATTGATTGTCTCCGTTGGCCGCCGCCCAAATACCGATAACTTATTTGCACCCGAAGCGCCAATCGAACTCGATGAACGCGGCTTTATTGAAGTAGACGAGATTTGGCAAACATCCCAACCTAGTGTCTACGCTATCGGCGATTTAATTCGTGGCCCGATGCTTGCTCACAAGGCCTCAGAAGAAGGCGTTGCCGTAGCTGAAGTGATCTATGGTGAAGAACCGCAAATAAATTATGACGTTATACCTAGCGTTATTTACACACAGCCAGAAATTGCATGGGTCGGTCAAACCGAGCAACACCTTAAATCCACCGGTGAAAAAATAAAAATCGGTAGCTTCCCCTTTAGTGCAAGTGGCCGCGCTCAAGCCTTAGGTGATACCACGGGATTGGTTAAAATCATTGCTAATAAAGAAACCGATCTAATTCTAGGTGTACATATCATCGGACCGCAAGCATCAGAACTGCTAGCAGAAGCCGTTCTAGCGATGGAATACTCTGCCAGCACTGAAGACTTAGCCTTAACGATTCATTCCCACCCAACGCTGTCAGAAGCTCTCCACGAAGCTGCCCTAGCCGTAGATAATCGGGCGATTCATATACCCAACAAATAAAAACTAAAAACTCTCAAGGGCCCTGTCCCTTGAGAGGTCACTTATAGGTGTGATTGCAATAATCATCACCTAAGCGCATTGCCATAGAAACACCCATCACCCTTAGGTCACACAAGCATTAAGTTACATGCTTAACTTAATTCAAATTCTTATATATATCGTTTAACGTTTTATTATTTATAAAAATTATTAAATAAAAGCTTTACACGGGTACTATTTTATATTAATTTTAAACTATATTTGACACTTTATTTAAGTAGATAATGTAACTGCTTGTTTTAAAACGTTAATATATTTGTGACGTTTTATTGACGGCTAATAAAATAAAAATATAAAGGGAATCCTAATCATGTCATCAGTTGTTTCAGAAGTACTAAAAACGAATCAGGTTAACCCCTGCGACCTACTCATTAGATACCTAGAAGATATGGGTGTTGAATATATCTTTGGTATCCCAGGTGGAGCGATTGAACCCTTATACAACGCATTAGCAAAAAGCGAACGCCGTGGCGGGATTCGTGCAATTACCGCACGCCATGAAACAGGCGCCGTCTTTATGGCCGACGCGTACGCTAGAAACACCGGTAAACTTGGCGTTTGCTGCTCTACAACAGGACCAGGCGCTACCAATATGATCACGGGCATCGCCTCGTCTTACGAAAACAACACCCCCCTATTAGTTATTACACCGCAGGCATCACAAGATAAATTGGGCAAAAAAGCCATGCAAGAATCTGGGGATACGGGCGTAAACATCGCTGGCATGCTTGAATTTTGTACAAGATATAACAGCTACGTCACCCATATTGATCAATTCGAACAAAAATTAGTTTCGGCAATAATGTCTGCATTTAGTACACCCTGTGGTCCAGCCCATCTTAGTATTCCTGCTGATATTCTAAAAGGATCTATTGCTATTAACACCACATCAACAGTCAACATTAAAAACCTATTAAGACGCCCCAATTTTAAGGATGAATATGCAATTAAGCAGCTAAATAAAGAGCTTAATAAATCTAAAAAAACTGTTTTTGTTGTTGGCGCAGGCGCTAAAGGCTGCAGCGGTCTAATTTTACAATGCATCAACACAATGGATGCCACATTTGTAGCAACACCTGATGGTAAAAGTTTTGTAAACCCTTACCACCCTTCCTACCGTGGCGTTATTGGCTTTGCTGGACACAAAAGCGCTAACAAGGTGCTTGAAGACCCTTCTGTAGACACCGTCCTAGTTATTGGCTCAGCGCTAGGCGAATTCACTAGCAATGCTTGGGACCAAAAAACGTTATTAAATAACAAGCTAATTCATATAGACGACAATGAAGACAACTTTACGCGATCTTCTGTTGCAAAACTTCATGTTGGTGGCCACATTCCTACCATTCTTGAGGATATGTTAGAGAACAAAAACAAACAGGAAACGGGTATTGCAAATCCAGAGTCAGCTCAGAATAAATCCATCATCGATAAAAGCTTGTTTTTTAGTTATTTACAAAAAGGCAATCAGAAAGTTGTACCTTTTGAATACGATGAGCCTGACAAGGTCAATACATTCAGCTCACCACTAAAACCTCAGTTTTTAATGGCGCAATTAACCAAACTATTTCCACCTAACACGCGTTACTTAGCTGACACGGGAAACAACCTCGCTTGGGCTATCCATTACCTGAACCCGAACGACAGGCGCCTCCAACAGCGAAGAGGTACCAGCAGATCAAACAATGATCGTCGAAATAATGATGCTGGCTTATTACAAATTTGCGCAGAATTCTGCTCCATGGGTTGGTCCGTGGGTAGCGCCATTGGTACGGCATTGGCCCATCCTAATGACCCTGTCGTTTGTATCGTCGGTGATGGTAGCTTTCTTATGTCAGGTAATGAGATAACCGTTGCACTGCAAGAACGTCTTAACGTGATTTTTTTAATTATGAATGATCAACATCTCGGTATGGTCAAGCACGGCCAGCTGCTAAACAAGTCTGCCGACATTGCCAACGAGCTCCCCAGCATTAGCTACGCCTTAATGGCCTCTTCGATGGGTATTATGAGCCATACCATTGAATCAGCTGACGATTTAATTAATTTGGACATCAACCACATGTGCCGACGTAAAGGCCCCGTATTACTCGATGTACGTATTGATCCTCTAGAAGTACCCCCCATTGCAACTCGATTAAAAGGCATGCGTTAATCATGGCAAAAGAAAGAGAGTGCATCACCACCAACATATGGCACGAAGAGGCCGAAGCCGACAACCCGTTTGCAGCAAAAGCGGCGTATTGTTCTGGTTATGACGTTTATGGTGAACTGTTAGGCAAGGTGTCGTGGTCGGAGTATATTTACTTATTGTTTAAATTAGAAAAACCTCAGCCTTGGCAATCAAGCTTATTAGAATCTGTTGCTGTAGCCATCGCCAACCCAGGGCCCCGTGACCTTAGCGTACGCGCAGCAATGAACGGTGGTGTAGGCGGCTCTACTGCAGCATCTTGTCTTATGGCAGCACTGGCCCCCGGGGCAGGAAAAAATGGCGGCGCACGAGAGGTTTATCAAGTCATGCGATTGTGGCAGCAATGCGAGTTTGAACTAAGCCAATGGCAGCAACAATTAGCCGACTATCAAGACGAGCAGGCCGTTGAGGTTTGGCCTGCTAGCGAACACCCGCCCGGTTTTGACCCCTACGGCGCGAGTTGCGCGACACCTGTACTACAGACATTGGATTATTTAACCAACCTATGCCCTCAAGAAGGCGCCCTCGCCTATTTGTCCAGTCAGCGTACGCAATTTGAAAAGGCGGCTGATTGCCCATTAGGTATGACCGGCGTTATAGCCGCCGCGTTTACCGATTTGCAAATGACTGAAGACCAAGCAGAAATGCTGTTTTTACTGCTCCGTTTGCCCGGTGCAGCCGTTCACTCGCTAGAACAAAAAAAACTCGGCTGGCGGAAGTACCCGTTTTTTGGAGATGGTTTAACCCTAACCAATGACCCTGGCCCAGCGCCCCAAAAAGACAAACTACAGGCAGTATTATGAGAGGTCCCAGCACTTTAATACAAGCGGAGGATAATTGGCAAACCGATATGGGCGCTTGGTTTTCGGGCGAACGTGTGGTTTTTCGCGGTAAAGATTTATTTACCGAGCTTAACGACTTTTCTTGGTTTAAATTATTAATGTTAGGCATTACTGGAAAGGAGTTTGACGATAATCAGATTAAGCTTTTTGAGGCCATTTGGGTCTTATCGACGAGCTACCCCGAGCCCAGAATTTGGAACAACCGAGTTTCTTCGTTATCTGCTAGTGCAAAATCTACCGGCTCTTTAGCTTCATCTGCATCTACCGCTGTTTCAGAAGCAAAAATCTACGGCGGGCAGAGTATTATAGCTGCTATAGACTTTATTCAGCATGCAAAAAAGATTGAAGAAGACAATGGTTCCCTATCAAGATTTATAACAGAGCATTTAAAAAAAAACAGAGCTATCGCGGGCTACGGAAGACCTATTATAAAAAATGATGAACGAATCGAACCACTACATAAGGCCGCAAAAGCACTTGGTTTTGATCAGATGCCTTATATCCAATTAGCTTTTAGAATAGAACAAATGCTCATTGACAGCCGATATCGACTAAAAATGAATATAGCTGGACTGGTCGCCGCTTTAATATCTGATCAAAAACTCACGCCACGTGAACATTACTATTTTACTATGCTTGTTTTTTCTGCAGGATCAATCCCTTGCTTTATCGATGCTGTTAATAAACCCGAAGGTTCTTTTTTCCCTCTAAGCTGTGAAAGGCTAAACTACAAGG
>JAGPVU010000018.1 GCA_018066825.1 Cycloclasticus sp.
ACCACCGTCGAGTACGGCAACACACGAGTTAGTAGTTCCTAGATCTATGCCAATAATTTTAGCCATTTGATTGTCTCCAAAATTTAATCATTAATTGTTGATAGTTACGATATGGGGCGCTGAATTAATTATTCAAGCCTGTTCGTCGATTTTCTTCGTTCCTGCGGGTGGTGTTGCTTGTGAAACGATAACCATTGCAGGGCGTAATAAACGGCCACTTAAGGTGTAACCCTTTTGAAAAACCTGTATTACTGTGTTCGGCTCATGATCTGGGCTTGGCACCACCGACATCGCTTGATGCAAGTCTGGGTTAAATGTCTGACCTTCGGGGTCAACGACGTCCACACCTGATTTTTGTAGTGCTGAGATTAATTGTTTATGGGTTAATTCCATGCCATCTCTAATAGCAGACGCATCGACAGCCACACCCTCAACTGCTGCCAACCCCATTTCTAAACTATCGAGGACTGGCAATAAATCTTTAGCAAACTTTTCGACTGAAAAACGGTGTGCTTTTTCAATGTCTTTTTGTGTGCGACGACGGATATTTTCGACCTCTGCGGTAGCAAGTAATACTTTTTCCCAATTTTCATCTGCACGTGCATTTGCAGCATCTAAACTGCCTTGCAAATCTTGTTCTGTTGGTTGGTCGGTCTCAACTACTGCCTCATCGATCACACCCTCGATCAGACTCTCTTCGTTATCAATAGCTGTCCGCTCTTTTTCTTGCTGGTCTGTCTGATCTTCAGATCCCATAAATATACCCTCGTTAATATTTTACTGTAACGCCGCTGCTTGACTGAAATAATACAAACGGCATGATTAGCTTAGCTAAATGGTGCTTTATTTTATGATTTCAAGGCTTCGCCCAAAAATTTTGCCGTAATATCGACCATGGGTATCACCCTGTCATACGCCATTCGAGTAGGCCCTATCACACCCAGCACCCCGACAGTTTCATTATCAACGGTGTACGGGGCAGTTACTAAGCTGCAATCTCCAAATACTTGGTAGCCGGATTCATCACCAATAAAAATTTGTACGCCTTCTGCTTGCATACAACGATCTAACAGTTGAATAATGTCTTGTTTTTGACTAAAGGCATCAAATAAGTGACGTATATTGCTGATATCACTCAACTCCTGAAAGTCCATTAAATTAGTAGCCCCCGATAAGACAAGGTCATCTAACTGCAAATCATCACTCACACCTTGATGAGCGAGATTGATTGCGTCGATCATCATTTGATTCATTTGTTGACGCGTTTCGGACATTTCTTGCGCAATTATCGTCTTAACTTGGCGTAAACTTTGTCCACCAAATAATGAATTCAAATAGTTCGTCGCGCATTGCAATTCCGCTGACGTAAACTCTCTAGTCGTCTGGATCACCTTGTTATGCACTTCGCCATCATTGGTCACTAGAATAACTAATACTCGGCTTTTCGATAACGGCATAAATTCAATTTGTCGAAAACTCGCGGCCTCACGCTTAGGCAAACTGACGACACCGGCAAGGTGCGTAATCCCTGACAACAACTGCGAAGCCGAAGCAATGACTTGGCTGCGTCCTTGCTGCTGCCCCACATTAATTTTTAGCTGCTTTAGTAATTTCTGCTCGGGTTGCTGAACCGTTAGCAATGAATCCACAAAAAAACGGTAACCCTTATTTGTCGGGATTCGTCCCGCCGAGGTATGTGGTGAGTGTATCAGCCCTAAATTCTCTAGATCTGCCATCACATGCCGAATAGTCGCAGGGCTAACCCCTAAACTTTTATCACGTGACAACGCGGCCGACCCCACGGGTTGACCATCGGTGATATAACGTTCGACCAGCAATTTCAATAACTGCCGAGAACGTTCATTAAGTTCTTGGTTTACTCTATGCATAACGTTTATATTATGACTAATTTCGGCACTCAACAAGTCAGGGTGCTAAAAAACAGTATTGAAGTTATATTTATTAATGTCAGCGCAAAAGATATTACCTGGTGTAAAATTTTGTCGTCAAACTGAGGGACTTATGAACACCAAATTTAAACGCATCGGACTGATCTGCAAACCGGACGCGACCGACATAACACCGACCCTGTTGATTCTTCACAAATTACTCAAACAATTTGGTGTCAGCGTCTACGTTGACCATGAAACGGCTCGCCATATAGAATTTTCAAGCGAACAAATCATTCATATCGATGACTTGGCTGAACATTGCGATTTAGTGATGTCAATCGGTGGCGACGGTACCTTATTATCGGCCGCCAGGGCCTTAGTCAATCAGCAGGTCCCTTTGATCGGCATCAACTTGGGCCGACTCGGTTTTTTAGTTGATATATCACCTGAAGATATCGGTAGTAAGCTAAAACAGGTGCTCGAGGGCCAATATCACAAAGAAGAACGCATTATTTTAAATACTCAAATCATTCGAGACCAGACTATTATCCATGAACAATCAGCGTTTAACGAAGTTGCTCTTCATCGTTTAAAATCACCCGGGTTGATTGATATAGAAACCTATGTTGACGACAAGTTCGTCAATGCGCAACGCTCGGACGGCCTGATTATAGCCACACCGACTGGCTCAACTGCCTATGCCTTATCGGGTGGAGGCCCACTGATGCATCCATCGCTTGATGCAATGGTGTTAGTTCCCATTAACCCACACACTTTAAGCAACCGGCCAATTGTTGTTGATGGCAAAAGTTTAATCGGAATAAAGTTTAGCCAACGTGATAAACACCGAGCACAACTAACCTGTGATAACGTTATTCTTCCAGACTTATTAGAAGAAGACTTTATCAACATCCGCCGATTCGACAACAAGATAAGTTTATTACACCCGACCGATCACGACTTTTTTAATATTTTACGAGCCAAATTGGGCTGGAGTAGAAGCCCACAAGCTTAAACGCCTATGCTAAAGACCATCGACATAAAAGGGCTTGCCGTCGTCGACAAGTTGAGTCTTGAGTTAAACCAAGGCATGACCGTCTTGACCGGAGAAACCGGTGCGGGTAAATCCATTTTACTCACAGCCATGAAGTTATGCCTGGGCGATCGCGCAGATGCCAGTCTATTACGACCAGGTGTCGACAAAGCAGACGTTACGCTGGATTTCGATATTTGTCAGATGCCAGAGGTACAACACTGGCTACAACACAACAACATCGATGAGCCACTGGATTGCTTGATACGACGCACAGTAAATGCCGATGGTCGATCTAGAGCCTTCATTAATGGCCAAGCAGTCACTTTGAAAACCTTACAAGAGTTAGCCGAACATTTAATTAGCGTACACGGCCAACACGCACATTTAGATTTACTACAAAACTACAAACAAGGGCAGTTACTCGATGCGCAATTGGACCATCAAACGCTGCTTGAAAAGTGCGCAAAGCTTTACCAACATTGGAAAAAACTGAACAATGAATTGCTCGATCTAACCGATGGCAACAATGATAATGATAAAGAAAAACAATTGCTTAAATATCAACTCGAGGAATTACAGCAAAGCAATCTACTCGAAATTGATTATGACGAATTAGTCGAGAAACATGCCTTAATTGCCAATATGAGTAAGATTATCACTGTTAGCGAAAAGCAAATTAGCATACTTTACGAAAGCGATCATGATTCCATTCACAGTCAATTAAGCCATTCACTAACCGAACTAGAGCAACTCAGCGATCTATCGACAGAGTTTAGCGAGGTGAGCGAACAAATCAAAGAAGCCCTTATTCAAATTCAAGAAGCCAGCCGTGAGTTACGACATAAAACTGATGACCTTGACGACGACCCCCAGCTACTACAAAGCCTAGACAAGCAATTAAGTACTGCACACGATTTAGCGCGAAAACTGCACATTGAACCACAGCTAATTGCAGACACTTACCAGCAGCTACTAACTCGCTACCAAATGCTCGAACAACGTGACGAACGATTAACCAGCATTCAAATTGAAATCGATAACACCTTAGCGCAGTATGCAGACGTAGCGAAATCATTACATCAACAACGCACAAACACGGCCAAAGAACTTGCCACCAATATTACAAAAACCTTACGAACATTGGGCCTACCTGACGGTAAAATTGAAATTTTAGTGACGTATAATTCGCAAGCACAACCCACAAAAAATGGCTTTGATGAGATCACCTTTATGGTGACAACGAACCCGGGAATGCCCCCCTCAGCACTTAATAAAGTAGCATCCGGCGGTGAGCTTTCTCGAATCAGCCTAGCCATTCAAGTCGTCACCTCACAAAGCAACACAGTTCCGACCTTAGTATTTGATGAGGTTGATGCAGGAATTGGCGGTGGTGTCGCCGAAACGGTAGGTGTTTGCTTACGTGATATAGCCACAAATCGACAAGTGATTTGCGTGACACACCTGCCACAGGTTGCATCTCAAGGGCATCATCACCTTTTGGTCAGCAAACATAAAGAACAGCAGCAAACAAAAACTGACATCCGTTTACTCGATCAAAGTGGGCGTGTTAATGAAATTGCACGTATGCTTGGAGGGGTGCAAATATCTGAAAGAACCTTAGCCCACGCGCAAGAAATGCTGGGTGAGTCTTGACTTAATTGGTCTGCGTACAAGTAGAGCAAACACCATAAATATACAAACTGTGATCCGTCATTTGATAGTTCATTTTTTCTGCTATTGTTCGTTGCCGTTGCTCAATTAGTTCATCAACAAACTCATCTACTCGGCCACATTTAACGCACAATATGTGGTCGTGATGCTCGCCTTGATTTAACTCAAAAACCGAATTCCCTCCCTCAAAGTGGTGACGACTGACGAGCCCTGCTGTTTCAAACTGAGTCAACACTCGATATACCGTCGCCAAGCCAATTTCTTCACCATCTTCTAGCAATGCCTTATACATATCTTCAGCTGATAAATGCCTATGTTGAGTACTTTCTAACATACTTAATATTTTTAAACGTGGCAAGGTCACTTTAAGGCCTGCTTCTCGTATGTCTTTGGACTCCATTAGTACCTCAAAATAGGGTGGAATTAATAATAATATAGGGTATCATTTCAAGCTTCCAATCATACACAGAAGAACCTAAATGCGAAAGCTTCTCATTCTAATAATAATTATTTTACCTGTTACTCAGCTTATTGCTTGCGCAACGGCTAAAGAGCTCAATGAAAAAATGGTCGGGGTTGCCGATAATTTACCCGGTGTTTATAAGATAAACGTCAAGCAAGGTAATGTGGTAAGCCAAGAAATGGTCGATCAATTACGACCAGGAATGGACAAACGTCAAGTTAAATTTCTACTCGGTACACCGTTATTGGTAGACCCCTTTCACCCTAATCGTTGGGACTATTTTTATACCTTAAGCCAAGCCGGTAAAGAAAAAGAAAGAGAGCGTATTACGGTTATTTTTGATGGCGATCGACTTGCTACCCTCAAAGGCAATTTTAAGCCCAGCAATGAATTTAAACCCATGACAATAAACACCGAAGTGGTCGACGTGCCTAAACGCGAGAAAAGAGAAATTGGCTTTATAGAAAGAACGCTACGCTCCATTGGGATTGGGGACGAAGATAAAAACTAACATGTCGGTCCATCCGTTTTTAGAGAAGATGAACCAAACACCCCATGCCAAACAACTTGGCATACAATTGGTTAGCGCTGAAAAGAACACGGTGACCTTAAAGCTACCGTTTAATGATGCGATTATTGGTGACCCCATTAGCCGCGTTATTCATGGTGGCGCAATAACCACCTTAATTGATACCGCCAGTGGTGCATGCGTATTTCAAGCCCAAGATAGTCTACGCGCTTTAGCTACCCTCGATTTAAGGGTGGATTACAGTCGCCCAGCAGCAACGGGAGAAGACGTACATGCCGTGGCAGAATGCTACCAGATGACACATTCTATCGCCTTCAGTCGCGTCACTGTCTTTACTACGGATATTAAGAAACCTATCGCCACCGCACTCGCTACTTTTATGCGATCTAATAAAGAGTTTCCTGTAGGCTAAACAATGAATTTAGTTGAAAAAATTAACGCCATAAAAGAAAACCAAGACGATACCGCTTTAGTGGAATTGATTCCCTACGCTAACTTTATCGGCGTACAAACAAAATTGGTCAATGGCAACATCATTTCCAGCTTACCTTTTAAAGAAAGCAACGTTGGTAACCCAGCCATTCCCGCACTACACGGTGGCGCTATCGCAGGCTTTATGGAAAACGCGGCGCTGTTTCATTTGCTCTGGCAAATTGAATTAATCACCATTCCTAAAATCATTGATTTTTCGATCGATTACCTACTACCTGGACGTTCCGAGTGCAGCTACTCACAATGCGAGATTATCCGTTTGGGTCGTCGGATTGCCTTATGCAACATCAAAACATGGCAAGATAACGATCAGCAGCCAATTGCATTAGCAAGGGCGCATTTTTTATTGTCAGAAAACGATCCTGTTAAATAGCAGACAACAAAAAAAGCCCGAATTTAATCGGGCTTTTTTTGTTTAGCGTTAGTTAAATGCCATCAAACGCTTGCGGATGAACCCGTTTAGTCGGCGATAACAATCGATTTAATGCATTTATATAGGCCTTAGCAGAAGCGACAACAATATCGGTATCAGCACCATGCCCATTGACAATACGCCCCGCTCTTTCTAAACGAACAGCCACCTCACCCAGTGAATCGGTGCCTTGAGTTACATTACTTACCGAATACAGCTGTAGATTAGCTTGGCTTGCGATGATTTTTTCGATTGCTTTAAAGCTGGCATCCACTGGCCCACCACCATCACTGTTAGCTGACTTTTCTTCGTCATTGACCATCAAGGTAATGGTAGACTCAGGCACTTCACCGGTTTCGGAGCAGGCTTTAATAGACACCAATTTAACCATTTCATCCAAACTTTCTTCTATCTTAAAGTCTGACAATAACGCTTGAATATCTTCGTCAAAAATTTCAGATTTTTTATCGGCCAAGTCTTTAAACTTACGAAACGCTTTATTGAGCTCTTGTTCACTATCAATTGAGATATTAAGTTCTTCAAGGCGGTTTCTAAATGCGCTGCGGCCAGACAATTTACCCAACACCAAACGGTTAGAACTAAGCCCCACATCTTCGGCGCGCATAATCTCATAAGTTTCACGCGCTTTTAACACACCATCTTGATGAATCCCTGACTCATGAGCAAAGGCATTAGCGCCAACAATGGCTTTATTCGGCTGCACCGCAAATCCAGTGATGCCGGACACCAGTCTTGAACAGGTCATGATTTGAGTCGTATCCAAGCCCACGTCGCAAGGCAATAAATCTTGTCGCGTTCGCACGGCCATCACGATTTCTTCAAGCGCTGCATTGCCGGCCCGTTCACCCAAACCATTAATCGAGCACTCAACTTGGCGCGCACCATTCATAACACCCGCCAATGAATTAGCCACGGCCAAGCCTAAATCATCGTGACAATGGGTTGAAAAAATCGCCTGACCTGAGTTAGGCACCCGTTCAATCAGTTGTTTAATCGTATTGCCGTATTGTGACGGTAAGTTATAGCCCACCGTATCTGGGATATTAATAGTCGTCGCACCGGCTTTAATCGCCGCTTCAATGATACGACATAAAAAATCAAGCTCTGACCGGCCTGCGTCTTCCGGTGAAAACTCAACATCATCGGTATAGTTACGCGCAAGCTTAACCGATTTAACCGCCTGCTCAAGCACTTGGTCCGGTGTCATCTGTAACTTTTCACGCATATGTAACGGCGAGGTCGCAATAAAGGTATGAATACGCGACGCATTAGCACCTTTTAACGCTTCACCCGCACGGGTTATATCTAAGTCATTAGCACGGGCCAGGCCGCAAACAACGCTATCTTTAACTGCTTTAGCAATGTCTCGCACGGCGATAAAGTCACCTTCACTCGACGCAGGGAAGCCCGCTTCAATCACGTCGACCTTCATTCGCTCTAAGGCTTTGGCTATGCGTAATTTTTCTTCAGGCGTCATTGCTGCACCGGGACTTTGCTCGCCATCACGTAAGGTGGTATCAAATATTATTAATTTTTCTTTGCTCATTTCAAAACTCCAACTGTCATGGATAATGACCTGTTTATTGTATTGGTTTATGGTCGCGTATGACCTCGCCAGGTTTTATAATTATTTAGCTGCGAAGCAGCAGTCGGAGACAACAAAGAACGGGGGTTGGCTGACTGCTCGCAGCACGTGCAAGCGCCCCACCTAATGAGGTATTAAACGCCTTATTTGAATTATCAAATGTCATACTCGTTAATATAATTGATTTCTTCGTTATTTCAAGCCATTTTATTCATTAACTGAACGCGCACCCTTCTTGGTTACTTTGCCTGCCTCCGCACGTTGACGCCGAACCTCTTTAGGATCAGCGATCAATGGACGATATATTTCTACCCGGTCACCTTTGCGCAAGACGGTATCTAATTTACAGGGTTTACTAAAAATACCGACTGCATTTTTTGCCAAATCAATCTCGGGAAATCGGCTTAGTATCCCCGATGCGTTTATCGCTGCCTGAACAGTCATCTCATCTTGGTAAGCTAGGGTTAAAATTAATTGCTTTTTAGGTGTCGCATAAGCGACTTCAATGTTATCCATAAATATTATCCGCCCGTTTAATAAAGGCATCCATCAACGATCCACAAATCTGGTTAAAGATACTGCTAAAGACAAAGTTACTCACTGAGCTTTTAAATTCAAACTCGATATTCATGGTTATTTTACAGGCATTTTCACGTAACTGCTTAAAATGCCATTCACCCTGCATTGATTTAAAGGGCCCTGATAGTAAGTTCAAACGAATACATTCATTTTTTATTAATTGGTTTTGTGTACTAAATACTTTGTGTAGCACTTTCCAGGCAATTTCAAGCTCGGCCTGCATCTCACCGTCCGTTTCACTAATCACTTTGCTAGTTTTACACCAGCTAAGAAACTGCGGGTATGAAGCCACATCATTGACCAGTTGATACATGTCTGATGCCGAGTGTTTAACCAGCGCACTACGTTCAATTTTATGCATACGGTTAAATCAAGCCAATCACGTTTAAAAACACCAACAGAACGGCCACTGGCGATACGTAACGTACGATAAAGCGCCAAGCCTTGTAGATATGGTCATTAGGCAGGCTCAATTCCTTAGCGCTAGTTTCTGCCGCCATCACCCAACCGGCAAACAGTGCAATACATAGCCCCCCTAAGGGCAACATAATATTAGCGGTTAAATAATCCATTAAATCGAAGAAAGTTTTACCAAAAACCGTGAGATCAGCCGCCAAATTAAACGACAAAACGGTACCAATGCCAATCAACCAAGTTAATAAGCCCGCCCATATACACGCGCGCATCCGGCTCATCTTCCTATTTTCTACCAGCCAAGCTACGGCTGGTTCAATTAAAGAAATAGAAGAAGACCAAGCGGCGAACACCAATAATAGAAAAAACAAGGTGCCAAAAAACGCCCCATAAGCCATATGACCAAAGGCAATCGGCAGTGTTTGAAATATTAAACCGGGTCCGCTGGCTGGTGTTAAACCATTGGCAAAAACGATGGGGAAAATAGCTAGCCCGGCCAACAAGGCTACCGCGGTGTCAGCTAGTGCGATAATCACCGTGGTCGAACCAATTGAAACACGTGACGGCAAATACGAGCCATACACCATAATTGCCCCCATACCCAAGCTTAAAGTAAAAAAGGCGTGCCCCATTGCCGTTAATACACCGGCAGCGTTAATTTTGCTAAAGTCGGCACTAAATAAGAATGACACCCCTTGTTGAAAAGCGCCTTGATTCATTGAGTAACCGACCAATAAAATTAAAATTAAAATTAACGCTGGCATCAAAAATTTAGCGGCCCGCTCAAGGCCTTTAACACCACGCGCAACAACCAGCATAGTGATAATCATAAATAAACTATGCCAGGCCAATAGTTTTTCTGGGTCAGCGATAAATTCACCAAAAATATGACTCACCCCATCGGCCGTTGCACCATCAAAAACGCCTGAGGCAACACGCACCACATAAGCCATTGCCCAACCAGCGATAACGCTGTAATACGATAAAATCAAAAACCCTGCGACCACTCCCAGCCAACCCAACCATGACCACAGGGCGCTCGCGTTCGACTCGACCGCTAAAACACGCATGGTGTTGATAGGACTTTGCCGCCCACGACGACCTAACATAATTTCAGCCATCATGATCGGTAAGCCAATTGCCAAAATACACAACAAATAGGTCAGCACAAATGCGCCACCCCCATTTTCACCCGCGATATAGGGAAATTTCCAAATATTTCCCAAGCCAACTGCAGACCCAGTAGCGGCCAAAATGAAGACCATTCGCGATGACCATTGCCCGTGTTGTGAGGTTTTTTTCATAGTACCCATCGTATTTTTATTATCTGTAATAAATTAACTCATGTTGGATTATTAACCAAGTTAATACGCTATTTTATAGCGTCTAATCGGTCGCTCGCATAGAATACGCCCATGACATCAAAAAAGAAAAAACCAAACAGCAACCACATCGCTTCTAATAAAAGAGCAACGCATGACTACTTTATCGAACAACGCTTTGAGGCAGGTCTAGTATTAGAAGGCTGGGAAGTTAAAAGCATCCGTGAAGGCCGCGTCCAATTGGCCGAAAGCTATATTATTATTAAACAAGGTGAGGCTTGGTTATCTGGTGCACACATATCACCGTTACTCTCTGCCTCCACACACATTAGCCCTGAACAGACTCGCCTGCGTAAGCTATTGTTGAATCGACGTGAGCTAATCAACTTAGTCGCCTTGGTCGAACGCAAAGGCTATACCATCGTGCCGTTGTCTATGTACTGGGTGAAAGGCCGAGTCAAACTCGAAATAGGCTCTGCTAAGGGAAAACAACTACACGATAAACGCGCCAGTTCAAAAGAAAAAGACTGGCAACGTGAAAAGCAGCGTTTCATCAAAAGCGCCCGTTAAATTTCAACAAGCCACCGGAAGATGGCACGCTAACTTGCCACCCAAGTTATTCAGCGTTATTAATTTACTGTTGCACGAACCTTTACTCAGGTATAGTGTCCAACAATTACCAAAGGGGGCGACTTGGCTTCGACGTGAGTAGCAAAACCTTAGGTGCATGCCGAGCTTTCAGGAATCTCGTAAAACATCTGAAAAATTATAGTTGCAAACGACGACAACTACGCAATCGCTGCTTAAGAACCAGTAGATTGCTGTCTGACTGGAGCCGTGCTTATGCGTCCAG
>JAGPVU010000021.1 GCA_018066825.1 Cycloclasticus sp.
CCAGCGTAGTCAACATGCCTTCAACCACTCGAACGGCGTGACCCCTAAAGCCCGTTTCTACTAATTCGTCTAATTCATTAACCACGCGTAAGGCTTGATGGGAGGTTTCTGCGGTGGCTTTAACCAGTTCAATAACGCGTAAACCCGCTTGCTCAGGAAAATGTAATTTGCGCCCGACAATAATACCCGCTATATCTCGCGCACGATTGGCTAACAAATCTTGAACCCGTAAGGCGTCTAATAGGTCCTGGCGTTCAATCGGCATAAATAAACCAGACGGCAGGTGTTCGCGCAATAGGTGCTTTTGATCATCCGCCTTTTGCTCTAGCTCGGCGATTTCGTGATACACCTTTTCCACTGCATCGGTATCGCCACTCGCCATATGCTCAAATAAGCCCACCAATTTAGTGACACAGGCATCAACCAAGGTCATATGTGACTGCAAAGGAGCAACCGGAGACGGCCCGAATAGACCGGATAAATAGTTTTTAGACACCATAGCAACAATCCCTTTTTAAATTCTTAAGCAATATTATAGTGAATCACGCAAATCGCCTAGTGATAGGCATAAAAAAGCCCAGGCATCCTACCCGGGCCAAAACAACTGCTTGTTTTAATTAGGCTTAGAACTTAGCGACTAAATCAATTTGCCAGGTGTCTTGATCACCCTTGCTGGCAGCATTTAAACGTTTAACCTCTGAATCAAGGTAAGTAGTACCCACACTAAAGTTTTTACTGATTTCGTAAGCCAATTTCCACCGACTACCTTCTGAGCCTGTATTACCACCGGCAAAATCAGAGTCGTTAAATAGCCCGTTTACCGCGTTTAACTCAGTTTCACGGTAGTCATAGCTCATTTTCCATTTACCCAGTTTTGTACCAGCCCCTAGCAACCAAGCCGTGTCTTCGCCATCATTAACACCATCTGCATCGTTATTTATTACGTATTGCCCATACAGCTTAACTGGTAAGCCTAACTCAATGTTTGTTTCGGCAAATACTTCGGTTAGCTTGAACTGCTCCGAATCTTGGTAACTGGCAGCCATCGTGCTCTCGCCATTTCTAGCATCAAAATCAAACACAGAAAAACCTAAAATAGTGTTGGCGTTAGCAATTTTAAAATGTGCAGCCAGTTGGCCAAACGTTACTTTAGCGTCTTCAGAAACCGTGTCATTTGAATCTTCTGAACGAACCAAGTGACCCGCTGAAACAACCAGGTCTGTTCCCGCTAAGTGAGTTGTATAACGTAACGCAGCGCCTTCAGGGTTTATATCACCGTCCCATATAAGACCTGTTTTAAAGTTGTGCCATGGTTGCTTAAACTTACCACCTATCAACTCTAAACCATCTATCGGTTGCCAATTAATATAAGCCAAATCTATCCATAGCTCTTTTTCTTCAAAATCGTTTTCTAAGGTTTGATTAGTTGACGTTGCACTTGAGCTTGAACCCGTAGCAAACCGGACACCAGCTTGGACGTTATCCGCTATATCGGCATATACACCAATACGCGCACGAATTCGTTGACGGTCTTTGTTGCCATCTTTTGTAGAAGATCCTTTGTTATTTTCTTGCCTCAAACGCAAATCACCACTCACTTTGATTTTTCCTGCCCAAGCCATTTTCTTAAGCAACTCGCTTGATTCTGATGGCTGGTCGGCTTTTTGTATCAACTGATCGTATTGAGCTTGTGAAAGGGAGCCATTGGCTTTTAATATATCGAGCAATTCCTTATCGGCTGCGAAACTTGCGGGGGCAAGTACGATTGACGCACCTAATAAAGTCGCTTTAATCGCGACGGATAATTTAGTTTGTTTCATTTTTCTTCCTCATTATTTTTTAAGATAAATGTGTAACACGGAAGAATTTTAGCCCTTTTACATGACAATCCTGTGACAGCTTAGTGACAATTGTTGTTTTGTGGCTTAAAACAACAAAAAAGCCGGCATATAACTATGCCGGCTTTTTTGTATTTTTGGTCTTTAAAGCGCCTAGAGATGATCTTCTAGTTCTTCTAAATCAATGTGTCTTACGTCTTTACCCTTTACTAAATAAATAACGTATTCACAAATATTACAGGAACGATCACCTATGCGTTCTAACGCCCTGGCTGACCAAAGCAGATCAATCGACGCAGGGATTTTGCGCGGGTCTTCCATCATATAAGTGATTTGTTGACGGGTCAGGTTTTCGTAATCCTTATCCACCTTTATATCTAGACTAATGACCGACACCGCTTCTTCGATATTTTTTCTAGCAAAGGCATCTAAACTTCGATTGAGCATATCCTTTACCCGCTCAGCTAATTGTTCAATACTGTCAAATAACTCAGGTATCGGGCCTCTGGCTGAAATATCTATGGCTTGGCGGGCGATACGTTTGGCTTCATCGCCAATTCTTTCAAGGTCATTGGTGGTCTTAATAATCGCCATCACCAACCTCAAATCAGTCGCCGTTGGCTGCCGCATAACGATAATACGATTACATTGTTCATCTATCTTAACGTCAAAGGTGTTCACTTTGACATCGTCCTCTATCACCGCCTCGGCCATTGCTTTGTCACAAGTCAGCAACGCGGTTACTGCACTATTGAGTTGCTGGCAAACCAAACCGCCCATGCTCAACACACTACTAGTAAGCGCCTCGACTTCTTCATCAAACTTATGTGAAATATGCTGCCCTTTGATCATCTTGCTCTCCTTAACCGAAACGAC
>JAGPVU010000035.1 GCA_018066825.1 Cycloclasticus sp.
CCCCGCAGCCAATGCAGTCCGCATGCATGCACCCAAATTATGTGGGTCGGTTACCTGGTCTAACACTAAATAAAATGCATCCCCTTGACGCAGTTTAACGACCTTTTTTAATGCTTCTTCGCTGAGCTCCTGTGGCAGCTTGGCCATCATAACCACACCTTGATGATTACCACCTGACGCAAGCTTTTCCAAGGTTTTTTTATTGACGCTGTCGTAGCGCAAACCCAGTTTTTCAACGTTTGTTTTGATTTCATTCAGCTTGGCATCTCTACGCTCGTCGTCTAGCCAAACATTAATAATTCGGTCCGATCCTCTTTCGAGCAAAGCCGTGACCGCATGAAAGCCATAAACCGTATGCGACTCAGCCATTAGCGTTTCTTCCTTCTGCTGGACTTAAACCCCGACCGTTTCTTTTTTGCGCCACTATCAACCAACGCTAAATCTATTTTTTTGTCGTCTAAATTTACCTTAACCACCTTAACCTTTAGCTCATCACCCAAACGGTAGGCTTTGTTACTTCGTTCGCCAAGAAGCCTGTGCTTAACGGCATCAAAATGGTAATAGTCATCACCCAACGCCGTCACGTGAATCAAACCGTCAATGTAAACGCTTTTCAGTTCGACAAATAAACCGAAAGACGTCACTGAAGACACCACGCCATCGAACTCTTGACCCACCTTATCCGACATAAACTCGCATTTCAGCCAGCTTTCAACATCACGAGTAGCCTCATCCGCACGCCGGTTACACTGCGAACAGTGCTCACCAAATGACACCATATCCGTCGCTGAGTAGTTGAATTTTTCCGGTTTTAATCCAGCAATAATATGTTTGATCGCGCGATGGGTTAATAAATCGGGGTAACGACGAATCGGCGAGGTGAAATGCGCATACAAATCTAAAGCCAAACCGAAGTGCCCCTTTTGTTCGGGGCTATACATAGCCTGCGACATCGTACGTAAGGTCACTGTTTCTATTAAATGCGCATCCGCCCGATCTTTAACGCGATTAATTAACGCTTTAAAATGATGCGGCTCGGGCTCATCCCCACCATCCAGACTAAGACCTAATTCAGACAAAAAGTCCCTGAGCTTCTGTAATCTTTCGGCGCTAGGCCCATCATGCACACGTAATAAATTAGGTATTTTATTCTTCACCAAAAAGCGTGCTGTGGCGGCGTTCGCTGCAATCATACACACCTCGATTAAACGATGCGCGTCATGGCGAACCAACGGTTCAATAGCTTTTATTTTGCGCGCTTCATCAAATACAAAACCTGTTTCAAAGGTATCAAACTCAAGCGCTCCTCGATCGTCGGCAGCCTGTTTTAATACATGGTACAAGTTACGCAGCTCATCTAACTGGGGTAGCAGTTTTTTGTGTTTTAACACCAGTTCAGGTGCAGATTGATCAAAAATAGCACCGACTTCATCGTAAGTTAAACGCGCGTGTGAATGCATTAAGCCCTGATAAAATGTTGATTCAATGACCTGGCCTGACATGTCAATTCGCATCTCACACACCATGCATAAACGATCAACGTGCGGGTTTAAACTACACAGTCCGTTCGATAGCACTTCCGGCAACATGGGAATGACTTGCTCTGGAAAGTATACTGAATTACCGCGCTCGTATGCTTCTCGGTCAATCGCCGAATCAGGCCTGACATAATACGCCACGTCAGCAATAGCCACCGATAACGTCCAGCCTTTTGCTGTTTTTTTACAATACACCGCATCGTCAAAGTCACGCGCATCGGCACCATCTATCGTTACAAACGGCAGTTTTCTCAGGTCTTTACGGTCACTTAAATCAACATCCTTAACATCTACCGAATAGGCTTGCGCCTCATCCAACACCGGCTGTGACCACTCATGCGGGAGATCGTAGGAGCGTATCGCCATGTCGATTTCCATACCAGGCGCCATATGGTCACCCATCACCTCAATTACCTTACCGATCGCCTGAGTACGCGCAGATGGGTATCGGGTAATCTGAGCCATAACAATTTGCCCATCCTTAGCACCTAGCGTTAAATCAGGGGGGATAAAAATATGTTGGAAAATTCGCTTATTTTCGGCTTCTAGGTGAAAAACGCCCATCACATCAAAGAAACGGCCCACCACGGTTTTTACTCGTCGCTCAAGCACTTCAACAATCCGCGCTTCGGTTTTACCTTGCCGGTTAACACCACCACGGCTAGCCACCACGCGATCGCCGTTTAACAGCGCCCGCATTTCTCTTGGCGGGATAAACAAATCATCACCACCTTTATCGCACTTTAAAAAGCCGAACCCGTCTGCGTGACCGATCACCACGCCTGTTTCAAGGTCACTGTTTTGTGCCAAGCAATACTGCTCTTTACGATTAAACAGTAACTCGCCCGAGCGCAACATTGCCGATAATTGTCCAGACAAGGCCTTCTTACCCCTTTTAGTCGTTACCGCCAGTCCCGATATAATATCTACCCATGCCATCGGCGTTTTTTGGTCCGCTAAAAAGGCGAGTAATTTCGTCCGACTAATGGATGCTGCATCGCTTAGCTCGTTGCTTTCTTTTTGCGGGTTTAATTTGATCGTTTTCTTTTTAGGCACAACACATGTAACAATAGGGAATAGAGTTGACAAGCCTAATACCCATTAGTAGAGTTTGCAACACATTATGCAGGTGATTGCCCAGGTGGTGAAATTGGTAGACACGCTAGCTTCAGGTGCTAGTGATCGTAAGGTCGTGGAGGTTCAAGTCCTCTCCTGGGCACCAAATTAATAATAAAGCTTACAAGCGTCCATCCGAGTCGCTTGAATGCAACAAATATTTAATGTCATACAGTACGTGATTGGCTTTACCAAACGCATGAATACCTTTTGCACCTAAGGTTATAAATTGATCGTGCGACACGGCGATAATAATTGCGTCATAGGCACCTTTGGCGGGCTGTTCGATCAGGTTTAGTTGGTACTCGCGAGCCACCTCCGTCGCATTAACCCAGGGGTCGTATACGTCGACCTTGGCGTTTAGCTGCTGTAGCTCGTCGATCATTTCAATAACCCGAGTATTCCTTAGATCGGGGCAATTTTCTTTAAATGACAGACCCAACATCAATATGTTGGCGTCTACGATATTGATTTTTTTTATTGCCATGAGTTTGACGACTTCGCCTACCACGAAGGAGCCCATATTGTCGTTAATGCGCCGTGCGGCGGAAATAACTTGCGGGTGGTAACCCAGCGTTACCGCTTTATGTACCAAATAATACGGATCTACACCGATGCAATGCCCACCCACTAGGCCCGGTCTGAAGGGTAAAAAGTTCCATTTGGTGCCTGCAGCTTCTAGCACTTCTTGGGTATCAATCCCGATTCGATTAAAAATTAACGCTAATTCATTAACTAGGGCGATGTTTATATCCCGCTGGGTGTTTTCAATCACCTTACTGGCCTCGGCCACCCTAATACTGCTGACCTTAAATGTGCCGGCAGTAATAATCGTTTGATAAAGCTCATCAATGGTTGCTGCTATGGCGGGCGTAGAGCCAGATGTGACTTTTACAATCGAGCTGAGTGTGTGTGTTTTGTCCCCCGGATTAATCCGTTCGGGGCTATAACCACAATAAAAGTCGTGATTAAATCGCAACCCCGAAAGCTGTTCAAGAATAGGTACACACACTTCTTCGGTCGCGCCGGGGTACACCGTCGATTCATAAATAACGATATCGCCCTTGCTTAGACTTAACGCAACTGTTTTTGTCGCCTCTTTAATGGGCGTTAAATTGGGATTATTGCCGTTATCTATCGGCGTGGGTACGGTAATAATGTACACATTAGAATTTGCAATATCCGCCACGTGCCCGGCAAAACTTAAATGCGTTGAATCTACTATCTCTTTAGCCGATTGCTCTCGCGTTTCATCAAACCCTTCTGTTAAGGCCTTAATGCGACCTTTATTGATGTCGAAGCCTATGGTTGGGTAGTGCTTACCAAAGGCTACCGCCAAGGGTAAACCTACGTAGCCTAAACCAATAACCGCTATTTTAAAGTCCATTTAATTCTGTTGACCCACTAAATCAAGAAACCCCATTCTCCACTAATTTTTAATCGAGAAACAGATCAACCTGTAAGGGTTTTGTCGAATCGACGGCG
>JAGPVU010000003.1 GCA_018066825.1 Cycloclasticus sp.
CAAATAATTCGTGTGCGCGCTTTTTCTCTTCGGCGTTCATGCGGTCAAACATCAGCATAAAGATATGGTGTTGATCTCGCCAACCAACTAAAAACTCACCGATGTAATCAAAATCATACTCATGTGCTCTTTTGCGGATCATTTGGTATTGGGTCATCGCTGCTTTGCCATCAGCGGCAGAAATCGGTGAAAAGTTAATATGGCCGCCACCGCCAACCCAGTTTAATAGGCTGAATTCGGTCATATTGGGAATGCCCTGCATTAGCTTGACGCGGTAGTCCCAACCGGGGTCGCCCTTACGGGTATCATCAAAATGAAACTTAGCGCCGGGAATGGTACTAAAGGTATCGCGGATGATCTCCATATTGTTTTTCATCATCGGCTCGGGGCCGTACACGGCGGCGTAATAGTTCCAAATACCGAGGTCCAAATCTTTCGCCATTTTTTGACGGTTACTATCAGGCATGGGCCCTGTGCCGGTATAGTACTGGCGTTTACTGACTGACATCGCCGCTTCCCATAATAGGTCGACGGTCATCGGTGCATTATGAATCACTTGATTAAGTCGCAGCGGTAGCGTTAAGTCGGTGACTGTTTCAAGATCACGCTCGTTTTCAAAGGTGATCATAAACGGCGTAAATCCAGGTGGTTCTGGCATTAGCCAAATACCCATGCGGGTGATCACGCCAAAGTTTGATTGAGTAAATAGGCCATCGATGGCGGCGCCTTGACCATACTTATATAACGCGCCTGTTTTACTATTAGCGCTGGTATCCATGCCGGTTTCAACGACGGTACCATCTGCTAGGACTACTTGCATGCCACACTGCATTAATAAGTGATCGCCGTAAGGGGTATAGCCGGCCCCGTGATCAGAGGTGTTACCCACAAAGCCACCCCAAGCGGGTGCGGCGCAATCAATCCACAGTTTGATCCCTTTTTCTTGCAGGTAGTTGTATAAGTCGTAGTAACTCACGCCAGGTTCAACGATGGCGTAACCGTGTTTTTCGTTGACTTCGATAATTTTATTCATCAACTTCAAGTCAAGCACGACATACCCAGCCTTACGTGGCGCAGGGCCACCGTAAGCGAAGTTTTTACCGGTCGAAATAGTCCAAATGGGAATTTTATAGTCGTTGACGATAGCTAGGATTTTTTGAATTTGCTCGACAGTTTTTGGTGCAACCGCAGCGGAAGGTGCAAAGTCTGCATCGTTGGTGGTGTTATACGCGTCGCGGTAGCTGCGCAGTTCGGTGATGTCGTCTAAAAAGACATAATCTTTACCGACGACTTGCTTAATCTCTGCGATAGCAGCGTTAAATTGACCTAATGAAATGCCTGGTGGGAGTGGTTTTGTCATGACGTATTCCAGTTAAGTGTTTTTTGCAGCGCTAAGCGACCAGGACACTAAAAAGTCTTGTGCAGCATGGGTCGACTGTATTTGGCTTTTACTTGCGATCATTGGCTGATGGCCTTGGGGTAAAAGCTGGGTGTTATTGGCCAGCCAAACCGGCCATTGTTCACCTGCTTGGGCTAAGCCGTGGGCAATTAAGTCGGCGGATTGCTGGCTAGCGGTAACTTCGTGGCTTAGGCTATTGCCTTGTTGTATATGGTTGGCAGAATAACTGGGATAGAACCCGTAGTCCTTTGCAACTTGCTCGATGACAAAAAAATCAGAGTCGCGGGTAAGGCCGCTAATAAGGCCGTTAGGTGACTCGCTGCAAAATTGCTTTACGCGTTCAAACTGCACGCCAATATCAAGCCCGAGGCTGGCGTTGTCGTCGCTCACTTGTGCTATAAATTGTTTTGCAGCAGGTGATTTTTCATCGGCAAGAATCAGTAAAGGCTGTCCTTTTGCGTTATCTAACACCAGTTGGAGCGCCTGAGAAGGGTTGGTTAATAAGGCTGCATTAGCGGCTAAAGCCGATTTAATGAACGTGCGCCTGCTGAGCATGAGCTTCTCCTTGAAAAGTGTTTTATTTTTTTACTATGACGGGTTTTTTAAGCCCTGCCATCTTTTTACGTAGTCTATAGTAGAAATGTCTAATATGTCTAGTACGCGACCGACGGTATGATTAACGATATCATCGATGGATGTCGGTAAGGTATAAAACGCCGGAACAGGCGGCGCGATGATCGCGCCCATTTCTGACAGGGTTGTCATGTTTCTAAGATGCACTAGGTTGAGCGGGGTTTCTCGAACCATTAAAACAAGACGTCGTCTTTCCTTTAAAACAACATCAGCTGCCCTTGATACCAAATTATCGGCGATACCATTAGCGATACAGCCGAGCGTTTTCATTGAGCACGGGGCGATCACCATGCCGTGCGTCAGGAAAGACCCGCTGGATAAAGTGGCACCAATATCTTTCGGGCTATGCACCACGTCTGCTAATGCGCTAATGGACTTTTTATCCATGCCGAGTTCACATTGAGCGGTTAGCGCGCCAGCACTGGATAGGATTAGATGGCTTTCAACATCATCAATCGTTTGCAGAATTTCTAGCAAACGGGTACCGTAAATTGAGCCCGTGGCGCCGGTGATGGCTACGATGATTTTTTTCTTCATGAGTTCTATAATGCAATGATAAAAATGAAGCTTCGACCATATCGTTAAATATTTTTTTCGTCAATTAAATGTGGGACTAAATAATGACTTCACGCACAATTTCTTTACAAGATAAAAAACAAATTGTTATTGATTTTCTACTAAAATGTAACGTGTACAGTGATCAAATGCTGGATAAATACACGGAACAGTCGTCACAGAGCGATTCAAAAGATCAGGCGGCGATACAGCAAAAAATTCACGATTGGACGAGCTATCATGACTTTAATGCTTACGCTATTGAAGAATTAACAGGCGAGGAACTTGATGATTGGTTTTAGCCTTTTAGTGCTATTTAATGAAATGATTAAATCTTTCAAGTAGTATTACTGGACAATAATAAACGTTAAGGCCTCGCTGTGAGCGAAAATACGACTTATCAATACCCATCGAGTGATGACCTGCGAGACCGTATTCGCTTTTCATCTGACACTGGGCATATTTGGTTGGATGAACAGCGCATGCTGTTAATGCACAGCGAAGCGATGGGGTCGATGCGTCGTGAATTGATTGAAAGCTTAGGGATTGAAAGGGCTAAAGGCATTTTGATACGTACCGGCTATAAGGCGGGCGTAGAAGACGCTAAGTTGGCAAAAAAAATGCGCCCAGATGCTTCAGAAAAGGATCAATTTTTGGTCGGTCCGCAACTGCATCAATTAGAGGGTATCGTTCGGGTGACGCCTATCAGATTTGAAATGGACATTAAAGCCAAGCGTTTTGATATGGAAATTCGTTGGGAAAACTCCTACGAAAGTGAGGTGCATCAAAAGGCTTTTGGGGTTGCTGAAAAACCTGTTTGCTGGATGGAGGTGGGTTACGCCAGTGGTTATAGTACCGAGTTTACCGGGCAGTCGATTCTTTTCTCAGAAATAGCGTGCCGTGCTTGCGGAGAGGAGTACTGCACTATTGTTGGAAAGCCAGTTGCTGAATGGGATAACCCAGAAGAACTTACAAAGTATTATCGTTCCGATAGTATCGTTGATCAGATTCTTGATTTGCGAAACGAGGTAACCAGCTTGCGTTCATCATTGATCGAAAGCGAAGTGTTGGATAGCCATATTATTGGTAAATCAAAACCGTTTAAAAAAGC
>JAGPVU010000059.1 GCA_018066825.1 Cycloclasticus sp.
ACAGCCGCCCCGAGTAATCACAGGGTCTGCTACTACTTGCCAACGGCTCTCATCAGCATCGCCTAAAGATAGCGCTGAGGTGACTAAAGAAGCATCATCCGGGTGCAATAATAGTTGTATGTTTTGTGAACTGGAGGGTAACGTTGCAAGGGCCTCTTTAACCACCGCTACCACTTGACCTGAATCCGCTTTAATCTCGCGGCGAACCAACTGCCGCGCAATTTGTATCGACAAACTGGCCATCTCATGCTCAACTCGTTCATCAAGCTCTTCAAACGGACTTTGCAAGGCGTCCATCATCGACTTGAGACGCTCTACCGTTTCACTTGTTTTTGCATTTGCATCCTGTAAACCTTGGGCAAAGCCTTCGCCATAACCTTTTTTTGAGGCTTCTGTAATGGCTTGCTGCTGAAGTTTTTCTAGATCTCCGGCTGTCATTGCTTTAACCGTTGAGATATCAACCTCAGTCGAACCTGAGCGTTTGAAATCAGGAAATTGCCAAGACGCAATCACTTCATCTTTTGTAGAGGGTTTAGACAAGGTCATCGCCCCCGCCGCCACCTAAGGAAATCTCACCAGAATCCGCCAATCGTCGAGCGATCACTAAAACCTCTTTTTGCGCTGCTTCTACATCGCTTACTTTAGCTGGCGGCGCAGCTTCCATATCGTCTCGCAACATATCGGCTGCTCGTTTTGACATATTGGTAAATACTTTTTCTTTTAGCGCTTCTTCGGCACCACGTAATGCCAAGGTTAAAACGTCGGTAGATACTTCTTTTAACAAGCCCTGTATACCCCTATCATCCACGTCAATAAGGTTATCAAACACAAACATTTTGTCTTGTATTTGCTGGCCAACTTCTTCATCGGTTTCAGCAAGCAGATCAATCAACTCGGCACTCATCGAGCCTTCCATAAAGTTCAATATGTTTGCCGCAGTTTGAATGCCGCCCATGGTGGCTGACTTAGCACCCGAATTACCCGACAACTGTTTTTCCATAATCACGTCTAGCTCTTGCAGCGCTGACGCCTGAACACCTTCTAAGACAGCAACCCGCATCAACACATCGGGTCTTAACCTAGGCGAGAGATAACTGAGCGTCTCTGCCGCTTGGTCACTATCCAAATAAGAAATGACAATAGCAATTATTTGCGGGTGCTCTAAGCGAATCAAGTCGGCAATTGAACGTGGGTCCATCCATTTTAATTGTTCCAAACCCTTGGAGTTTCTACCCAGCAAAATCCTATCGATAACACCGCCCGCCTTATCGACACCCAGCGCATTGTTCAGCACATTTTTAATGTATTTATCTGAGTCAATACCCAGGGCCGTTTGTCCGCCAATGGTGCCTATAAAATGACCCACCACCTTATCTAGCGTTTCGGTGGTAATGTTTTCAAGTGTTGCCATCGCAGACCCCACCATTTGCACTTCTTTTGGCCCCATATGTTTCATCACCCCGGCCGCATGGTCTTCGCCTAGGGATAGCAGTAGCACGGCCGCCTGTGATATGCCGTTTAACTCCTGCTCTTTTGGTTTTGCTTTAGCTTCAGCCATTACTCTTGTATCCAGGTTTTCATTACTTGAGCCACTCTTTTAGGATCTTCCCCGGCTATTTTTTGCGCCATTGCCAAACGTTGTTCATAGCTTTTAGGCGCTTCTAGTCTCATTAACTCCTCATCATTTTCTAGGGCCAACTGATCACCTCCGGACTGGCCATGAGAGGGCGCCGCCATTATTTGGCCATCAGGGCCCACCATAGTCCCTTCCATTGCCATTGGCAATTGTGAAACAACGGGTTTTGCCAACAAGCTTTTTATCGTAGGCTTTAACACGACAAAAATAAGCAACAGAGCAAAAATTCCGCCTACCGCTTGTTTAGCTATGTCTAATACCCACGCCTGTTCCCACAAAGGTATTTCCGGTAAAGGTGCAGGAATTTCGGGTTGTTTAAACGCTAAATTTGTCACCGTAACGCTATCCCCACGCAATTCGTTAAACCCTATCGCTTCTTTCACCAAATTGGTGAATTTTTGTAAATCTTCAACGCTATGCGCTTCACTACTAACAGCACCCTCAGCAGAAACAGCATGCTTATTATCAATGACAACGGCTACAGTAATTCGTTTCAATCGGCCCGTAGATAATTGCGTATGACTGATTTTTTTGTCCAGTTCGTAATTTTTAATCGCCCGTTTATTAACGTTCATTGAACCTGACGCACCACCGCTTGTTGTTTCAGCCACTTCAGGCGCCACACCGGCCAAGGGTGGTTGGTTAGACAAGGCGCCCGGTACTCCTTGTGCGCCGGCTAAACTGCTCTGTTCTTCTGTAATTTGCTCGCTTCTAAGCGATGGCAAATCAGGGTTATATTGTTCTTGCGTCTGTTCGGTAATTGTAAAATCAACATCCGCCGATACCGACGCTCTAATAGCACCAGCACCTACGATGGGCAGCAGTATGCTTTCAACCCGGTTAATTAAGTGTTCTTCCACCCCTTGCTTAAACTCAAACTGATTACTTGTCATAGACATTGAATCGTCCGACGAACGGGAACTGAGCAGAGTCCCTTTTTGATCAACAATGGTGACCTGTGTAGAGTCTAGCTGTGGCACTGCAGATGAAACGAGGTGCAATATAGCCGCTACCTCGCCTTTTTTTAATTCGCGACCTTGGTGCAAATCAACCACCACCGATGCACTTGGTTTTTTACGGTGCCTTAAAAAAACCGATTGTTTGGGAATTGCCAATAATACCCGCGCTGAACGAACACTTTGAATAGTGACTATTGATCGAGCTATTTCACCTTCCAAGGCCCGTTGAATACGAACTTTTTCAATTGAATGGCTGGCGCCAAAACCCGTCTCTTTTTCTAATAATTCAAACCCCTGTCCACCACCACGAGGTAAGCCAAGGCCCGCCAATTTAAGGCGTAGCTCATCTACTTTTGAAGAAGGCACTAAAATAGCGCCTGAACCCGCATCTAATTTATACTCGACGCCTGCCTGCTGTAAACCTGAAACCACTGCGCTGAGTTCACGATCACCTAGATTACTGTATAGCAAACTGTAGTTTGGAGTCTGCGACCATAGGACAACGGCAACCCCTAAGGCAACACTAACCGCCAATGCCACCATCACCCCGGCTTGACGTATGATCATATTACTGGATGAAGATTGCATTTGCATATTCGCTTGTTGTGCTGGTGTTGCCATGATTTTTACCTATTTTGTGTTCATTGTTGCAGCGATAAATCGCTGTTACATCGTCATCCGCATAACATCTTTATAGGCGTCAATTAACTTGTTTCTTGTTTGTAAGACCGTTTGAAACGACAAGTTTGCTTTTTGCAAAGACACCATCACTTCTGCCAAACTGGCGTCTGTTTCACCTTTCGCAAACGCAGTAGATAAGGCTCCTGCTTGTTTTTGCGTTTGATTAACCGCCTCTAACGACTGAGTTAGCATGCTTGAAAATTCCGTAGCATTGCTTTTTGAGCCCGCTTCAGCCATTGGATTTTTGGCTTGTACCGACATGGCTCGCATTTGAGCCAATACGTTATTAATTTCCATGTTACTCATTTATTTCCCCTTAACTGTTTGATAGCACGAGTCTTCATGCTGGAATTTCGATGCCCGCTTCACGCATGCGGGCTATTTTATAACGCAAGGTTCTGGCGCTAATTCCCAGTCGCTCTGCGGTATTTTTTCGGCTGCCATTGGCCGTGACCAAGGTTTCCAAAATAAGTTTATCTTCCACCGCTTTAACGCCTTCATTAAGCCCATTATCTGTGTTTGCTTGGAAACTAGTTGGCGTTTCCACAACGGGCCCTCCTAACTCAAAAATCAAGTCCAC
This sequence comes from Cycloclasticus sp., assembly GCA_018066825.1. GTDB lineage: Bacteria > Pseudomonadota > Gammaproteobacteria > Methylococcales > Cycloclasticaceae > Cycloclasticus. The sequence goes on from JAGPVU010000059.1 coordinate 3,857, forward strand.
TTCTTTTATTTCGGCGCTAGAGGTCATAATCAGCGCCCGCTGCATAACATTTTCTAGTTCGCGAACGTTGCCCTGCCAGCTATGGTTCTCGAGTAATTTGATTGCCCCAGGGGTTAGCCTTGGTACTGATTGCTCACCGACGTAGTGTCTCGCTATCATCATTTTTGCTAGCGCTAACACGTCAGACTTACGCTCTCTTAAGGGCGGTATCTGAATGGGGAAGACATTAATTCTATAGAGTAAATCTTCCCTAAACTTGCCTTCATTGACATACTCACGCAAATTTCTATTGGTGGTTGCCAAAACCCGCACGTCCAAGGCGATCGTTTTGCGGCCGCCCAAACGTTCCACTTCTTTTTCCTGAAGTACACGTAATAATTTAGCTTGCAACAAAATATTCATTTCTGAAATTTCATCTAATAAAATTGTCCCGCCTTGCGCCTGCTCAAACTTACCCGGCGCTGATTGGTAGGCACCCGTAAAGGCACCTTTTTCGTAACCAAACAACATCGCTTCGAGCATGTTCTCTGGTATTGCTGCACAATTCACTGCCACGAAGGGGTGCTTATTTCGGTTGGAATTTTTATGAATAAAGCGTGAGATAACCTCTTTACCCGTGCCACTTTCACCTTGGATTAATACCGTCGCTTCACTTTTTGCCACCCGCCCCGCTAATGCAACAATATCTTGCATGCAGCTGTCGTTACTCGGTAATTCACCAAACGCGCTCGCTTCAGGAGAAATGGTGTTTTCGACGTGCTTAAGCAAGGTGGGGACTTCAAACGGTTTAGTCAGGTAATCTGCAGCGCCTGCCTTAATTGAGTGCACTGCTTTCTCAACGGTTGCATGAGCTGTCATTAATAAAACCGGCAAACTGGGAAACTTGGACTTTAATTCCTGCAATAACTGAATCCCGTCCATCTGCTTCATTTGCACATCACTTATTACTAAGCGTGCGTGGTTGCTTTCCAACGCTTTTAGCGCCTCAACACCATTTTCAACACAGTGCGTTCGGTAACCATAGTTTACTAAGGTATCTTCAATCGCTTCTTGTAAAGGCAAGTCATCCTCAACAATCAATACATCGATTTGTTTCATCAATTAAACACTCCTAATGGTTTGCTGGTTTAACGGCGGGGCTATAACAGGCAAAGTTAGCGTCATCGTCGTGCCCAAACCTACTTCTGAAACACAAACCACTCGGCCTGAATGAGCATCAACAACTTGTTTGACCACTGCCAAACCGAGGCCTGTACCATTCATCTTATTAGTATAAAACGGATCAAAGATACGTTTTTGTTGTTCAGCACTAAGGCCAATACCTTCATCCTTAATAGAAATAACCAACCCTTGTTTTGCCAGTAATTTGAAGTCGCAAACAATTCGGCCGTCAGCATTAATCGCGTCCAAAGCGTTATCTATAAGGTTAGCTATCGCCCCGCTTAACGCGTCTTCACTGATAATTAATCGCTTTTCTTGATCGGAAACAGGAATAAAATCAACTGCTTTTTCTTGGTAAGACTGTTCGATACGATTAATGAAGTCGCTCAACTTGACCGATTTTTTTATGAACTCACCCTGATGGGCGTAATTCAACATATCCGTAACCTGTGAACTTAATAACCTTAATTGTTGTAAAATTTTAGCGCTGAACTTTTGTTGTGACTGCGCAGTTATTGATGCCGAGTTTAGTTGCGACGCATACAGTAAAGCAGTTGCCAATGGTGTGCGTATTTGATGTGCAAGGCTAGCGGATAACTTGCCCATTTCGGCCAACCTTTTTTGCTGTTCTACACGTTGCTGCAATGCTTGTTGATGACTAATGTCTGTCAATAATACAATTTCAGCTGACTGCCCATTTAAGCGGGTTGCAGACAAGGCAACCACCTCGCCACTTAACAACTTAAACTGGCCGTCGATACTCTCAATATTAATTAAAGCTTTAGCTTTAATCTCAGTCCATGCATGCCCTATCATGTCGTGCTGAAACCACTCTCTTGCACAGGCGTTGACCTTCACCACAATTCGCCTATTATCAAGGACGATAACCGCACCAGGTAAGGTTTCGACCATCGCTTCGAGTTGCTGAGCCAAGGCCTCTTTTTCCGATAAATATTGAATTTTCTCAGAGTTAGCGTCAGCCAATTGTTGGCTAAGCACGACGACTTGCTCTTCTAACTGCTGGTATGAATCGGTAAGGTGTTGGGATATCTGGTTAAACGCGTGAAAGGCTTCCTCTAACGGCTGGCCTTTATTAGGTATCGACTCTGTAGTGGACAATAAGCTCATATTTCGCGGTATCAATAAAATGTATTATTAATAATGCTAAAAGCATGCCAACTAATTTCCCTCTATAAAACAGCTGCTTAGGATGGGTGTTCTTTAAAGCGTCAAATAATGGACGCCTCCAAGATACTACATACCGTGTTTGCGCATTTTTTCTACTAACGTGGTTCGCCGCATATTAAGTTTTTTCGCCGCATGAGCAACTACGCCATTTGACTCATCTAGGGCTTGCTGTATCAAAGAGTATTCCAAATTATTCAGGTGCTCTTTAAGATCAATACCTTGTTGCGGCAAAATGCCAGCAGACATATTGTTTTGTTGGGGCGTCACACTTTGAGCAGCTCTTGACGTTGCATCCTCCAATGGGGCCGCCTCTAAAGCCAATTCTTCTTGTACATGTGTCGATGAGGTAGCAAATTGATGAAACTTATCAGGCAGATCCTTTACGTCGACGACGCCGTAAGCGTAAATAATAGCCAGCCGTTCAACCATATTGGCAAGCTCCCTAACATTACCTGGCCAACTGTATTGGCACAAGGCCATCAATGCAGCCGATGTGAAACGCACTGTCCCTTTTTTATCACGCTCTATACGCTGCACCAATTCATTAACCAGCATAGGAATGTCTTCGACCCGGTCCCTTAACGGACCAATAGTGATCGGAAAAACGTCTAATCTGTAATATAAATCTTCACGAAACCCACCCTCTGCTATTTCATGTTCCAAGTCCCTGTGTGTGGCCGCTAAAATTCGAACATCACAACGAATAGGTTTGTTACTACCAACCCGTTCGAAAACCTTTTCTTGCAAAACACGCAAGAGTTTTACTTGCATTTGCATGGGCATATCGCCTATTTCGTCCAAAAACAGTGTGCCGCCTTCTGCCAATTCGAAACGACCTTGCCTGGCTGTTAACGCACCAGTAAACGCGCCTTTTTCGTGACCAAATAACTCACTTTCAAGTAACTCTCCCGGTATAGCGCCGCAGTTGATAGGGACAAACGCTTTTTGCCTGCGGGATGAGTGATAGTGAATATTTCTTGCAATCACTTCTTTGCCAGTACCCGATTCACCTAGAATCAACACCGTTGCATCTGACATACACACTTGTTGAATGAGTTGACGGACGCGCTTCACTTCTTGACTGTTCCCGACAAGGCTTCTAAATAATTCGGCTGCTCGTTGTGAGACCTCTTCGGTCAATGTGTGTTCTGTTAACTGAACCTTACGAATACAATTGATAAAATTTTGATAGGTCGTCGGCCACTCTAAAGAAACAAAGTGCCGAGCAATAGCCGTCCCCAACTTAGGCGCTTTTCCTTTATTATGAACATAAATAATCGGTTGTTGACTTTTATATTGGGTAAAAAAATCAACAATATCCATCTCATTAAATACCGTCCCATCGCCTAACATAACCAACGGCAACTCATCTTGCTTGGCAGTTTTTTTTAATTTATCTAAGCTTATTTTTTTCGTGTTGTAATCCAAAAAGCTCATGACTGATTCAATTTGAGAACCACGTTTTTCATCGTCATCGATTAGCAATACTTTTTGTAACGCCATAGTGTAGATGCCTATCATTGTGTCAAACTATAAGACGCATTAGTATGTCAAAAAACTGGCACTTGATGCAATTATTTTACGCTTTAGCTAATATCACCCCTGCGTAGTTATATTTAACTTGACAGCTAAGCCCTCTGCACTTAGAACATACTCCTATCCCATTGCCTAACTATTGCTCGTGACCGATCTTTCCATACCGTTTCTTTTTGCGCTTCTAGTGGTACTCATTTTATTATCCGGCTTTTTTTCTGGCTCGGAAACCGCCTTAATGCGCGTTAACCGCTATCGCCTACTGCACCTAATGAAAAGTAACCATTTAGGTGCCAAATTGGCACATAAACTTTTAAAAAAACCGGATCGACTAATCGGCTTAATTCTTCTTGGTAATAATTTCGTCAATATCCTCGCCACCTCCATTGCAACCATCATAGCCCTACGCTTATACGGTGAGGCCGGTATTGCCATTGCCACCGGTTTATTGACATTTGTTATATTAATTTTCTCTGAAGTAACCCCTAAAACCTGGGCCGCTAGCCACCCCGAACGTTTAGCTTTTTTTGCATCGTTTATCTACACCCCATTGCTAAAAATTCTTTACCCACTTGTTTGGGTGGTCAATGCGATATCAAACTTTCTACTTAAATTACTGGGCATTGACGTACACGATGATTCTGAGGTGCCCATGCGACATGAAGAGTTACGCACAATTGTGACCGAAGCAGGTAACTTAATTCCAGAGGAACACAAGGACATGTTGCTAGGCATTCTGGACCTTGAACACGCCACGGTTGAAGATATTATGATTCCTATCAATGAAATTCATGGTATTGACCTGGATGATGATATCGGCGAAATAAAAAAACAACTGTACGCATCGTCCTACTCCAACCTACCTCTTTTCCAAACCAATATTGATAAGGTCCAGGGTTATTTACGAATTAAAGAGCTTTTCAGCTTAATTGATAACGACGACTTTGATCACGACAAGTTGTTGTCTATCAAACGTGACGCTTACTTTATTCCCAATAATACAAGCCTCTATCAACAACTCATTAATTTCCAGCAGAACAAGCAACAACTCGCCATTGTTGTGAATGAGTACGGCAGTATATTAGGCCTAGTAACTCTACAAGACGTGCTTGAAGAAGTGATTGGCGAATTCACTACCGACCCTTCTGATAGCTCACCTGACATACAGAAAAAAGATGACGGCACCTTACTAATCAACGGCAATATAACCATTAGGGAGCTTAATCGCTCCTTACATTGGTCCCTACCCATCAGTGGGCCTAAAACACTGAATGGTTTAATCTTGGAATACCTCGAGTCTATTCCTGAACAAGGAACTAGCCTGAAACTTTATGGTCACCCTTTAGAGATCGTACAAATGGAGGAAAACGCCGTTAAACTGGCTAAATTTAGGAACAAGTCACACTTAGCCCCCTAACCTTCTAGAAAAACTCGCCTATACTGAAGGTTATTGCTTAAACAACTATCTCATGGCCAAATTAACACTCTTTTTTAACAATAAACCCATCGATGTTTTTCATTTAGAAAACACCGTCTCCACTATTGGTCGAGATCCCTCAAGCACCTTCCTAATCGATAGCTTAGCAGTCGCCCCCATGCAGTTAAAAATATCTCGGCATAGTGATGGCTATATTATCGAAAACATGAGTGACCAGTACCCTTGCGCTGTAAATAAGGGAGCCCTTGTTCGACAACAAATCACGTCCGGCGAGAAAATAACTCTTGGTAAGCATCAATTGTTATTTTCAGACTCTGCTACAGCCCTGACTACAGACGACAAAACCAATAACACCTTCAGTGAACCCAGCCCGCCGTCATTAAACAAAAAAGCAAAACAAAAAACCGGTTATATACAAGTTATAGATGGCCCTAATATTGGTTTGGTAACCGTACTAAATAAAGCCATTACTGAAATAAATACCGCAAACAAAACCTCCGCTCTTATCGCCAAAAGGCAATTTGGCTACTACATTTCAAGACTGGCTGATGATACAGACATTACAGTCGATGGCGCGTCAATTTATAGTGAAACAAAATTAGATCATAATTGCTCCGTTAGTATTGGCAATAATGACTACACCTTCTTCATCGAATAAGCCGATTATAATCACCATGAATAAGGACAAGCGACGTTTTCAACGAATTTTCCATGACGCGACTGGTCGCTTAATCAACACTAACAATCGGACTATTCCATGTGAAGTTCTCGACATATCCCTCAAGGGCTGCCTACTATCCATTAAAGAAACGGGGCAAATTCACAGCACTAAGGAACGGCTTGAATTACATATCAGTTTGACTGAAACACTGTCGATTGATGTTTTAGCGAGCGTTGTTTATATCGCTGACAACCATCAAGTTGGCCTAGAGTTTGATGATATTGATATCGATAGCGTCACCGAATTAAGACGCCTAGTAGAGCTAAATATAGGTGAGCAAGCTTTTCTAGAACGCGACCTGTTAGCCTTATGCACACATGATTCTAGCAGCGATCACTAAAAGTACGCCAAGGCGTCACGTAATACGCTAACCGGTGCTATTTCCAAGCCCTCAACGCCGCCTTTTGGAATATTGCCTTTAGGCGCCAGAGCAAATTTAAACCCGTGTTTTGCCGCTTCTTTGAGTCGCTCCTCCCCATTAACGACAGGACGCACCTCACCAGATAAGCCTAACTCGCCAAAGATAACCCAATCTTTAGGGATGTTTTTAGCTTTAAAGCTCGATAATAGGGCTGCCACCACCGCCAAATCACCAGCAGTCTCGATTACCCTTAAACCGCCAACAATGTTGACGAATACGTCTTGATCTATTAATGAACATTGACCGTGACGGTGTAAAATCGCCAGTAACATCACCAACCTATTTTGCTCCATACCAACCGTCACGCGCTTAGGGTTGCCCTGACGACTTTCGTCCACCAAAGCTTGTACTTCTACCAATAATGGGCGCGTCCCTTCACGCGTTACCATTACCACGCTACCAGGCACCTCTTGTTCATGTCGAGAAAGAAACATGGCCGATGGATTAGTGACCTCACGTAAGCCTTTTTCGGTCATCGCAAACACACCTAACTCGTTCACTGCACCAAATCTATTTTTGATCGCACGAATCATTCTAAAGCGGCTATCTGACTCACCTTCGAAATACAGAACCGAATCCACCATGTGCTCGAGTACACGCGGCCCAGCTATCGCTCCTTCCTTAGTCACATGACCGATCAAAAAAATAGTCGTATTGGTGCGTTTGGCAAAGCGCACCAATCTAGCTGCACACTCCCTAACCTGCCCAACAGAACCTGGGGCTGACTGCAGTTCGTCACTAAAAACCGTCTGGATTGAATCTACGACTAACACTTGCGTCTTTAATTTTTCAGCGGTTGCTAAAATCGTTTCTAACGATATTTCGCATAAAATTTTAACCTTATCCACGGCCAGCAGTAATCTGGCAGCACGCATGCTCACCTGTTGCGCCGACTCTTCGCCGCTAACGTATAAAACGTTCGACTCAAGACTTAGATTGGCTATAGCTTGCAATAACAAGGTCGATTTTCCTATCCCAGGATCACCACCAATAAGGATCGCCGAGCCGGGTACTATACCGCCACCCAACACCCTATCTAATTCTGATAACCCACTTGATGAACGTGTAAGCGCAGCAACGTGTATCGCCGACAGTGTTTCCACCTCAGCGGAACTGGTGTGATCGGCGTAGCCACTAAAACGGTTCGCTGTTGCAGAGCTGACGTGATTCGATTCGTCTAGGGTATTCCAGCCACCACAGTCTTGACACTGACCCGCCCACTTCGCTGCCTTAGCGCCACACTCGCGGCAATGGTATAAAAATTTTTGCTTACTCATCGCTTGCCATCGATTTTATTAATTTTTTTACCCGTTCGGTAACACCACACATTAATTCATATGAAATGGTGCCGCTCTTATTAGCCACTTCATCAATCGTTACGCCATTACCCCATAACTCGACTGTATCTCCTACTTTAATTCCTCTACATTCGCTAACATCAACATTAATTGAATCCATCGATACCCGGCCTACTAAGTAGCCTTTTTGACCGTTGATAAGTACTGGCGTACCGGTAGCTGCGTGCCGTGGGTAGCCATCACCGTAACCAATACCAATGGTCGCTATTAGACAACTTTTATCCGCCACCCAACTGGCACCATAGCCGACATAGTCATCTTTTTTTATCGTCCGTAGGGCTATCACCTGACTGTTGAGCGTCATCACCGGTTTTAGTCCAAGTTCTAACGCGGATTTCTCACAAAAAGGGCTGGCGCCATAGAGCATGATGCCCGGTCTAACCCAGTGACGCTGTGAATATTGCCAGCCTAATAACCCTGCTGAGTTAGCGATACTTTGCTCACCCGACAAGCCGACTATCGAGGCATCAAATAATTCTATTTGCTGTTCGGTATGCAAGGACTGCATATCGTCTGCACAGGCTAGATGGGTCATTAATTTAATCGGTTGGCGGACCATCCCAGAGAGTGTTAAGCGATCATTAATCCGATGAACCTCGCTGGGCTCAACACCTAAGCGGTTCATCCCGGTATTAATTTTTAACCAAACGCTAATGGGCTTAGGCAGCGATACCTGGGCAAGGAGGTCTACTTGGTATTCACTATGAATAACCGCGTCTAAATCGTATGTTGCAAAGGCATTCAACTCTTCCGTGCTGCAAAACCCTGTAAACACTGCAATTGGTTTTGAGTAACCTGCGTTGCGTAACGTGATCGCTTCTTCCAAGCGTGCGACAGCAAAACCATCAGCCTCGGATAAAGCTTCGGCAACGGTTAGCATGCCATGCCCATAGCCATTCGCTTTAATCACAGCCATGACTTTCACATGCGGAGCCGCTTGTTTAACAACAGAAAAATTATGTTTTAATGCCGCAAGGTCAATAGTGGCGCAAGGTCGGTTAGACACAGTTAGCTCGTGAGTGATTAAAAATAGGTCTGATTAAGCTTAGTACTCATCGTCAATATATGAGTCATTGGCATAATTTTCAAAACGTGTGTATTGCCCCAAGAAAGTAAGCCTACATGTTCCAATTGGCCCGTTACGTTGCTTACCAATAATAATTTCCGCCACGCCTTTGGCTTCCGAATCTTCGTGGTAGACCTCGTCCCGATAAATAAAAACAATAACGTCAGCATCTTGCTCGATACTGCCAGATTCCCGTAAATCGGACATCACTGGCCGTTTATTAGGTCGTTGTTCAAGATTTCGGTTTAACTGGGATAAAGCGACAACGGGCACATTTAATTCTTTTGCCAGTGCTTTAAGCGAACGCGAGATATCCGAAATTTCAGCCACCCTGCTTTCACTTTTAGACGGTGATTGCATCAACTGTAAGTAATCCAAGACAATCAGGCCCAATTGGCCGTGTTCTTTCATTAAACGTCGTGCTCGAGCACGTACTTCGATAGGGCTTAAAGCCGCGGTGTCGTCAATAAATAACTTTGCTTCTGCTAATAAATTAATCGATGACTGCATGCGTGGCCACTCGTCATCCTCAAGTTGCCCGGTTCTGACTTTATGCTGGTCAATACGGCCCAGTGAGGACATCATTCGCATTGCTAATGAGTCACCCGGCATCTCCATACTAAAAACGGCCACCGGCATACCACTTTGAATGGCCACATTTTCTGCCATATTCATGGCAAAACTGGTT
>JAGPVU010000061.1 GCA_018066825.1 Cycloclasticus sp.
TCAGCCTGGAAGATACGCATACCCTAAAAAAACACTTACAACGAGGGGATGTTTTATTAATCGAAGGCAATCGGCGTATCAGCACGGCAATTAAATATTTAACGCAATCCACTTGGTCGCACGCCGCTTTATATGTCGGCGATATTAATGACCCAATGTCCGGGAAGCTTGTTCAACACCAATTGATAGAAGCTGACCTTGTAGGTGGGGTTATTCATGTGCCGATTGAAAAGTACAATGATTCTAACACCCGTATTTGCAGACCTGTTGGCTTAAACGCTAGTGAACAACAATCGCTCGTAAACTTTATGGTTAACAGCATTGGTAAACAGTACGATCATAAGAACATCATAGACTTACTCCGCTACCTCTTCCCTACACCACCGGTACCTAGTTATTTTAGGCGGCATATGTTAACCCTTGGAAGCGGCGACCCCACTCGGGCTATTTGCTCAACTTTAATTGCAGAAGCTTACCAATCGATTACTTACCCCATTCTTCCTCTCATAACCCCTCACAAAAATAAGCGCAGAGGCCTATTCAAAACACGACATCATTCCCTATTCGTCCCCAGGGATTTTGATATCTCTCCTTTTTTTAATATTATTAAACCTGAAATTATCGCCCATTTTGATCACCGCAAACTTACTTGGGACAATAAATCCTCGTCTCGATTATAGTGTTTTTAAACACCATTCATTCTATCGTTATCCTATTTTATACTGATTGATAGACGACAATTTTGCTACACTTCGGCTACTAAAAAACCGAAAGATCTTATGGATATTCAAGCATTACAAACTGAACTAAACGACAAGCACCCAAAAGAGATTTTCAAATCCATCTACGCTACAGGGGGTGATATTGCTATTTCATTTAGTGGCGCAGAAGATGTTATTTTGATTGATATGGTTTGTAAACTGGGCATTAAACCCCGCGTTTTCACTCTTGATACGGGGCGTTTACACGCTGAAACGTACCGCTTTATACAAACGGTAATGGATCACTATCAAATTACAATCAACGTTCTCGTTCCCGACCCGATACAGCTGCAACAATTTACCGATACAAAAGGGCTATTCAGCTTTTACACCGACGGGCACAAAGCGTGTTGTGATATTAGAAAAGTCGCTCCATTGAAGAAGTACCTAGCCAGCGTTTCAACTTGGGTTACCGGTCAACGCCGCGATCAAAGCAGCACTACACGGCATAGCTTAAACGTGGTTGAAAATGACACTCATTTCAGTGGTAACAACAGAGATCTGGTTAAATACAACCCCTTATGCCACTGGTCTTCGGAGCAAGTCTGGGCTTACATCCGCGCGTTAGAAGTGCCTTTTAACCCTCTTCACCAGCAAGGCTTTATCAGTATCGGCTGTGAACCCTGTACCCGTGCCACCTTACCCCATCAAGACCCAAGAGAAGGCCGCTGGTGGTGGGAAGAGGAGGTTCAAAAAGAATGCGGATTACACACTCAGTTATCGACCAAACCTTAGCTTATATTACGCTACATGCGTTAGAAGTGCGGCAAACTAATATCATCGAATAAATGATCTATGGCATCTTGCTCTTTAAGTTCCATCGCTTTGTTTATGATCTCTTTCGTTAAATGCGGGGCAAAACGTTGCATGAAGTCATACATATACCCGCGTAAAAACGTATCTTTACGTATGCCGATTTTAGTGACACTTTGTCCAAATAAATGCCCTGCATCTAAGGCCACTAAATCACTGTCTAATTTTTTGTCGTAAGCCATTCTTGCTACGATTCCTACACCCAAACCTAACCTTACGTAAGTTTTAATGACATCGGCATCAACAGCCGTCAAGGCGACATCTGGACTTAAATTGGCTGAAGCAAAGGCATCATCTAATTTTGAACGGCCGGTAAATCCAAATACGTACGTAATCAACGGGTGAACAGCTAAATCTGAAAGTGTTATTTCTTTTAAACGTGTGAGTGCATGTCCCTTAGGAACCAAAACACATCGGTCCCACGAATAGCAGGGTAACATCACCAAATTATCAAATAACTCGATTGCTTCGGTCGCTATCGCTATATCAACTTTACCTTGAGACACCATTTCTGATATTTGGATAGGCGTCCCCTGCTGGATGTCCAAAGCGACCTCTGGTTTATCGTGCATAAACCCTTTAATCACTTCAGGTAAGGCATAACGTGCTTGCGTATGCGTCGTTGCGATAGATAAGGTGCCTTTGCTCTCATCACGAAACTCTTTAGCAATATTTTTGATGTTTTCAACTTGCAGTAGCATTTCACCTGCGATCGCTATAATTTTCTTTCCTGCTGGGGTCATGGCCGTCAAGTGCTTACCGTTCCGGGTAAATACAGGAATGCCTAATTCATCTTCTAAAATTCGAATTTGTTTACTTATACCCGGTTGAGAGGTATATATATGTTCAGCCGTAGCCGATACATTCAAGTTATTCTTAGATACTTCCCAAATGTAGCGCAATTGTTGTAATTTCATGGCTTCTTATTTAATTAAGTTATAAAGATAGAAATATATATTTCTTTTTATTATAAGCATTTTGCTCTATATTTCAAGTTCTTCTGTCTTTCAGGTCGCGTTTTGGATTTTCTATATATAATATCAGGGGCTATTGTGGGCTTTATTGTAGGCCTAACCGGCGTTGGCGGCGGTTCATTGATGACCCCTTTGTTGGTACTTGGTTTCAATATACCACCGAGTATCGCCGTCGGCACGGATTTATTATACGCGGCAATAACAAAATCGAGCGGCATCTTCACCCACCACCGACTCAAAAACATTCAATGGTCTATCGTTAAACAATTAAGTTTAGGTAGCATACCCGGCTCGATAGTGTGTATTGCTGCCATCAAATATTTCAACATCACAGCTCAAACCTTCAACAGCATTATATCTATTACATTGGGTTTTATGCTTATTTTGACCTCCGCTGTCATCTTATTTAAGGATAAATTGGCACAGCTTTTTAAACAAAGACACACTTATCAACCAAACCAGAGCGGCATTATAGCTATCGGGGGCATACTAGGCGTGTTAGTCACTTTATCGTCCGTCGGCGCAGGTGCGATTGGTGGCGCGTTACTGCTGCTGCTGTACCCTACGCTTAAAACTAGAGCTATTGTTGGCACTGATATCGCTCATGCAGTGCCTTTAACCGCTATTGCTGGACTTGGCCACCTACAACTTGGTCATGTAGATTTTAACCTTCTAATGAGTTTATTGATTGGTTCAATTCCTGCTATTTATATAGGTACACAAGTGGGTGAAAAACTTCCTGAGAAGTTTTTAAAGTACCTAGTAGCCACTATTCTTTTGCTTATCGGTATAAAGTTTGCCATATAAATTAAACGTTAAACACTGATGTATCGAGTGTTTCATTGTCTTGTACATCCGTACGTTTAAGTTTAAGTAAAACAGGTGTTTGGAGTACTTGCTTCGTCTGGCACACACAAATCATCCCCGACTCGGTAATCAAATCAATAATGCTTTGCGTGTTATTTTGGTCATTTAAAAAAACACATGTAAGACCGCTTTCAAATAATTTGGTTTTTAACCGATTTAAATCGTAGTGACTAAACGTATCGATTAATTGAATAACCCCAGCTGTATGCCCAAAACGGGCAACAAAATCATCGGCCGTTATTGTCCGTTGATTAATTTTTTCTGTACTAAGGTTGGTTATCATGCCACAACCAACAGTTGCATTGCTTAATCGATCAATAATAATAAAAGAGCCGGCAATTTTATTATTTTTGTAACTATCAAAACACAACTCCGAATTAAATCGAAGTTGGCAATGAGCAATCTGATTGAGGCTTATACTGCGTTCTGTTGGTAATAACTCAAGATTATTAATATCGACAATATTGTCCACGCGGGTAATTTGCCCGGTAAGATTACGTGTCATATGCTTAAAGTCGTAAAGTTTACCTACATGCATTTCTTGCTCTGACATCCAAACAAGTGTTGCGGTTAAGTTTCGGCCTATTTGTGGGATGTCATCTGGGTATACGATAAGATCACCACGGCTGATATCAATCTCGTCCTCAGTCGTCACTGTCACCGCCATAGGCACTTGCGCAGTTTGTAAAGAATGTTCATCGGTTAAAATAGACTTGATTTTACTGCACTGCATAGATGGAAATACAATAATCTCTTTACCTACAGTAAGTTCACCCGACACAACAGACCCGCTATACCCCCTAAAATTTAAATTAGGTCGATTAACATATTGGACTGGAAAACACATGCTCCCTGATGTTTTACTCACTGTTATTTCCAGATTTTCTAATAGGTACATCAGCGTACCACCCGTATACCATTGAGTTGCTGCACTTTTGTGCACAACGTTATCACCGTCTAGTGCAGATAAAGGGATGTAGTGAATATTCGTCAGGCTCAATCGTTGTGATAACCACGTAAAATCACGACAAATATTATTAAAAACACGTTCGTCATAATCAACCAAGTCCATTTTGTTAACGGCAACAATCACGTGTTTGATCCCTAATAGAGAAGCGATAAAACTGTGTCTTTTGGTTTGCTGCTTCACCCCCTTTGTGGCATCTATTAAAATAATCGCTAAATCGCAGTTTGAAGCCCCAGTAACCATATTGCGGGTGTACTGTTCGTGCCCTGGTGTGTCTGCAATGATGAATTTACGCTTATCAGTAGAGAAGTACCTATAAGCAACATCGATAGTAATCCCTTGCTCACGCTCGGCTTGTAAACCATCAACCAATAAGGCCAGATCTACCTTATCGCCTGTAGTGCCAGACTTAACACTTGCAGCAGAAACGGCGGCTAGTTGATCTTCGTAAATCAACTTAGAATCGTGTAATAGACGGCCGATTAACGAACTTTTTCCATCATCAACACTACCACAGGTTAATAATCGTAATAATTGTTTACGTTCATGCTGTTTTAAATATTCATTAATATCTGTTTTAACCAAGTTAGCTTGATATGTCATTAAAAATACCCTTCCCGTTTTTTATCTTCCATAGAACCCGCCTGGTCGTGATCAATCAATCGGCCTTCTCTTTCAGAAGTAGTTGCCAATAACATTTCTTGGATAATTTCCGGTAGGGTCGAGGCTTCAGACTCAACAGCCCCCGTTAATGGATAACAACCAAGGGTTCTAAACCGAACACTTTTCATAACAATTTTTTCGTTCTTTTTTAACACCAATCGATCATCATCCACCATTATTAATGTGCCATCACGCTCAACCACCGGTCTTTTCTTAGCTAAATACAAAGGAACGATAGGGATATCCTGTAAATAAATATATTGCCAGACGTCTAATTCCGTCCAGTTTGACAACGGGAATACACGAATACTTTCTCCTTTATGAATACGGCCATTATATAAATGCCATAATTCTGGTCGTTGGTTCTTAGGATCCCAACGATGATTAGAGTCACGAAATGAATAGATACGCTCTTTAGCACGTGACTTTTCTTCATCACGACGAGCACCGCCAAACGCAGCGTCAAATTCATACCGACTTAACGCTTGTTTAAGCGCATCTGTTTTCATGACATCCGTGTATTTTTTACTGCCATGGGTAAAAGGATTGATATTATTTCTAACACCGTCTTGATTTGAATAACTAATCAAATTCACGCCAAGTTTCTTAACATATTGATCTCGAAATTCAATCATTTCTTTAAATTTCCATGTTGTATCGACATGTAGAATGGGAAAAGGCAATTTACCGGGATAAAAAGCTTTCATTGCTAAATGCAGCATAACCGCTGAGTCTTTACCTATAGAATACAACAACACAGGGTTGTCAAATTCAGCAGCGACCTCTCGAATAATATGGATGCTTTCAGCTTCTAATTGTTCTAAATGAGTTAACATAAAATAATTTTGTTATAACTTATTGCTATATCATATTGATATTGACCTGTTATTTAATTATATATAATATACTTCTAAATAAAAACAACTGTTTTATAAATTACGTTGTGTAAAGCACAAAATGTTTATAATAGACGCTAGTAAATTAACGAATAGGAAACACCGATGACTTTTGTAGTAACCGAAGCGTGTATCAAATGTAAATACACTGATTGCGTTGATGTTTGCCCCGTAGATTGCTTTCACGAAGGACCCAACTTTTTAGTGATTGACCCAGATGAGTGTATAGATTGCACTCTCTGCGAACCTGAATGCCCTGTTGAGGCTATCTACTCAGAAGATGAACTACCAGAAGGGCAAGAAAATTTTATTAAACTTAACGCTGAGCTTTCTCAAACATGGCCGGTGATAAGCGATGTTAAGCCCGCACCTGAAGATGCCGATGACTGGGCTAATAAAACCGGTAAATTAGATCTACTTGAACGGTAGACACGCTTGTAAACTTTATTTACATTTTCGACAGACAAAAAAAAGCCGGCTTAGCCGGCTTTTTTTGTCTTTATTACCCAACCTAAACAGTCTCGACCTCTTCAACCACTGTGTCAGCCTCGCGATCAACCAATTCAACGTAAGCCATAGGAGCGGCGTCTCCAGTCCTAAAGCCACACTTTAAAATACGTGTGTAACCACCCGGACGAGCTTTATAACGACCTGCAAGGTTGTTAAACAACTTAGTAACACTGTCTCTGTCTCTTAAACGCGCAAAGATTAAACGTCTTTTAGCAACAGAGTCTTCTTTAGAAGCAGTAATTAACGGTTCAATAAAGCGACGTAATTCTTTCGCTTTAGGCACTGTTGTACGTATAACTTCATGTTCTATCAATGAATTAGCCATGTTTTTAAACATTGCTTTACGGTGGCTGCTATTACGATTAAGCTGCCTTCCTGATTTACGGTGACGCATAGTTAAATCCTTATTTAATTTGAAGCAACGACCTTATCACTAGTAATTAAACTAGAAGGCGGCCAATTTTCAAGACGAATACCTAAAGACATACCCTTAGAAGCAAGTACATCCTTAATTTCTGTGAGTGATTTTTTACCTAGATTAGGCGCTTTCAAAAGTTCAACTTCAGTACGTTGAATTAAATCGCCAATATAGAAAATTTGCTCAGCTTTTAAACAATTAGCAGAACGAACCGTCAATTCTAAGTCATCAACAGGACGAAGAAGAATAGGATCAAATTCAGGCTCTTTTGGTAGCTCAGGCTCATCAACGATATTTTTTAGGTCAACAAAAACTGCAATATGATGATGAAGAATCGTAGCTGCTGCGCGAATTGTTTCTTCAGGATCAATAGTTCCATTGGTTTCAAGTTCGATAACCAACTTATCGAGGTTAGTACGCTGTTCAACACGCGCCATATCAACGTTATAAGAAATACGTTTGATAGGACTAAAAGATGCATCTAACAATAATGTACCAATCGGTAGATCTTCGTCCGCTTGAATTCTAGAAGCCGCAGTTTGATAACCAGAACCGCGCTCTACTTTAATAGACATAGAAAGTTTGCCTTTCGATGTTAAATTTGCAATAACAATCTCAGGGTTAATTATTTCTACATCGTGATCCGTTTGGATATCTGCTGCAGTAACTTGACCCGCACCTGATTTTTCAAGTTTTAAAATAGCTTCATCTTTAGCATTTAAAGTAACTGCTAAATTTTTCAAGTTAAGCATGATATCGATTACGTCTTCTTGAACACCATCGATCGTAGAGTACTCGTGCAGGACACCTTCAATTCTAATTTCTGTAACGGCACAACCAGGAATTGAAGACAAGAGAACACGTCTTAACGCATTGCCAAGTGTATGACCGTAACCACGCTCCATAGGTTCAATGGTCACTTTAGAACAGGTAGGAGTTATTGATTGAACTCCCGTAACCTTAGGCTGTAGAAAACCTGAAAGTAAATTTTGCATTATTATTCCTCTTTAGATTACTTAGAGTACAGCTCGACTACAAGATGTTCATTAATTTCTGCAGGTAAGTCAGAACGTTCTGGTTTCAGTTTAAAAACACCTTGCATTTTAGTAACGTCCATTTCGATCCACTCTGGAATGCCACGTTGCTCAACAAACTCTAATGCTGACTTGATACGGTTTTGATTCTTCGCGCCGTCATTAACCTCAATTAAATCATCAACTTTCACCTGATAAGAAGGTATGTTAATACGAATACCATTTACCTTAATACCGTTATGACGAACTAATTGTCTAGATTCAGAACGTGAAGATGAAAAACCCATTCTATAAACAACATTATCCAAACGACATTCTAATAATTGAAGTAAGTTTTCACCCGTTGAGCCTTTAATTCGAGCAGCTTCTGCATAGTAGCCACGGAACTGTTTCTCTAAAATGCCATATGTACGACGTAATTTCTGTTTTTCACGCAACTGCAAAGCGTAGTCGGATAGGCGTGTACGACGTTGTCCGTGTTGACCTGGAGGGTATGCACGTTTTTCTATAGCGCATTTAGCGGTATAACATTTTTCGCCTTTTAAGAATAATTTCTCGCCTTCACGACGACATAAACGACATTTTGAATCAGTATATTTAGCCATAGTATTTCCTGTTTACACGCGTCGTTTTTTAGGTGGACGACAACCATTATGTGGGATAGGAGTAACATCTTCGATAAACGTGATGTTGAATCCACTGTTATTAAGCGCTCTAACGGCAGATTCACGACCTGGACCTGGCCCTTTAATCTTAACCTCAAGATTTTTCATACCGAATTCTTTAACAACCTCACCTGCACGTTCTGCAGCAACTTGAGCTGCAAAAGGGGTGCTCTTACGCGACCCTCTAAATCCTGAACCGCCAGCAGTTGCCCAAGAAAGCGCATTCCCTTTTCGATCGGTGATAGTGATAATAGTATTGTTAAAAGTAGCGTGTACATGAACAATGCCATCAACTACATTTTTTTTAACTTTCTTTTTACTACGACTTGGTTTAGCCATACTGCGAGTATCCTTTATTTATATCTTATTTTCTGATCGGTTTGCGTGGACCTTTACGCGTACGAGCATTGGTTTTAGTGCGTTGACCACGAACCGGTAAACTACGACGATGTCGGATACCACGAAAGCAGCCTAGATCTAGTAGACGTTTAATGTTCATTGATACTTCACGTCTTAAATCACCTTCAATCACATATTTGCCGACTTCTGTACGGACAAGTTCTAATTGATCTTCAGATAATTCTCTTACTTTTGTTGCTTTATCAATATCAACCGCCGTACAAATAGCTTTTGATCGAGTAGGACCAATGCCATAAATAGACGTCAATGCAATAACAATGTGCTTATTATCAGGTATGTTAATACCGGCAATACGTGCCATCAAATCTCTCCGTTATTTGGCCAGTAGAAAACCGGCAATTTT
>JAGPVU010000063.1 GCA_018066825.1 Cycloclasticus sp.
TAAACGAGTGACTTCTTCCATCTTCAAATCAATATAGGCATCGATCATATCATCGCTAAACACACCACCAGCCGTTAGGAACCCACGATCCTTGTTTAATGCGTCCAGTGCTTCATCAAAGCCTTTCGCTACTTGAGGAATTTTTGCTTCTTCTTCAGGCGGTAGATCATACAAATCTTTATCCATCGCTTCACCTGGATGAATTTTGTTCTGGATACCATCAAGACCGGCCATCAACATGGCTGCAAAGCAAAGGTACGGGTTTGCTGTTGAATCAGCAAAACGAACTTCAATACGGCGACCTTTAGGGTTAGAAACAAAAGGTATACGAATTGAAGCTGAACGGTTACGTGCAGAGTAGGCCAACATCACTGGTGCTTCAAAGCCGGGCACTAAACGCTTGTAGCTATTGGTAGATGCGTTTGCAAACGCATTGATCGCTTTAGCGTGCTGAATGATACCGCCGATATAAAATAACGCTGTTTCTGAAAGCCCACCATATAGGTCACCAGCAAATAAGGCTTTACCGTCTTTAAAAATAGACTGATGCACGTGCATACCGTTACCATTATCACCAACCAAAGGCTTCGGCATAAAGGTCGCTGTTTTGCCGTAGGCGTGAGCCACATTGTGCACTACGTATTTAAGCTCGAGTACTTCGTCAGCTTTTTTTACCAACGTATTAAAGACCGTTCCAATTTCACACTGACCCGCTGTCGCCACTTCATGGTGATGGACTTCGGTTTTTTGACCCATTTCTTCCAGCGTCAAGCACATCGCTGCGCGCATATCGTGGAGTGAATCGACGGGAGGAACTGGGAAATAGCCGCCTTTTACGCCAGGACGATGACCCATATTACCATCGGGATATACTTTTTCTGAATTCCAACCGGACTCTTCAGAGTCTACTTTATAAAACGACCCTGACATATCTGAACCCCAACGAACATCATCAAAGACGAAGAACTCATTTTCAGGGCCAAAGTAGGCGGTATCACCAATGCCTGTGCTGGCGAGGTATTCCTCTGCTCTTTTAGCGATAGAGCGAGGATCTCTTCCATAGCCGCTCATATCTGTGGGCTCTACAATATCGCAACGAATAATTAAGGTTACATCGTCAAAGAATGGGTCTAAAACGGCAGTTGATGGGTCTGGCATTAAAATCATGTCCGATTCATTGATACCTTTCCAACCGGCAATTGATGAGCCGTCAAACATTTTTCCATCTTCAAATAACGCTAAATCAATCGTGTGTGTTGGCACGGTGACGTGTTGCTCTTTACCCATGGTATCGCTAAAGCGAAAATCAACAAACGTAACTTCTTTTTCTTTAATAAAATCTAATATTTCTTGTGGTGACATGACTGCTCCTAATATATTGAATAAATCGTAATAAACCTTAACGTGGCAATTTTTGCACAAATTATGCCAAAATATAACCCCTTGTTTTACCGCTCTTTTAGCGCTTTCTTAGCTTAACCACTACCCATATTGGTGCGTAATTAAACGAATTGCACCAATAAGATGCAAACTATGAGTAATACACCTTTACATTGGCTACTTCAGGTACCGATAAAGCGCGTTCTTTTAGGGCCTTGGACACTCGCTCCGCATCCAACACCGTCGATAATAGCGAAAGAGGCAACTCTATTTCAGCGACCACCTTGCCGTCAAGATAATGTAAATTAATTTTTTTAATTTTCTCTTTTTCGAGCACATCGCTCCAAACCGTGTTTAATTTATCGGTTAATTCGCCCCTTAAGGGCAGTTCAAGGCTCGGCGAACAAATTTCGTCGTCTTCAGGGTCTATATGCACCATCACTTCACCAATATCATCGATTTCTCTAATCAGTGACAAGCGCACGGTTTCGCTAATTAAATGCCCTTCCGATACACTGATCATAGGATCGACAAGAATATGCACGTCGACCAACGCCTCTGCACCCATCTTTCTGGTGCGCAAAAAATGCAATTCTTGCACGCCTTCAATGCCCATAATCACGCTTTTAATTTCTTCAATCCTGTCCGCATCAAGCGCCGTATCAACCAACTCTTTGCTCGCATCTGACACCAGGTCAAACCCTATCTTGATCACCATCAAGCCTACAATCAACGCGGCAATAGAATCAAAGTACCTAAAGCCAGACAGCTCAAGCCCAACGCCTATCAACACAACCAAGGAGGACACCGCATCACTCCTATGGTGCCAAGCATTGGCTTTTAGCAGCTCAGACTTCGTTGCCTTTGCTGTTCGCATCGTTAAGTGATACATCACTTCTTTCGACAAAATGGAGGCCCCTGCGACAACAATAATTAAGCCACCATGGCTTACCGTTTGGTCGTTAAAAAAACGGCTCATTGCGTCCCAAATAATACCCCCTGCGACGGCGATCAATAGCGCACCGAGAATAACGGTCGCCAATGTTTCAAATCGCGCGTGCCCGTAGGGGTGCTCTTCATCCGCTTCTTGGCTACCATGGTGGGATGCGTAATACACCAAGCCATCTGATAACAGGTCTGACAAGGAGTGAAAGCCATCGGCAATTAATGCATGCGATTGGCCTAGCCAACCAACGCCTATCTTTATGACCGACAGGATTAAATTAACAACCGCACCAATCAGCGTAATGTTTTTTTTTGCTTGCGTTGCTGTAATTGGAGCAGCCACGTTACTCATTGCCTACTTCAATGGTAAGAATATACTCGCCATCGCGTTCTTCAGCGAGCAGTACGGTATGCTTATTAATTCGGCACCAGGCCGGAATATCTTGCAAAACACCTGGGTCAGTACAAAACACCCTTAACTTATCGCCCGGCAACAAGGGTTTGATCGCATTTTGCGTTTTTATAACCGGCATAGGGCACATCAACCTGCGGGCGTCTAATTCGATCATACCCGCCACGCCGGTAAAATGCCTTCCGCGGCCAAGGGTTTAACCGTTATCAATTTGTTAACACCTTTTTCTGCAATCTGAACATCCACGCTTTGCGCCTCACGCCCTTGACTAAAACGGGCCACTATTTGCGCTGCCAACTGAAGGTCTTCTTCACTCGCCTCACCATCTAATAAGGTTAATGGGCCTTTATGGCTCATCGTCATCAGCGTTATAAATTGTTTTTTATATCCTTGTAAAAAGTTGTTTTCACCTTCTTCTCGCGCAATAATTAGTTTGAAACCCGGCTTCGGCCGAATATGACGACCTACTTTCAGCAGCATAATATCGTCTAACTCATAGTCCCTTTTTCCACGCGACGCCCAAAGGTCCGTTAATTTTACTGAATACGATTTATCGGTTAAAAAGCAACAGCCGCCGGCGGGTTGTGCGTAATCATCAAAACCAAATTTTTCGGCCAAGGCCATTTGAGGCTTACGTGTGCGGCCACTAAAGCCATGCAGCTCAGCGCGATTAACCCAGCCTTCCCGCTCTGGTTTTGTTTCGGGTAAGTTCTGCGCGCACAAAGGGCGTAACAATAGGTCGTCAGCTCCCGATTCAGCTGATATAACTGGCATCGTGTCTTTGCGCTGTGACATCGGTCGCTGGCCAATCACCTCGCCCGTGATAATAAAGTCAAAGCCATTCTCTACAGCCCACTCCTTTGCCTTGCCAACCATAAATATTTTACAGTCCAAGCAAGGGTTCATATTGGCCCCATAGCCGTGCTTCGGATTTAACAAAACTTGCTTATATTCTTCAATAATATCAATGATATGCAGCTTAATACCGAGTTGCTCAGCACTCCATAAGGCATTGTTTCTTTTCGGCTTGGCCTTGTCTTTTTTACGGATCGCATGGGTGTGGCCCTCAACACAAAAGCCGGTATAAAAATTAATGCCTTCAACATGAATGCCTTGCTCTAGCATCACTTTTGCCGCCAATAAGGAGTCTAAGCCCCCTGAAATTAAAGCGACCGCTTTTCGTTGTGTTGCCATATTGCTTACTCAGTATTTTAAACACGCTATTATACCGGATTGCTTTTTGATCTGTCGCTGCCCTTTCTTATTGGGCTTTTAATGATAAGTGTTAGCTTATTAGATATACTGCGCTTTTAAATTACAAACTGTTTATTTACCGTGTCAAAATCCAATCAAGACCTCACGACATTTCAAGGCCTTATCCTTGCCTTGCAAGAATACTGGGCCGATCAAGGCTGCGTTATTTTGCAACCTCTCGATCTTGAAGTGGGCGCCGGAACTTTCCACCCCGCTACTTTTTTACGTGCTATCGGCCCTGAACCGTGGTCTGCGGCATATGTGCAACCTTCGCGCCGCCCAACCGACGGTCGTTTTGGCGAAAACCCAAACCGCTTACAGCACTATTACCAGTTTCAAGTCATTATTAAACCCTCGCCTAGCGATATTCAAGACCTGTACCTCGGCTCACTGAAGCACCTAGGCCTGGACATGCTCGAGCACGACATCCGCTTTGTTGAAGATAACTGGGAGTCCCCCACCTTAGGTGCCTGGGGATTGGGATGGGAGGTTTGGCTAAACGGTATGGAAGTCACCCAATTTACTTATTTTCAACAAGTCGGCGGCCTAGACTGTCGCCCGGTTAGTGGTGAAATCACTTACGGGCTTGAACGCATCGCCATGTACCTTCAAGGCGTTGAAAGTGTCTATGACCTTGTCTGGACCCGTAATCAGCACGGCACCATCACCTATGGCGACGTGTTTCATCAAAATGAAGTAGAGATGTCTCGCTACAATTTTGATCACGCAAACACCAGCACCCTTTTTCAACAATTTGATCAGTGTGAGCAAGCCTGCAACGAACTCATTGAGCACCAATTACCCTTACCTGCTTATGAACAGGTATTAAAGGCCTCACATACGTTTAATTTATTAGATGCACGGCACGCCATTTCTGTTACCGAGCGTCAACGGTTTATTTTACGTGTCAGAACGCTGGCAAAACTGGTTGCCGAAACCTACTATGCTTCACGTGAAGCCCTCGGTTTTCCTATGCTAAAACCTGCTGATACGGAGGTCCGCTAAATGTCTAACAACAGCGATTTATTGTTTGAACTGGGCTGTGAAGAACTGCCTCCAACTCACCTTAAAACCCTACGCGACTCTCTATTACAAGCTGTTTGCGAAGGGCTTGACGAAGCCAAATTGGCTTACGGCAAAACACACGCTTACGCCACTCCGCGTCGTCTCGCTTTTTGGGTTGAGTCCGTCGATGCCGGCCAGCAAGACGCGGTTATTGAAAAACGCGGCCCTGCTGTTGTTGCTGCTTACGGCGCTGATGGCCAACCGAGTAAGGCGGCCCTTGGGTTTGCTAAAAGCTGTGGCGCTGACTTTAGTGAGCTTAAAACCCTAAAAACAGAGAAGGGCGAATGGCTTTGTTACAATAAACTGGAACCCGGCCAGTCTGCTGAAACCCTGATTCCCGCAATTATTGAAAAAGCATTAGCGCGTCTACCCATCGCCAAACGTATGCGCTGGGGAGATTCCGACAGCGCCTTCGTTAGGCCCGTACATTGGGCAGGTTTATTATTTGGCGGTCGTGTTATTAATGCCCAGTTTTTCGGCATCAACACCTCAAATACTAGCGTCGGCCATCGCTTTCATGCGCCCGAATCTTTTACTATTTCTTCAGCTGCAAGCTACTCCGATCAACTTCGCCAAGCTTATGTTTTTGCTGACGTTGAACAGCGTCGCCAAACAATTGTTGAGCAAGCAGAGCAAGCTGCCCGCGCTGTTGGTGGTCAGGCCTATATAGACGCTGAGTTATTAGACGAGGTCACCGCCTTAGTAGAGTACCCTGTTGCGGTTACCGGTAGTTTTGATGAACACTTTTTGACCCTGCCCAAAGAAGTGCTGATCACAACCATGCAGACTAACCAAAAGTATTTTCCTGTTCTGTCTAAGCAAGGGGACTTGCTGCCTTTTTTTATTACCATCAGCAATATTCAAAGCAGCAACCCCACGTCCGTTAGCCACGGCAATGAGCGTGTCATTCGTCCGCGCCTATCAGATGCTGAGTTTTTTTGGCAACAAGATAATAAGCTCACACTCGAACAACGCGTTGACTCGCTCAACAGTGTCGTCTTTCAGCATAAGCTCGGCTCGCTTGGTGAAAAAACCACCCGTGTCACATCGCTATCGTCTGGCTTAGCTAAACAACTCGGTTACGACGTTACTCTCGCAGCCCGCGCCGCGCTACTTAGTAAAACAGACCTGGTTACCGATATGGTCGGCGAATTTGCTAGCCTTCAAGGTGTTATTGGCCGCTACTACGCGACCGAAAATGGTGAGCCCTCTGGCGTCGCAACGGCAATAGAAGAACAGTACCTTCCTAAGCTATCGGGTGGTTCGTTGCCTAGCAGCGAAACCGGACAAGTCCTTGCACTGGCTGATAAATTAGATACCGTTGTCGGCATTTTTAGTATCGGCTTATTACCCACCGGTGATAAAGACCCTTTCGCCCTTCGTCGTGCATCCCTAGGTATTTTACGGATCATTATTGAAAATAACCTAGCCTTAGACCTTAAAACATTAATTTCGCAATGCTGTGATCAGTTTACCCATGCTTTTGACGCAAACAGCACCCAAACCCAGGTATTAAGCTTTATGCTGGATCGGCTCAAAGGTTATTGCTTAAATAAAGGCTTTAGCGCGGAACATATCGCAGCCGTAGCCAGCATAAGCTGTTCTGAACCGGTCGATTTTATGAACCGACTACAGGCTGTAAAAGACTTTTCAACGCTGCCTGAAGCCGCTAGTTTAAGTGACGCCAATAAACGCATTCAAAACTTATTGAAAAAAGCGCCGACAAATATATCGGATCAACTGAACCCCGACTTACTGTCTGACGCTGCAGAAATCGAACTCTATCAACAGTTACTTCAGTGTGAGAGCTTGGCCCAAGCCTCAATCGAACAACAGCAATACCTTGCGGCGCTTAAGTCATTATCATCGCTCAAAGGGCCTATAGATGCTTTCTTTGAGCATGTTTTTATTATGGTAGACGATGAGCCGTTAAAAAACTCTCGTTTAGCTTTGCTCTCAAAAATTCACGCTAATTTCATAAAAGTTGCCAATATATCAATGATATAGAGCCCATATGCGTTTAAACCATAAGTCAACACATGACATTATTTTGGATCGTGACGGCGTCATTAATCTTGATAGCGACCAATATGTAAAAAACGCCGAACAATGGATCCCTATTACTGGCAGCATTGATGCTATCGTCAAACTGCACCAAGCCGGTTACCGTGTTTTTGTGGCGACCAATCAATCGGGGATAGGCCGTGGGTTATTTACGCTCGACGACCTACAGGCCATGCACTCTAAAATGATGGCTTTAGTTGCCCAAGCAGGCGGTAAAATAACCGATATCGCTTTTTGCCCCCACAGCCCTGAAGATGACTGCGCTTGTCGCAAACCCAAGCCAGGGCTTTTAACCGACTTAGCCCAGCGGAACAACATCGCCTTACCCAGCGCCATTGTAATTGGTGATAGCTTAAGAGACCTGCAAGCAGCAGTCGCAGTTAACGCCCAAGCCATGCTTGTGCTAACCGGTAAGGGACAAACAACCAAACACCAAAACCCTACGCTTTCTCACCCCACCTTCGAGACTTTAAATGATGCCGTCACCTTCATCCTCAGTTAACCAAGTGACCCTTGCTTTAAGGTCTTTTGTTTTCTTTGTTTTTCAGGTCGTTACGTTGTTTATCTTTGCGCCCTTAGTCCTTCTCTTTTTTGCTTTTCCGTATCGAACCCGCTATGCGATTAGTAGTACCTGGGCTAAACTTGTTATTAAGGGGCTTAAAGTCATTTGCCAACTTGATTATCAGGTCACCGGTGCCGAACACATTCAGGGTAATGGTATTATTTTTTGTAAACACCAATCCGCCTGGGAAACGTTTGCTCTACAGGCGATTTTTCCACAACAATGTTGGGTTATGAAGCGTGAGCTTTTATGGATTCCTTTATTTGGTTGGGCACTTGCTCTAACCCAACCGATAGCCATAGACCGTTCTAAAAAAACCCGTTCTTTTAAACAAATTATTGAGCAAGGCGATGAACGTTTAAAAACGGGGCGCTGGGTGGTCATTTTCCCCGAAGGGACCCGCACGGCACCGGGCGAAAAACGCAAATATATGATTGGCGGGGCCTTGTTAGCTGAAAAAACTGGCTACCCTATCATTCCTGTCGCACATAATGCGGGAGAATACTGGCCCAAAAAAGCGTTTATAAAATACCCGGGCACTATTCAAGTCAGAATTGGGCCTATGATTACTAGTAAAGGGGTTTCAGCAAGAGAACTAAACCATACCGCTGAAACTTGGATTGAGGCACAAATGGACCAAATCAGCAATTAATTCTATCGTATCTTAATTGATGTGCTCGATATCAAACGTAAGTTTTCCTAGCGTTTTTGGGATTGACATATTCACAGTCACACACCCCTCCCTTCTTAACCGTTTAAAATAACGACTCACCTGTTTTTTTAAAACAGGTTTATCAAAATTTTAATACAATTAAGTAAATATTGGGGCCCGCCAGAAGTTATATAAGAAGCCTTCTTATGCAAGACAACCCACTTGCGTGTCTCGATAGTTTTTATGGCTTATATTAGGCCTTATGGCTTTTGAAGGTTTTTTTACGATTTATCTTGGTAAGATTTTTTTCAAAAAAGACGGAAAAAGCAGGCCTTTTCCGTCTTTTATATT
>JAGPVU010000028.1 GCA_018066825.1 Cycloclasticus sp.
TTTTTTTAATAACCTTTGTATTTTTTTTACTGTTCGTTGCGGCGATGGCCGTTGGTGTTATTTTTAGTAATAGAAAAATCAAAGGCAGCTGCGGTGGCTTAAATAACGTTGATGGTTTAGAGGGCGACTGTTTGCTGTGCAGTAATAAAAAATGTGATAAGAAAAAAATAATTGATAACAACGCAGTTTGATTGTTTTTAAACAGGGTCAGTTTAACGTTATAGGGGAATGTATGCTTAGGTCCGTATTAGTCAAAGATTACATGGCAACAAATTTAACAACATTTACGCCAGAAATGGAGATTTCGCAGGCGATAAAATTTCTTAATACACATAAAATATCAGGCGCGCCTGTCGTAGATGAAAAAGGCTGTCTAGCAGGTATTTTATCTGAAAAAGATTGCTTAAAAGTCGCCCTGCAATCAACCTATTATGAAGATTGGGTGGGTGGCGTCGTTTCAGAATACATGACCGAAAATGTTGAAACCGTGTCTGATACGGCAAGTGTCGTCGACCTGGCTGAAAAATTCTTAAGCACCTCGTTTAAGCGATTTCCGGTATTAAATGAAGAAGGTGACCTAGTCGGACAAATTAGCCGCAGTGATATTTTGCGAGCGCTAGATAAGCTTTGGTAAGTTTTGGCTGATACTTTTTATTGGTACGATTATGAAACAACCGGTATTGATGCTGCACGGGACCGCGTGGTTCAGTTTGCAGGTATTCGTACCGATTTAGACTTTAACCCGGTGGGTTCACCAGACGTTTATTATTGTCGCCTAGAAGATGACGTTTTGCCGCACCCTGAGGCGTGTTTAGTGACCGGCATTTCCCCTCAGTTAACGCGTGAAAAAGGCTTGCTGGAATGTGATTTTATTGCCCGTATCCATCAACAATTTAGCACCCCACAAACCTGTGTTGTGGGCTATAACAGCATCCGATTTGACGACGAATTCACCCGCCATTTATTGTATAGAAACTTTTTTGACCCTTATGCGCGTGAATGGAAGGCGGGTAACTCACGTTGGGATTTAATTGACGTTGTTCGTTTAACCTATGCCCTTAGACCAGAAGGGATCAACTGGCCAACACGAGAGCAGGGCCTGCCAAGTTTTAAGCTAGAAGACCTAAGCAAAGCTAATGGCATCGCACACGAAGCGGCTCACGACGCCTTGTCTGACGTGCGAGCGACCATAGCCTTAGCCAAGTTAATAAAACAAAAACAGGGCAAGTTGTATACCTGGGCTTTTGCGATGCGCGATAAAAAAGTAGCCGCTCAATCCTTAGATACAGTCGCGCATACCCCAGTGGTGCATGTGTCAGGTATGTACCCTAGTGCTCAGCGTTGTTTGGCCGTGGTAATGCCTATTGTGACCCACCCAGTCAATAAAAATGGTGTACTGGTCTACGATCTTTCGGTCGACCCGCAAGCACTGATTGATCTATCAGTAGAGCAACTCCATCAACGGCTTTACACCCCAAACGACGAACTAAAGGAAGGTGAAAGTCGGGTACCATTAAAGACGGTGCATTTAAATAAATCACCCATGTTGGCACCGTTAAATACGCTTAATGAAGCTAGCTTAGCGGCACTCGTTATTGACCTGCAACAGTGTGAAATCAATCGCCAAAAGATCATAAACGCGAATATCAAAGACAAATTAATAGCGGTGTTTTCTATTAACAATTTTGAATCAGCAACGGATCCAGATTTAATGCTGTACGGTGGTGGCTTTTTTAGTGCGCTCGATGCCAGTAATATGGCTAAGATACGTCAGTGTGCGAAGGATGATTTAGCGGCACTGGACTTGCCATTTGAAGATGAGCGATTGCATGAGATGTTATGGCGTTATCGGGCGCGAAATTTTCCAGAAACCCTAACTGACGACGAGAAAACACAGTGGCAGATGCACCGCAAGGCCATGTTGACGACGGAGCTTGATGATGGTCGTTTGACCTTGTCGGCTTATTTTGAGCGTATCGATGAGTTGATTGCAGAACAAACATGGACAGAAGATCAGCACACATTATTTGAAAATCTAATCGAATATGGCGAGTCTATTGCAGATAGCTTGGAAAAGTAAATGGGGTCGTCAAAATATCACCGACTCGCTGATGTGCTGTTACAAATTGAAGCGGCCATGCGGCAACAATCAATGTGGAGTGAACAGCAGCCAGAGCGGTGGCGTTTAGAGAGCATCCAACCCTTTTGTATCGACACCTTAAGCTTTCAGCAATGGCTTCAATATATCTTTTTAGTCAGAATGAAAGAAATTATAGAAACCGGTCAACAATTACCGAGTTGCTGCGATATTGCACCCATGGCCTCAGAAAGTTTTAAACAATTAGAACAACACACTGATGGTATCGTGCATTTGTTGATAGAATGCGACCAAATCATCGCCTCATAACAGATAAATAGGAATAGACATGGCTGAAACAGTAGACGAATTAACCGTTAGTTATACCGATGGTGGTATCGAAACGGTAAAAGAGCTTGATAAAGTAGTGCTGACTAAAGGCGCTTGGGCGACACTTATTTATAAATACCAAGATTGGAACCGAGCCAAAGAAGAGTACGGTGCCGATAAATATACGATTCGCCGTTATCAAAAACGCAATGGCGAATACCAGCAAAAGTCTAAATTCAATATTTCTAGTGCAGGACAAGCAGAAGCAATTATTTCAGCCCTCGAAGGGTGGATTGAAAAAAAATAAACGAATGCCTATTGAGGCGTCTGCGCCCCATCATGCGATAAGCGCATTTGATGGGGCCTTGTTTAATTATTGCCCCGCCTTACACACGGTAAAGGAGTTTTAAATAAATGAACATGGATTTAATAATCGGTTTAGTCATAGGTTTAATTGGAGGAGGTTTTTTAACCCTTTGGTTCAATAAAGACCGTTCAAGTACTAACGCGAAAAAAATTGAAGAGTTAGAAGCCGAGCGTGAAAAATATCATAAGCAGGTCGATGATCACTTTGTTAATACAGCTGTGTTGTTCAAAGGGCTTACAGATCAGTACCGTGATGTTTACCGTCATATTGCAAGTGGTGCTGAACAGTTATGTTCAGAAGACGCTAAAGCCCTACATATTCATTTGGAAGAAAACGTCTTATTGACGAAAGAGCCTGAATCGACGGTAGACCCTAAAGAGGACGAGCCGCAGAATAAAGAAGCTATCGACGATAAACCAATCGTAAAGCCTAAATTAAAAGATGATGACGAAGGTTTTCCATTAGCCAGTGAAGTTGAAATGTCAGTTGATACCGCTGAAACAATACGTAACAAAGCGAACAAGAACAATTAACGCTTCAATTCAAGCGGTCTAGATTGATGCTTCTTAAGCTACCCATGTTGGCGTACGGTTATGAAGCAAGGGGTTTTCTTGGGTTCATCAAATGATATAAAAGCTGATGTTTGGTTTTTATTGGTAACAATTCTGGCTGCAATTGGTTGGATTTTTTCAAAAGAAGCCGTGCTGATAATGCCGCCGCTGTTATTTATTTGTCTGCGTTTTTTGATCGCGGGGATCGTTTTGTCAATAGTGGGCGGGCATCAAATACGCGCATTAAGTTGGGATCAATGCCAACAAGCCATAAAAGTGGGCTGTGTCTTTGCCGTTGGCACGTGTTTTTGGGTATTAGGCCTTAGTTCGGGTGTTAGCATTAGTGTTGGCGGCTTTTTAGTGTGCTTAGCAGTTGTTATTGTGCCAATTTTGGATCGCATTTTTTTCAAACAATCAGTACCAATTAAAACGTGGTTCGCTTTGCCTGTTGCAGTTATTGGTTTGGGCTTTTTAACATTAAAAAATGGCCTAAGTTTAGAAGCAGGACACGTGTTATTTTTAATGGCTTCCCTTTTTTTTGCGATGTTTTTTATATTAAACGTACGAGCGGCAAACCATCGTGAAATAGGTGGGCTTGACGAAATAATGGAAGTCAGTGAAAAAGTCCCAGCGCTATCATTAACCGCCATCACGTTACTAACGGTAGGTGTTATAGCAGCCGGCGCTTCATTTATATTAGAAAACGAGGGATCTTCAACGATTAGCTTTTCAGCTAACTTAGTGTTCTGGGTGTTAGCTAGCGCATTATTAACAACCGCTGCGCGCTTTTTTATTCAAACCCATGCGCAAAGCTTATCGAAGAGCAGTCATGGGGTTGTTATTATGGTGGTTGAACCGATTTGGACGGCCTTACTCGCTGCTGCTTGGTTTGGTGAGTCATTATCAGGGTTTGATTTGCTCGGTTGCGGGCTGATATTTTTCTCGATTATTATCTACCGATGGACGTTTATACGTGATTTATTTAGACGACCGCTTCTTCCGAGTGATGAGTCAGTACGCCGTTAAATCAACCCTAATCTACTGCCTACTGGCGTGTTTTTTTATCAGTAGCGCTACAGCAAATGAATCGAATCAACTAAAAAAACGTTCACTAGGACAGGGCTCAAAAGAGTCTGAAATATTACTGATGGCTAGGCACATCAAAAACAGTGATCAGCCAACACAACGCGACTTTGTCTTAATTATTTTAAACACCATGCAACAGGTTTATAGCCAAGAACTGGATAAGGTGACTACACAAAGTCAACGGACTAACAAAAAATTGTTTAGGTGGTCTCAGTCAACGCAACGTTATATTAGGTATATTAATGCGGCACAGTCGGCTGTTGAGTCGGGTGAGCGTTTCGTTATTTCAATAACGCGTGAAGCACGATTGTTGATTAATGTCGCAAACAATCAAGCGGTTCTAATTTCTGGGCCACAAGAAACGGACAGCGGTATTTCGGCACAAGTCAAACAGACGTACTGCCTTTACTATAACTGTGATTGGTTACAAACAAGCGAAAGCAACCTAAACCATAAATTAGTCGCGGACAAAAAAGGCGTTTGGTTGTTTGGGCAACGACAGCCGCCGACGTACGAGGTCGAGCAAAAATTTAAATTCGTTTTTAACAACCTCGTTAACAAAAAAGCTAAGCAAGCGATTGCCCGCCAAGTAGTACAGGAGAGTCAGCACTTTTTAGACGTTTTAAAAAAAACGCAGCTTGCGGGGTATAGAATCGATTGGACCAACTTATTTAAACGTCGATCAAAGGTTGATGTAGAGCGACAAATTTCTTTAAATTCACAACAGGTCTATCTTAAGGCTGACCCATCAGCATTGGATTATTTAACGCTGAAAGATTGGCAACGTCTAATCGTTTGGTTAAGGCGTTCCTTACAACAAGACCATCAACATCTAAAAATATTAGAAGCAGAGGCGTTATTAATTAATGAAAGCATAAATTAACGTTTTTTCGCACGAACAGACGCATAAAAATCCTGCATTGAACGCTATATAATATTTTCTTTAGCCTTTAGAATGGCCATTTGAATTCAGAATAACTAATCGGCGACCCTATGATAATTAAACCTAAAATACGTGGCTTTATCTGTACTACTTCACACCCGTCAGGTTGTGCGGCAAATGTACAAGAACAAATCAAACTGACCCAGCAACAAGGCGAGATTAAAAATGGGCCGAAAAAAGTCCTCATCATAGGATCTTCTAGTGGTTATGGGCTTGCTTCAAGAATTTCAGCCGCATTTGGCTCCGGCGCTGCAACCCTGGGTGTTTTTTTTGAAAAGCCAGGCACAGAGAAAAAAACCGGCTCGGCAGGTTGGTATAACACCGCCGCTTTTGATGCGCAGGCTAAAAAAGCTGGCTTGTATGCTAAACACATCAATGGTGATGCGTTTTCTAATGAAGCTAAACAAAAAGCGATCGAGCTGATTAAAAAAGACTTGGATCAGGTTGACTTGGTGGTTTATTCATTAGCATCACCGGTGCGAAAGGTACCTGGCAGCGATGAGTTAGTGCGTTCTTGCCTAAAGCCTATTGGCGAAACCTACCGCTCTACAGCCATCGACACCAATAAAGACATTATTATTGAAGCAAAAGTCGAACCCGCAAGCGAACAAGAAATAAAAGATACAGTGACCGTGATGGGCGGACAAGACTGGGAGCTTTGGATGAACGCCTTAGCTGATGCCGATGTGTTAGCGCCCAGCTGTAAATCAGTTGCTTACAGTTATATCGGTACCGATATAACCTGGCCAATTTATTGGGATGGCGCCTTAGGTAAAGCCAAAATGGATTTAGATCGCGCCGCGACGGCTATTGATCAACGCCTTAAATCGTTAAATGGCCATGCCAATGTTGCGGTACTTAAATCGGTGGTTACCCAAGCGAGTTCAGCTATACCAGTGATGCCTTTGTACATTTCAATGGTGTTTAAAATAATGAAAGAACAAGGACTGCACGAAGGCTGTATCGAACAAGTTAATCGCTTGTTTAGGACCCAACTGTACAACAATAATGCGGCACAAAACTTAGATCAAGACAATCGTATTAGACTAGATGATTGGGAACTACGTGATGATGTGCAGCAACAATGCCGAGAAATTTGGCCAAAAGTAACCACCGAAAACCTCTTTGATTTAACCGATTACGCTAGTTATAAAGACGAATTTTTGCAATTATTTGGCTTTAATAAAAGCGGCGTGGATTACGATAAAGACATAGGCAGCGAATTAGATTTTGACGTTGAGACGCTATAAAGCGTAAAAAACAACAGAGGTCTTGCTAATCTTGGCGACCAAGTGACGAATTAATGGAAAAAAAAGACGCGCGTATTATTGTATTCGGTAACGAAAAGGGCGGCACGGGCAAATCCACCTTGGCGATGCATATCGTCGTTGGGTTACTGAATGAAGGGCATCGAGTTGCTGTTATTGATTTAGATTCGCGCCAAAAAAGCGTGGCAAGGTACCTGCAAAACAGACAAACATTTATGGCTAATGGTGGTGATACCGTGCACATGCCAGAGTTTGCTGTAGTGACGCATTCAGACGCTAGTTTGATTAAGGACCGTGAAACCGAGGATCAAAAGAACCTGCAAACCGTATTGAGTGAATTCAAAGACTCGGTCGATTTTATTATTATTGATTGCCCTGGTAACGACACTTACTTATCGCGTTTAGCGCATGCTTTAGCCGATACCTTGGTCACGCCGATAAACGACAGCTTTGTAGATTTGGATTTATTAGGTGAGGTATCTGCAGAAAGTTACGAGGTTAAGAAACTCAGCTTTTACAGCGAAATGGTGTGGGACAGTCGTAAGTTTCGCTCTGCAAGCGGTAAGCCGCCGATGGATTGGGTGGTTATCCGTTCACGCTTAGCATCCTTGGACTCAAGAAATAATAAACGCGTTCATAAAGTACTGGAATCCTTACAAAAAAGAATCATGTTTCGCTATGTGCCTGGCCTATACGAACGGGTGATTTATAAAGAGCTGTTCCCGCGTGGTTTAACGGTACTGGATATGGCAAACGTCACAAATTTATCTCACGTTGCAGCTCGACAAGAAGTTCGTTCATTATTAGAAAAACTTAACCTGAGTTAAACATGTTGGCTTTAAACGAAAGCCAGCAACGCTTAGTTATTAGCGAAACTGAAAAACAGATTGATAAGGCAGGCGTTATTTTGAATAAGCCGTTCAAAATGATTCCAGTCGAATTTGATTTGCGCGGTCATACCATTGGTATGTACAAGGTAAGCAAAAACAAGCGCGTGATTCGTTATAACGCGCAGATTTTTGCTAAATACTTCGAACAAAACTTACGCGATACCGTACCGCATGAAGTGGCGCATTACATTGTCGACATGCAATACGGCAAAAAAAACATTCGTCCACACGGTACGCAATGGCGACAGCTGATGGAGCAGCTCGGCGCAAAGCCTGAACGAACAGCCAACTACGATTTAACCGGTGTGCCAAAGCGGCGTTATTCAACAGTGGCGTATCAGTGCGGCTGCCAACAACATCAATTGGGTATTCGACGACACAATAAGTTGGTTAAACAACAGGCACAGTATTTTTGTCGGCGTTGCGGCGACTCATTAAGCGCCCGATGAGTTGGTTTGTGTATATCATTCAAGCTGATGATGATAGCTTGTATACAGGGATCACCACCGATTTAGACAGGCGCTTTGCGCAGCATCTTAAAGGTAGTGGTGCAAAATATTTTAACGCACGAACTCCCGTACAATTCGTTTATACCGAGCAGCTGAGTGATAGAAGTACTGCCAGTATTCGAGAGGCCAACATAAAGAAAATGACGCGACAACAAAAGTTACACCTGATCAAACGTTGATTTTTTAATGATTGACGCCATATTAGTAGACCCAACCACTTTTATACTAAGGCCATGTCCGACTCATTAAAAATTGTATGCCCTCATTGCGACGCGGTTAATAAGTTACCGGCAAATAAATTAAATGCCGGTGGAAACTGCGGAAAATGTAAAAAGAAACTATTTGCTGGTAAACCCGTTGCTCTAAAAGCAGGGACTGCGCAACGCCACTTTGAACAAAGCGATATTCCCGTTGTTGTTGATTGTTGGGCGGCCTGGTGTGGCCCATGTAAATCCTTTGCACCCGTATTTGACCAAGCCGCAAAAAAACTTGAGCCAAGCGCTCGATTTGCTAAATTAGATACCGAAAATGAGCAGCGCCTAGCCGCACGATTTCAAATTAAAAGCATCCCAACCTTATTAATTATGAAAAACGGTAAAGAGGTCGCCAGACAAGCTGGGGCCATGAGCTTGCCGCAGTTTGAAGCATGGTTAAGGCCGTATCTTTAAAACAGGTAAAACGGCTTTAAGTTAGCTACTAAGTATTTTTATCGAGTCCCCATATGCCCGCACCGCGAGTGGCTATCAATAGAAAAACAAAGCAAAACAACACCGATATCTCTCCACCGTTAGCAATCGGGAACCAGTTTTTGCCGGCGTGTACCATCCAGTAAGCGACTGCCATCGTACCGCTACTAATAAACGCGACAGGGCGAGTAAACAGGCCCAGCATAATCAAGGTGCCGCCAATTAGTTCTATCGCTGCAGCCGCTGTCGTCAAGTTATTTAACGGCCCATGCGGAAAGTTAATCGGGTAATTAAAAAACTTTTGTGCGCCGTGCCATAAAAATAAAAAACCACTGCTGATTCGTAACAGGGCATATGTTTGATCTTGAAATTTATTTAGAAATGTCATCTAGTTTCCCTCTTGATTTTATTGGATAGGTATTAGCGTGCACTAAATTTATACCATTATTTATAGTGTAGTGGCTATATTTGCAACGCATTGGCCTATTGAATTAATTCTATTTAATGGCGGCTCGTTGAATCGCCACTGTGCCCTAGGTTAAATAACTGCTCAATATCAATAGGGTCAAACTGGAAGTGTCGATTGCAATAATCGCAATGTATATCAACCGTGCCTTTTTCTTGTAATATCGAGTTGAGCTCGTCGTGCCCTAAGCTGATCAAACTGGCTTCTACTTTTTGTTGTGAGCAATCACATTTAAATGACACCGCTTGGGGTGGATAGAGTCGTACCGTTTCTTGATGGAATAGACGGTGAATAATCTGACTGGATGGGAGTGTCAGCAATTCGTTGTCGCTAAGGGTGTCGGTTAGTATTTCTAAACGATCCCAATCGCTTTGCTTGTCACCTTCGGTAGGTAGCTCTTGTAATAACAAACCGACGGCTTGATCTTCGTTAACGGCAAACCAAAACCGGGTTTTAAGTTGTTCGGATTGGATAAAGTACGACTCAATCGCTGATGCCAACGATGCCCCTTGTAGGCTAACGATACCTTGGTAAGCCTTAGTTTTTGCGGGTTTAATGGTAATAACTAAACGCCCATTGCCATAAAGAGAGGCCAGATCGCCCGCGGGGATATCACCTGACCAATGCGCTAAACCCTTAACCGTTTGTTGCTCTGTCGCCTGTGCCGCTAACAAGCTAATTGGCCCGTCGCCTTGTATTTGTAAAATCAAAGCGCCTTCAAATTTTAAGGTGGCAGATAATAATAACGTAGCAGCGAGTGCTTGGCCGAGTTGTTCGGCAACCACGGTGGGGTAATGGTGGTTTTCTAACGCGACTTGCCAGCTGCTGTTTAGCTTAACAATTTCTCCGCGTATGCCGCTGTCTTCAAATAAAAAGCGTTGCAGCTGATCGTTATCATCAGTGATTGTCATATGGAGCCTTAGGTTTGAGCCAAAATAAAAGAGAAGCTATTGTAGTCTATGGGCGGCTTGATGTTAGCTATCTACTTAGCCTTTTTTGTAAAAGGCGTCTTCAAGTTTAACCCGCTTTAACTAGTGTAAATTACTGTTCGGTACCGGCCCAGTAATTTTCAACGAACAGCTAGCCGGTTAACCGAGTTATATAGTAGCGACATTGTGGTAGTTATATTTTAAAAGGAATCTGATTGGATAAGAAATAATGCTGGCGATAAACATACAGTGGGAGTTAATTATGTTTGACACAGTTAAGAAAAGAGAATAGATTTGTGAAGACAATGCTTTTAAATTGAACTAAATAATAAAACCAAAGGGAAAGGAATCATGAAAAATTTAAATAGGAATGCATTAAGTGTGGCTGTCGGTGCAGCCGTGGTGTCAATGGCCATATTGCCAGCCGCCGCTTTAGCAGGGCCGAATACATATGAACTTAATGGGGGCGTTTTTACCGGCCAAGCATTAAGTGTTACCACCGTTAGTGCGTTTGATTTAAAAATTGTCGGCGATATGACAACAATCGTCAACAGCGGAACAATTTCTACCAATAATGGTGGCAGTGAAGATTCCGCCGTTACATACGAGTTTGGTGGTAGCGTCGATACCTTTACTAACGATTTAACAGGGCTTATAGAAGTAAGTTTAAGCGACAACACCATTACTAGGGCTGCCGGTATATTTATTGATGATGATTTTGGATCAGCCATCATTAACAACGGCACCATTGATGTCGATATAACGTCAACAATATCGGATATTTCTTACGCAGGCGGTATTTATGTTAACGGAGCAGTATTAACCGCCGGCAGCATAACAAACACCGGTGATATTAACGTTGACCTAGTTTCAGCGGATGATATCGATACAGCGGGTGGTATCGCAGTATATAGCGATATGGACGGCACCATCACCAACGATGGCAGCATTACGTTTAATGCCACTGCGTCATCAGATATAGATGATGTGGGTGGTATCTATGTAGGTGGTGATCTAACAACTAACGGCAGCATTGGCAACACCGGTGATATTACCGTTACCCTAAATGCAGATTCCGATATAGATACTGTAGGTGGAATCTATGTAGACGGTGATGTGGACGGTAGCATCAGCAATAGCGGGGATATTATCGTTAACTTAGTCGTAGGTGACGATATAGACACTGTGGCTGGTATTGGAGTAGACGACGATCTGTCCGGTAGTATAACTAATAACGGAAACATCACTGTTATTGCCACCGCGGATTCTGGTGATATGCATGATGTAGCAGGAATTTTAGTGGATGATGACGTACTTAGTACCGGTAGCATCATCAACAGCGTTGATAGTGATATTAACGTTACCCTAGATATGTATTCGGATCTCCATACAGCGGGTGGTATCGTAGTGCATAATGATATGGACGGCAGCATTACCAACGATGGCAACATTGTTTTTGCAGCCACCGCGTCAGAAATAGATGATGCGGGTGGTATCTTCGTGGGCAGTGGCATCGCTGATACCGGCAGCATTATCAATAATGGCAGCATTGATGTTGATTTATTAACAAAAAATACCGGCGCATCATTATCAAGCCCTGGCATATCATCAGTGGGTGGTATCTATGTAGATGAACAACTTGACGGCAGCATCACTAATAACGGAACCATTGATCTGGACGCGACAGCTTCAGACGGCTATGGTATTGATTATGCAGGCGGTATCTTTGTTGACAGCACAGTATCAAGCACGGGTAGTATCAGCAATACAGGGATAATTAATGTAAACCTGGATGCAACTAGTGGAAGTGTCTACAGCGCGGGTGGTATTTTTGTAAATGGCGATTTAGATGGCAGCATTAAGAACAGCGGAACAATAAACCTAGACGCTTATGGTGACACAGGTATTTATCATGTGGGTGGTATCCAAGTATATAATGGTGATGTAACAGGTAGTATTACAAATGACGGCGAAATTAACGTAACGCTAGATGGTGGTACATACGATATTACTGAAGTAGGTGGTATTTATCTTCAATCGAGCGATCTCCTTGGCAGCATCAGCAATAATGGAACAATCAATTTAACAGCAACAGCAACAGACGATAGCATCAGCTATATCGGTGGTATTTATCTTACCCAAACAGTAACAAGCACCGGTAGCATTAGCAATACTGGTGATATTATCGTTAACTTAAACGCAGATGATGATGTGGATACAGCGGGCGGTATTTATGTTAATGGCGATATGGCCGGCAGCATTACCAATAATATTGATGGCAACATAACGTTTAATGCCACTGCGTCATCAGATATAGATGATGTGGGTGGTATTTATGTAGATGGTGATCTCGCAGCCACCGGCAGCATTAGCAATACCGGTGATATTAACGTTACCCTAGATGCGGTCTCAGATATAAGTGATGCAGGCGGTATCGCAGTCAGTGGCGATTTAGACGGTAGCATCACCAACGATGGCAACATTATTTTTGCAGCTACTGGGTCAGAAATAGATGATGCAGGTGGTATATACGTAGATGATAGCATTGGTGTCACCGGTAGCATTATCAACAATGGCAGCATTGATGTTGATCTGTTGGCTACAAGTGAAAGCATGTCATCAGCAGGCGGTATCGCAGTAAATGATGATGTGTCTGGTAGTATTACCAATAACGGAAGCATCACTGTTAATGCCACTGCAGAATCTAGCAACATACACGATGTGGCGGGTATTTTTGTTGATGATGCCGTATTTAGCACCGGTAGCATTACCAACACGGGTGATATTAACGTTACCCTAAATGCAGATGACTATATTGAGACAGCGGGCGGTATCGTAGCGCATAACACCATGGACGGCACCATCACCAATACCGGTACTATAACGCTGAATGCAGTTGGTAGTTCGGTATATTCAAGTGTTGCCAGCATATCAATTGGTACATTGAATGGTTCAGTAGTTAACTCAGGTACTATTACATCATCGCATGCGGCCTTATATGCTGACAGTGGTACAGGCCTTGTAAGTAACGCAAGCGGTGGCTTGGTTGACGGCTGGATTGACTTAGGTGGCACGGTCTCCATGGTAAACAATGGCACAATAATACTGCCGACAGACAGTAGCTACATTGGCGGTAACTTTGATCAATCCGTCGGTGGCGTATTGGCTATTGATGTTGTTGACGATGGAGATTACGGCACCTTGAATGTTTCGGGTACGGCCACACTAGACGCCGGAACAGGCATAACTGTACTGGCTGATCCAGCTAATACACTGGCTGATGGCGACGTGCTAGATGATGTAATTTCTGCCGGCACATTGGTAGATGCAACATCATTTAATGTACTTGATAACTCCTTAGCATTCGCATTTGATGCCTACGATGATGGTTTCGATAACGTTGATATAGACGTTACTGCCACTAATCTAACAACATTACTGGCAGCAGCCACGGCTCAAAACGCATCTGCAGCAGAAGGTTTGGCTGCTGAGCTGGACGCGCAAATTACCGCTGATCCCTACGGTGATTTGGCTGTGCAATTTGGTTCATTATCAACCGAAAAAGGTGTGGGTGACGCACTTGAATCCTTAACGCCCATGGCCAGTGCGGTTGTTGGCGGCACTCAAAGCGCAACCTCTGCTATAACACGCGAAGTAACGGCGGCTGCATCTAGAAATGCGACCGGTATAGCGTCGGGTGATGTGGCAATGAGAGGGAATGCTTGGTTCAAAGCAT
The DNA here is from genome assembly GCA_018066825.1 of Cycloclasticus sp. Taxonomy (GTDB): domain Bacteria; phylum Pseudomonadota; class Gammaproteobacteria; order Methylococcales; family Cycloclasticaceae; genus Cycloclasticus. Next base: position 13,839 of record JAGPVU010000028.1, read on the forward strand.
TTGGTGTTTGGACAGACCAAGATGACCGTAATGGCGTAACAGGCTACGACGCTGATACAGAAGGGTTAATTATTGGTGTTGATACCGACCTATCGACAAACTGGAATGCAGGTATTGCGTTCTCTTATGCCGTAACTGACGTTGATAGTACACCCGGCGTAGGTGATCAAAATGCCGATGTAGATACGTATATGGGTATTTTATATGGTTCATATCAACTGGATGGTGCAACAAGGATTAACATGCAGTTAGGTTATGGCGAGTCGGATGTAGACTCAAAACGTGTTGTACTTGGCGGTGCGGTTGCAAAGGCAGATTACGATAGCGACACGGTTATTGCCAGCGTTGCAATTGAGCGCAGTTTAGCAATGAATGCTGATACAACAATGACGCCTTACTTAAGCGCCAGCTATAGCAAGGTTGATGTTGATGATTACAGTGAAACAGGCGCAGGATTCTTTAACCTGAATGTTGATTCATTAGATGCCGAAAGCCTAATTTTAGGTGTTGGTGCCAAATTAGAAAGCCATGTATCAAGCAGTGTAACCCTGCTGGCCAATGCAGGCATTGGTTATGACACGATAGCAGACTCTTCTAATGTTACCGCATCGTTTGCAGGTGGCGGTTCTGCCTTTAATGTTGAAGGAATTGAACCCGATGAAATCACCTACAATGCGGGCGTTGGTGCAAGGTTTAATCTTGGTAACGCGGGTGATGTGAGTGTTACCTATAACATTGATGGCAGAGAGGATTTAATGTCTCAATCTGCAGGCATAAAATACAGTTTACAATTTTAATATAGCTGTTTAATAATAAAAAACCATGAGTGCATTTGTACTCATGGTTTTTTTATGTCAATTTACAATGAATTGACCACTACAATAACGCAGTCATGTAAATAATAGGGATTTCTAATGGAAAAGATGCACAACCCAGTATCAGCTGAAAACACAGCATCAGGGAAAAAAGTAACAAAAGAACAGGCCATGCAATTAGTGGCTAAAAATATTACCGAAGGTAAATTACGTCAAGCAGAAATATTAATTAAACGGATTTTGCACGCATCACCACAAGATGCGCTAGCGCTTCACCTGCTAGGTGTTATTGCACACAAAGCAGGCAATATTGAAATAGCCATTAAGGTGATTACTCAAGCGATAGCAATTAATCCAAAGGATGGACAATTTCATACTAACCTGGGTGAAATGTATCGTTTAACTAAACAATTAGATAAGGCCAGGGAGCATGCAGAACAGGCGGTTAAGTTGTTACCGAATTCTGCCAATGCACACAGTAATTTAGGCATTATTTACTACGATTTAAAAATATTTGATCTTGCTAAACAGTCGCAAGAAAACGCTCTAAAAATAAACCCAAAGTTAATATCTGCGCTTAATAATATGGGCAGTATTGAGCGCGAAAATAAAAATAAAGAACTAGCGAAACAGTGGTTTAGCAAGGTGTTGGTGATCAAACCAAAGCACGTTGAATCGATGAATAATCTAGCAGCTGTGTTAACTGAGAGCGAAGAGCCCGAAGAGGCAATAAAAATATTGCTCCAGTGCTTTAAGTTAGATAAAAACTATGCCGAAGCCCATTGCAATATCGCAAATGCCTTTATCATGACAGAGCAATTTGATAAGGCGGCTATAGGGTATAAAAAAG